>DASRBG010000087.1:0-5164 GCA_035653735.1 Gemmataceae bacterium
CGCTCGCCCAAAAACCGTCACTCTCCGCGAACGTGTCCTTCTCCGTAGACAATATACTTGTAGCTGGTTAGTTCCAGCCCCCCACAGGGGCCGCGGGCGTGGAATTTATCCGTGCTGATGCCGATCTCCGCTCCCAGCCCCAACTCCTGGCCGTCGTGAAAGCGCGTGCTGGCGTTGACCATCACGGCCGCCGAATCGACTGTTGCCGTGAAACGCCGGGCCGCGCTTAAATCGTTGGTCACAATCGCATCGGTGTGGCCGGACCCGTGCTGGTTGATGTGGGCGACCGCATCGTCGAGATCCGCCACTACTTTGATGGATAACACAAGATCAAGAAATTCGGTATCAAAATCTTCCGCGCGAGCCGGAATTATTTCTGGGACCAATCGACAGGAAGCCGGACAGCCGCGCAGCTCGACGCCGCGCCGCCGCAGCGATGCGGCCACACGCGGCAAAAACGTCCCTGCCACGGACTCCTCGACGAGCAGACATTCCATTGCGTTGCACACGCTGGGTCGCTGGCACTTGGCATTCAGCACGATGCGCTCGGCGCGGTCGAAATCGGCGGATTTCTCGACGAAAACGTGGCAGATTCCCTTGTAGTGCTTCAGCACCGGCATGCGCGCCTCCTCGGCGACGCGGCGAATTAGTCCCTCGCCGCCGCGCGGAATCGCCAGGTCGATGAGGTCGTTCATTTTCAGCAAATGCCCAACGGCGGCGCGATCGGGCGTCTCGACCATTTGCACGGCATGCTCGGGCAAATCGCACTGACGCAACCCGTGGGCGAGGATGCGGTGCAAAGCCAGGTTGGAGCGGAGCGCTTCGCGGCCGCCACGCAAGATGATGGCATTGCCGCTCTTGATGCTCAGCGCCGCCGCATCAATAGTGACGTTGGGCCGCGATTCGTAGATGAACAGCAGCACGCCCAGGGGTACCCCGACTTTATGCACCTCCAAGCCGTTGGGCCGAACGCTGCTGGCGCGCACCTGACCGACCGGATCGGGCAGGGCGGCCACTTCCCGCAATCCCGCCGCGGCATCGCGCAGCCGTGCCGGCGTCAGACGCAAACGATCGATCAGAGCGGCACTTAACCCCGCTTGGGCGGCGTCGGCCACATCCTGCTCGTTCGCGGCCAGAACTTCATCGCCCCGCACTTCCAGCACCTCGGCCGTCCCCAAGAGCCAATCGTTCTTGCGCGCGCCCTTGGCCGTGGCCAACAGTCGAGAGGCGGCACGGGCGCGACGAGCCAGCTTCTGGCAATAATCGGACAACTCCGGCGTGGAAATTGACGAAGACTCAGCAGCGTTCATCACGGCTCTCTCACGGTGCGGGGATGGTGCTGTCCAGGCCGCGCGGACCGCTATCCGCCGGCACCAGTTGAAACGGCACGCCGCGCGGCGGGTCCTGCACCAACTCGAACTCCTTCGGTAATTGTATCTGAATTGGCTCGTGATATCTGCCTGCCGGGAAGCGTCCCTGCGTCAAATCGACGAACGCATATACTTTGGGCAACTCCTCGCGGGCCGGTCCCTGCACGCGCAGGGCGATGCGTCCGGAGCGTTCATCAAAGAACTTCGGCCGTAGCGGGAAGTCCACCGGACATAAGAAGTGTATCGGCACTTCCGGCAGCTCGTAGACTTTGCGCGGCTGCGGCGGCACCCGCACGGCGACACGCGGCGGCATCACCTGCACGGGCCGGCCTTCCAACTCTTGCACTAGGGGAACACGGAGCGCGCCTCCGTTCAGCGGCCATCGCGCCGGCAGCTCCGAGGGCTGCGTCGAGATGGCCCGCGCTCGTTCCAGCACATCCTGCGGCCCGCGCACCAGCACTGTCGCCGGCTCGATGACCACTTGTCCAGCCGTCTCGTCGTTCACCGCTTCGAAATGCACCGGCAAACGGCGCTCGACCAACCGGTGCAGCGTGAGCGAAATGCGATTGCGGCCCTCGATTGGGATCGCCGTGACGCCGGGCGGCGTATGTACGTCGGCGCTTTCGACCAGCAGCGAATCGCTGTAGCGGCTTTCGTGCAGATGCTCGGCCGGCACGGAGACCGTCAGAGGGATTTGCAGTTCGTCGTGCTGGAGCATGCTCTGCAATTCGCGGATATGCAAGGGCGAGCCGGTGAAGGACACCATGACGTGATTCGGCCCACTCAATTCCAGGCGATAATGCTCGGCTTGATCCGGCGCCAGCGTCACCTGCACGGGCACCGGCACATTGTCGAGCACTTCCTGATCGCGGCTGCGCGCGTACAGCCAAACCAACAGCGCCAGGCTCAGGGCCACAACCAGCGAAAGCATGCGATCGAACATCGGCACCTCTGGGGCGAGCGGGGTCGCGTAAGCGCCCCGAGTTGGCTCTCTCGGGGCGCTTACGCGACCCCGCTCGCCGAGTCACGGAATCGTCTCTACGCCGCGGAACGTTGTTGCATGTCCACATCGGAGACCGACTGCACCGGCTCCGCCTTGCGCCGGCTCAGCAAGTCGGCGATTCGGCGCGACAGGTTCTCGCGCGGCACGGGTTCGAGTCGGCCGCCCACGGCCAACGAAATGCGCCCGGTCTCCTCGCTGACGACCAACAAGACGGCGTCGGTCTCCTCGCTCATGCACAGGGCCGAGCGATGCCGCATGCCCATGTTCATGCCGGCGGTCTCCGGCGGTTGACCCAGCGGCAACTGGCAGGCCGCCGCGGCGATGCGTCCCGAGCACAAGATTACCGCGCCATCGTGCAGCGGGCTGCGTTTGCTGAAAATCGCCCGCAACAAGTTGACCGATACTTCCCCGTCGATCAATTCGCCCGTCTCGACATAGGTGGCCAGGGCCATCTCGCGCTCGATCACGATAAGAGCGCCGATGTTCTCCCGCGACATGGCTTCGGCAGCGTCGGCCAGGCGGTCGGCGATCGGATGCTGCGGCGCATGCACGAAATAACGCAGGATGGGATAGCGGCCCAGCACCATCAGACCGCGGCGAAGCTCCGGCTGAAAGATAACCAGCAGGCCCAGCAGCACCGTTGTCAGCAGATAATCGAGGACGCGGCCCAGGACGGTCAAATCGAAACTGGCGACGATGACCTGAGCGACGAGGAACAAGCCGATGGCAACCAGCCCCAGACCGCGCACGATGCCGGCGCCGCGCGTTTTGCCGAGCAGACGCAGAATCAGGTAGATGGTCACGGCGAGAATGGCGATCTCTACCACGTCGTGCGTGCCGAGCGATTCATAAAGCTGGGCCAGGCGTTCCCGCAATGGTTCTCCTCCCATGCGTGCTCGGCGAACGGCCGGCGTCAGCCGGCTGGTGAAAGCCTCGACCAGCCGGCTAACGCCGGCCGTTCGCCCTCAACGCGTTCCACAACACAACGGCATCGTGCGTCTCGGCGACATCGTGAACGCGGAGGATCTGGGCACTTCCGCGAACGAGGGCGTAACAGGCGGCGGCGAGCGAGCTGGCCAGGCGTTGTTCCAACGGACGCTCCAGCAGCTTGCCCAAAAATCCCTTGCGCGACACGCCTAGGCACACCGGCCGGCCTAGACGTTGCAATTCCTCCAGATCAGCCAACAGCCGCAGGTTGTGCCGCGTTCGCTTGCCGAAGCCGATGCCCGGATCGAGCACGACCTGCGACGCTGCTATACCCAGATCGATGCAAGCCTGCAACCTCGCCTCCAGAAAGCCGTCCACTTCGGCGACGACGTCGTCGTAGCGCGGATCGATCTGCATGGTGGCGGGCGTGCCCTGCATGTGCATGAGGATGACGCCGGCGCGATAGCTCCGCACCACTTCGGGCATGGCCGGATCGCCTTGCAGCGCGGTTATGTCGTTGATGATGTGCGCCCCCGCCTCCAGCGCTTGCCGGGCCACCTCCGCCTTGTTGGTGTCCACGGAGAGGGGTGTGGTGGTCAGCTCGGCGAGGCGGCGGACGACGGGAATGACGCGGGATAGTTCTTCTTCCAGGGGAACGGGCTGGGAGCCGGGCCGGGTCGATTCGCCGCCGATGTCGAGCAGGTCGGCGCCTTGTTCGACGAGCCGCAGGGCATGTGCGACGGCGGCGTCGGCGACGAGAAATCGGCCGCCGTCGGAGAAGCTGTCCGGCGTGACATTGACGATGCCCATCACCAGGGGTGGAGCGCCGGGCGTGAGGGTGCGGTCGCGTAGCTGCCAGGTCGGAGAAGCGGACATGGTTTCACCAAGCGGTTTCCATCATGTTGACGATCTGTTCGGCCATGCGGTCACAATTCATTTGCTGGGCCGTCGCCACCGATTCACCGAGTTCCGGGCGATAGTGAGCGACGGAACGCACCAGCACGGCGCCGATCGCATCGGCCGCCGGCACAGCCGAACCCTGGAGCGGCGGGCCGCCCGACGGCCCTGGCGCGTTGGTCTGTCCGAGGAACGGATTGCCGGTTGTCGGCGGCGGCGAGGTCTGCGTCAGTGTAGCCGGGTTGCCGCCCGGCGACGTGGCGGCGGCGCTGAGCGGCTGCGTTGCGAGGCTGCCCGGGGTTGTCGCCAGGTTGAGCGGATCCTGTTGACCGGGCAGTAGACCGGCCGGCGGCGGCGGTTCCAGGTTGCGAGGCGCCGGCTGCGACAGCATTTGCCCGGTACGCAAGTCTTTCCAGCGCACCGCGCACGACAAGGTCGTTTCCACCTCGCGGATTTCGTTCAATTGGTTGTAGTTGAGCGACATTTGCAGGAAGCTGACGATCGAACCGGACAGCTCGGTATCGGCATCGCCGGCATTCACCTTGTACGGCGTGATCTGCTCGATGCGATGCACAATGGCTAAGGTTAGTTGATCTTCCAGCCCCGGCACCGGCACCACAGCCCAGAAGGTGGGATCCTTGAAAATCTTGACGCGGATGGTTTTGTAGCGGCGATCGAAGTTGGGAGCGGTGCTGTAGCCGAAGAGCACAGGTTTGCCGTCGTTCCAGCTAAAGAAATCGCTAAACTCGCAAGCAGGCACACTCAGTCCCGCCCCGGCCAGGGCCAGCAAGGCGGAGCGGCGCGTCCATAATCTCCGTTGGGTCATGGCTTCCCTCCCATTTGGCGAGCGGGGTCGCGTTAGCGCCCCGAGCGAATCTCTCGGGGCGCTAACGCGACCCCGCTCGCCAATCCCTGTTGTGGCGGGGTCTCCGGACCCCGCCACGGTCCGCGACCGAAGGTCTCCGCT
>DASRBG010000088.1:0-6985 GCA_035653735.1 Gemmataceae bacterium
ATCTGGGAGTACTGCCAGGAGGTGATCGCCTACGTGCGGCAGTATCATCCGGCGGCGGTGTTCGAGTGCTTGTGGCCGCTCGACGCCAACCAGGGCAAGCCCGCGCCTTCGCCCGAGTTCCGCGCGCTCAACTTCCACGTCAACCTGCCGGAGCAGTGGAAGAACTCCGCGTACGGTGTGAAGTACTTCCGCGCGGAGGGCTTCGATTACGACGTCTGGCAGAAGAACGCCGTCCGGATGCGGCAGACGATGGAGTTCCCGCGCACGCTCGGCAGGCCTCCCGAGGAGTGCATGTATCTGGCCGGCATCTACGGGCCGCCGGATCCGCCTATGGCGCAGGCTTACGGCATGTGGCGCAGTGAGGGCCTGTACTCGTTCTGCTTCTGGGCGTTCGACCAGTTTTGCCTGAACTCGCGCCCGGTGCCGCTCGAGGTGGCGAGCCAGGCTGTTGCGACGGCGGTCTCCTACCACAAGCCGCGCGCGGCGCGGGCGCTGCCGGCCGTCGTTGCCAGGCCCGTTGCGGCCGCGGCGGGCGGCGCTCTGAACCGCTTCCGGGCGAACACGAGGAGGCTCAATGAGTAGCAGCTATCCGAACTTGATCGACAGCGCGGCGACGCTCTACGCGCCCGTGGACGCCTTCTCGACGCGCCCGCTCGAAACGACGGCCACGCAGCAGATCCTCGCGGGCGATACAACGATCAGTGTTACATCGACGGATGGCTTCGCGGCATCCTATGGAATCCTCTCGATTGATGACGAGCTGATCGTTTACAACGCGAAGACCGCCATGCAGTTCACGGGCTGCCAGCGCGGGGCTTTCGGGACCACGGCGGCTCAGCACGCGCAGGGCGTGGCGGTGAAGGCCAACATGGTCTCGGCGTTCATCACCGCGCTTCAGTCGGCCGTTACTGCCATTGAGAATGAGCTGGGCACCGTGGCCGCGCGAAACTACGTGCGGCGCGACGGCGCGGTCACCATCACCGGCGTGAAGACGTTCGTCGATGGAGCGGAGTTCGGCTCGGGCGCGAAGGCGGCCACCGGCCTGGTGCGCCTGCCGAACGCCGGCGCGATCAAATGGCGCAAGGCCGACAACTCGGGCGACCTCGGCATGGCCCTCAACGCCAACGATCACGTCGCGTTCGATGCGATCATCGATTTCGCTCCCGGCCAGACCTTCGGCGCGTTCTCTTACCCGGATGCCACCACCACCTCCAAGGGCATCGTCCAGGTCGATCCCGTTGGCGGGATCGCTGTGAACGTCGGCGTGATCTCGCTGGCGAACTCCGGCGCGACGCCAGGAACTTATTCCAAGGTGACGGTGGATGCCAAGGGCCGCGTCACGGCCGGCGCGCCGCTCGCGGGGTCGGACCTTCCCACCCACCAGCACGTCGCCAGCGACATCGTGAGCGGCGCGTTCGGCGTGCCGCGCGGCGGCACCGGCCTGACAACTATCGCCGCGAACAAGCTGCTCTACTCGCCCTCCGAGAACACGCTGGCCGAGTTGAGTATCGGCTCCGGCCTGTCGCTCGCGGCCGGAGTGCTGTCTCTCGGCAGCCACAGTCACGCCGAATCCGACGTGGCGGGGCTCGTGACCGACCTGGCCGCACGGCCGCTCAAGGGACCTGGCTTTGCGCCTTCCCGCGCAGCCGTCATCAACTCCTCGGGTGCGATCGACGCCGCGATTGGCGACGCCGGCGATTGCGTGCTAGTGGACGGCTCATCCGCGGCGAAGGCCAACGCGAGCCACACGCACTCGGCATCGGACGTCGTTTCCGGCGCTCTGGAACTGGCGCGCGGCGGCACAGGCGCGGATCTTTCGGCGACCGGCCCGGGGTTCCTGAAGCAGGCGAGCGCAGGGGCAACGGTGACCGTGACACCGCTCCAGGCGAGCGACTTGCCGGCGCACACGCACACGTCGGCGCAGGTCAGCGACGCCACGCCAAACGCGACGGCGAGCACGGTGGTGCTGCGCGATGCATCGGGCGGCGCCAGCTTCGCCTATGCCGCCGCCAACAATCTCTGGGCGTATCTCGACTCGCATCTCCAGTCGGTGGAGTGTGGAGCCTACGGCACCGTCGGCGGCGCGTTCGAGAACATGGCGAAATACTCCGAAGACTTCACGGTGGCGACCTGGGACAAGAACGGTGGGTCGTGTTCCGTGACCGCAAACGCCGCCACGGCGCCCGACGGCAACACGACGGCTGACCAAGTCACTGCCGTCACCGCCACCCCGATCATCCAGCAGCAAATCGCAGGCCTCGCGCCCGGCGGCCAGTACACGTTCTACATCTGGGCGCGCGTGGAATCCGGAACGCGCAAGGTCTCGATCGCCATCGTCGACAACCCGTATGCCGCCTACCTCGCCGGCCCGGCGCAAATCACGCTCACGACCTCCTGGCAGCGCTTCAAGATCACCGGCACTCTGGCCGCGGGACAAACTGGACTCTGGATCGTCGTGCGCCAGTACGCCGGCAACGGCGACGATTGGACCAGCGGCTCGATCCTGCTCTGGGGAGCGTGCCTCCAGCAGGGCAACGACCCGAAAAAGGGCTACGCCCGGACGTGGGGCTACCAGGCCGCGCCGGTCGCTGCGGGTGTGGCGTGCGGCCCGCTGCTGGTCATCGCCAAGGACAATGCAGAGACGCCGTTCCGCGTCGCCGGTCCTGGATCAAACCTGGGTGATCACACGCTCTTGCAGGTCACATCCGCAGGCGAACTCATCCTCGCCGGCGGCAGCGGCAACGGCTACCGCTTCGCCGAACTGATGGGCGCCAGCAATCCGTCCGGCTGGTCTGGCGTGATCAAGGTCAAGAATCCCGCCGGAGTGACGGCGGGCTACATTCTGCTCTACTCCAACCCGTAAAGGACGATCAAATGAAACTGATGCTGGACCACACCCAGCGTCTGAACCTGCACGCCCTCCTGGGCGCGCAGCGGGCAGACGTCGGTTCCATTCGCGCGATCTGGGCTATCCAGGACCGCATCGCGCTCAGTGCCGGCGAGGAGAAGGCGCTTGAACTGAAGCGAGAGATCGTCGCCGGCCAGGAGCGCGTCGTCTGGAGCCCCACGCTCTCGATCCCAGCCAAGGAATTCGAGTTCACCGAGGCCGAGATCGCCCGGATCCGGGCCGCGCTCCAAACCTGGGACTCGTATGGCGTCGCCGCCGACCGCAGGTGGCTGCAACCTCTCTTGGACTTGCTGTTTGCGGGGGACGCGGGCCGTTAGATGAGAGCCGGTCAACTTTTGGAACCGGCCGCTTCGCGCACTTGATCATCCATACCGCGCCGTACCGTGGCGTCTGGCTCGACTGGTGACCGCCGTTGCCTGCCAACCGACGCGGCGCAGGGGCTATCACGGAGGCTCAACACCGGCATGTCAAAAACCTAGCACGTAAGCCCGCGTCCGCACGGCCACCGTTTGTCAGATTCGCCTTCTATTCTCCTGTATAATCGAAGATCGCTGGTGTGTCTGCTATGACGCCCGGTACCGCGTTGGGCGCGCCGTACGCCCCGCACCAAGTCCCGCGGGCTGCGCCCGTTGTGACGAGTTTATGCGCGCGCAGCTCACGGTCCGGTGATCTGCACGCATGAGGCTCGAGTATAACCAAAGGAATTTCCTTCGTCTCGTTCCCACCCCACTTCTCGGCGAATACTTTCAGCAACGCGACCTCCTTTCCGATTTCGACTGGGCGCAGGCGCCCGGCGATATCGAACTCCTCAACAACGCAATCGTGGCCCTGCCCGGACATGAGCGGCAGGCCGTCACCGTCGATTTTCAGAACGCGGATCTGCTGGCTTCCCGAAACGGCATTCTCACGATTCTCGACGTGGGCCGATCCCGCGGGTTGGATCTCCTTCCGGTCATGGGCAAGGCGCGCACGAACATCGAAAAAGTCTTCCGGGTCCTGCTGGCCAAGCCGGAGATCTTTCGCGTCGCGAGCCAGTTCGCCTGGGCCGATAACCTGAAGCGCTACTGGCACCGGCGCAGCGATCTCCCCGCGGTCCCCGCCCACACCGGGGCCGCAGCCATGGACGGACTCACAACCGCGATTTCCGAATACTACGTGAAGAACCAAGGGCGCGGCGAGTTCTGCAACATCGAGGTCGAGGATCGCGGCGAGGCGCGCTATTTCATGGTCTATCTGGCCGACTACCCCAAGGCCGTAGTCTGCTTCGAGGACTCCAACGAGCTGAAGCGCAGCTTCCAGCAGCAGGCCTTCGATGTGGTCTTTATCCATTACGAAAAGGATGGCCGGCTCGAGCTGTACGCCGATGGCGGCTGCCAGATGCAGAAGGAACTCGCGCAGATGTTCGCCCGGCACATACTGCGGCAGGAAATCGAACTGGATGCCGAGACTATGCCAACTTTTAGGTTGGAGCAGCTCAAGGACCCCACCTTCCGCTTTTGCATCGAGCCGGCAGATGGCATCAAGGCGATCCGGATGCGCTCGATGCGGCTGGCAGTGCCGGATGGCGAGGGGGGCAACCTGACATTCACCGTCGACGGCAGGCGGAAGGAGGCGAACCTGCACGTCCTGGTCGCGCGTGGGCTGAATCGCGAGGAACTGCCGCTTGAATGTCTGAAAGTTGATTCGGTCACGCTCCAGGCCGTGATGACGACTGGCAATCCGAGGCCGAAGACCGTGACCTTCACGATGAGCGCCCGGAACAGTTCGAACCTCAAGGACACGCCGGATCACCGAAGAATCCGGGCCGTGCTGGAGCGATCCAAGGTGATCTGTGCGTAGCCCTCTGGAAGAGATCTGGCTTCGCGCCGGGCTGCGGGACCACGTGATCGGCTACGACGAGACACGCCAGTGGCCGAAGAATGAGCGGGAGCGCATCTTCACGCTGGGCATCCTGCGGCGGCGCGAGGATGCCGAAGCGGTCCAGTGCGACGCCTGCGGCGAGCCTCACACCGGAGAGGTGATCTATCCGGGTGACGGCGGGGCGGATGGCCTGATATCGTGTCCGCGGTTGGGCGTCGTGCGGGTCCCGCGCGAGCGCCAGCAGCAATGGGAGGTGAACTTCGCCGGCCTCGCCGAACTGCTGAAGGGCGCCTTTGCTCTTGTGGGTGGGGTTCAGGAATTAAAGCCCGGGCGGGTCTGGCTGTTGGGGCAGCGCCGTCTGGGATCGAGGGCGGCCGAGTTCTTCCTGATTCAGGGCGCCAGCTGGCCGGACGGCCTCGACATTCTCCGTTCAACTGCGCGGTTCGCAAATTCGCCGGCGCCAGTGGTTCTATTTCCCGGCGCGCTGCCGAAGGACCCGGCGTGGCAGGCCAATGGCCGGGCGCTGTACTCGCTCACGGAACTGGTGCGCCTCGGGGATTCCGGTCTCGTTGCTGCCATCGAGACCGTGGAGGATCTGTGCCGCCAGATCGCCGCAAGGCGGGAACAGGAGATCGTTCCGACACCACCCGGCGAGCGGCCAGCCGTGTTGAAGAAGTGCCTCGCCGACTATGGCTGCAAGCTGAAGGACATCTGCTGGTGGACCATGGTGCAGCGCCAGGACTTAAACGCCTGGAAGCTGTCGAAACCGCAAGTGCCGGACGGTGGCGAGAAGGCCAACCGGATCGAGCGGTTCATCCAGTTCGGCGTCAAGGCCCGCGCCTGAGCGCTGACATTTTCACTGACATCGCTGACATTGATTCACTGACATAGGTCTCGCTGAAGATTGGGCTGTACCGAGCGCGAGAGCGCGGGAAGCAGCCATGGAAACCAGCGGGACCAAGCCAGCCACTGAAAGCTTCGCGGCCGTCGAAGCCGGCAAGATCATCCTCCGGACACCCTTCAGCCAGCTCCTGCTGTGCCGGCGGATTCCAGGCGGGTGGTGGAACGCTCCGCGGAAGGCGTGGACCTACCCAGCGACGCCGCACCACGCCGCAATCGTCCGGCAGACCATCCCGCGGCTTGCGACCTCGGCAAGCTTCGACGCGCTCACCGCGAACAAAGCCTGTCCACAAGAGAAGCACGCTCCCACCGCTGCGCCGGATCTTCCTGCCGGTCTGAGGACGCGCCCGTGGCGTCACCAGACCGCCGCCTACGAGTTCGCCATGGAGCGGTTTCTCCAAGGACTCTACGGCGTGATGCTCGCCATGGGCATGGGCACCGGCAAGAGCCTGGTGGCCTGCATGATCCTCCTCGGACTGCGCGCCATGCGCGTGCTGATCGTGGCGCCGCTGCGCGTGGTCCAGGTCTGGGTGGCGCAGTTCGAGCGACACGTCACGACCCCGATGGTTGTGGTCGCGCTCGACGAGGACGCGGGCAGCGTCGCCGAAAAACAGCGCCTGGCCGAAGAGGAGCTCAGGCTGGCCGAGACGAGAGGCGTACCGTTCGTCGCCGTCATCAACTACGACGCCGTGTGGCGCGAGCCGTTCGGTTCCTGGGCGGAACGGCAGGACTGGGACCTGGTCGTCGCCGACGAGTCGCACAAGTTGAAGCGGCCCGGCGGCAAAGGTTCGCTCTACTTCAAGCGGCTGCGCGGCCGCGCGCGGCACCGCCTGGCGCTTACGGGCACGCCGATGCCGCATTCACCGCGCGACGTCTACGCGCAGTTCCGTTTTCTGGATGCCTCGGTCTTCGGCCCGTCGTTCAACGCCTTCAAGCAGAAGTATGCCGTCATGGGCGGCTTCCAGAACAAGCAGATCACCAACTACAAGAACCTCGATGAACTGGAATCGCTTATGCGGCGCGTCACGTACCGCGTCGGCAAGGACGTGCTCGACCTGCCACCGCAGACCCACGTCACCTACCGCTGCACGATCTCCAACGAGTGCCGGGCCATCTACGAAGCCATCGAGGAAGACTTCATCGCGCAGGTCGAAGGCGGAACGATCACGGTGGCCAACGCCATGGTCGCGCTGCTCCGGCTCCAACAGATCGCCGGCGGCTGGCTGAAGACCGACGACGGCCAGCACCGGCGCGTGGATTGGGCCAAGCAGCGGCTGCTCGAAGACACCCTCGAGGATATCGGCCCCGGCGAGCCTG
>DASRBG010000089.1:0-27161 GCA_035653735.1 Gemmataceae bacterium
GGCAGCTACACCCAGGACAGTCTGATCTTCCAGGCCCTGGGCACGCGGTCGGGCGGCGAGGTGGTTCCGGGAGATTTCTTCAATTGAGCAAAAGTATGAGACACATCGCGATAGTTGGGGCAAGCCTCGTTTGTCTTTTGGTCGGCTGCGGCCAACCGAAGGCAATGTTGGCCGGCGGCAAGCCGGTTAGCCACTGGCTCAAGGCGTTACAGGATCCCGACCCCAAAGTGCGGAAAACGGCAGTGGCCAAACTGGGAAGCGTCGGGCCGGCCGATGCCGCGGCGCTCCCCGCCGTTCTTGGCGCCTTGAAAGATCCACATGCGGCCGTGCGCCGGGAGGCAATCCTGTCCGTGCTGAAGTGCGGCCCCGCGGCCAGCGAGGCAATCCCTACACTGGCCGAAATGCAACGCAACGATCGCAATCCCCAGGTGCGTTCCTACGCCGCCCAGGCGTTGGGGAAGCTCAACGTCGGGAAGTGATGGAGACACCTTGTTTCTATCGAACGGCGTTACTGCCCAGCGAGATGCCAGAAGCCTACAACAAGCTGTGGATCGAAAACGCCTCATAGGTCAGGCTAGAAAGCCTGAGCTACAAACAAGGAGCAACCCGTGAACAGACGCGATTCTCTCTCTGCCATGTTGACCGCGATCGCGCTGGGATGGCGGATGCCGTTGATTCGCGCGGCGGACGACGTCGGTTCCGACCCGGAACAATTGAAGGAAGTGTTAGAGAAAGCCGCCGACTATTTGAAGTCGCGCCAGGGTGAGGACGGCAGTTTCTCGCCGCGACGCGCCGGGCCGGGCATCACGGCCGTCATCGTCGCCGGCATGGTGCGCAGCGGCTTTCGCAACGATGATCCCGTCGTGGCGCGCGGGCTTCGCTATTTGGAAAAGAGCGTCAAGGCCGACGGCGGCATCTACGACAAGATTCTGGCCAACTACACCACCAGCGTCTCCGTCATGGCCCTCTCCGAAGCCAACAAGGACGGCAGGTACGACGCCATCATCAAAAACGCCACGGCCTATCTCAAAAAGCTACAAAATAAAGTGGAGGAAGAAGACGTGAAGTTCGGCGGCGTCGGTTACGACGGAGCGAGTCGGCCTGATATGTCGAATACGCAGTATTTCATCGACGCTCTTCTCGCGGCCGGCGTGCCCAAGGATGATCCGGCCATCCAGCGGGCGATGAAATTCGTCAGTCGCTGCCAGAACCTGCCCGGCGAAACCAACGATCAACCCTTTGCCAAGAAGACGACCGAAGACGACAAAGGCGGGATGGTTTACGTTCCCATCGTCAATCCCAAGGACGAACAGCACACCACGCCGGAGGGCGGCCTGCGCTCGCAGGGAGCGATGACTTACGGCGGCCTGCGCAGCTTCCTCTACGCCGGCGTCAGCAAGGATGACCCGCGCGTCAAAGGGGCGATCGGCTGGATTCGCCGGCATTACACGCTCGAAGAGAACCCCGGCATGGGTCAAGCAGGCTTGTTCTACTATTACCACACCTTCGGCAAGGCAATGGCAGCCCTGGGTGAGGACCGCTTCGAGGACGCCAAGGGGCAAAAACACGACTGGCGGCGCGAATTGTTCGAGGCGATCAAGAAGCGCCAGCAGAACAATGGGAGTTTCATCAACCGGGGCGACCGTCAGTTTGGCGAAGCCGACCCGAACTTGGCGACCGGCTTCGCGATGCTGGCGTTGAGCTACACAAAGGCGAAGAAATGAACCACCACGAATAATACGAACAAAGGACAAAAAGGACGAAAAAGACGTAAAAATTGAACGATTTTACGTCTTTTTTGTCCTTTTTGTCCTTTTCGTGGTTAATCCGACGATCCGAGCGTTGCTTGCACTTTCTTTTCCTCGTCATCTCGGATTACGGTGAGCGTCACGGAATCGCCGATCTTGTATTTTTTCTCCAGGATGTCGAAGAAATCGTTGGCTTTCTCGACCGGGTTGTCATCGATGGCCGTGATGATGTCGCCGAGGCGAATGCGGCCGGAACGCGTCTGGCGCGTCGGCCGTAAGCCGGCCTTGGCTGCCGGGCTATCGCGATAGACGTTCAAAACCACCGCGCCCTTTTCCACGCCTAGCTCCCTTGCCGAGCGGTCTTCAAGGATCTGCACGCCCAGTCCCGGACGCAACAGCTTGCCATTCTTGATTAGTTGCGGCACCACGCGGTTGACTTCATCGACCGGGATGGCGAAGCCGATGCCGATGTTGCCGCCGGAGGGGCTGTAGATGGCCGTGTTCACGCCGATGAGCCGGCCGGCGCTGTCCAGAAGCGGCCCGCCGGAGTTGCCGGGATTGATGGCCGCGCTCGTTTGGATCATGTTCTTGATCGAGCGCTTCGTTACGGATTGAATCTCCCGTCCCAGGGCGCTGATGACGCCGGTGGTGAATGTCAAATCGAGTCCGAACGGGTTGCCAATAGCGTAAGCCATCTGGCCAACCTGCAAATCTTCCGATTTGCCCAGGGTGATGGGGATGAGTTTGCTTTTCGGGGCATCAATGTGCAGGACGGCGAGATCTTTATCGGGTGCGGCGCCGATGAGCGAGGCCTGGTACGCGGCGTGGTCGGCCAGCGTCACGCGGGCACCTCCGCCGTTTTGGACGACATTTTTGATGACATGAAAATTCGTGACGATGTGTCCGCCTTCGTCCCAGATGAAACCGGAGCCGGTACCCTCCGGCACTTCCTGAACATTCCTGCTCCAGAAGTCGCGCTCAAGGCTAATCGTCGTAATGTGGGCGACGGACGGCTTGGATTTCTTGTAGATGGCGATATTGGTCTTCTCGATGTCGGACAAATCGCCGCGCGTCGTAATCTCGCGCGGCACGCCGTAAATGTTTCGCGCATCGGCCTCTTGATGGAGTTGGTAAGCGCGCCACAATAGCACGCCGAGCAGAAGCAGGCCGCATAGCAGGGCGACGGTCAATAGCGGAATGAGCCAGGGGGGAACGGTGGAGCGTGGGGGCCGCCGCGGCGGATATGGGGGAGGGGAGGGCTGTTGTTGCGGCCAGCCATAATCATCACTGAAGGCCATTGGATACCTCATGGGGGCGAATTTCCACTTTAGCCGCTCACCGAGCCGCGCACGCAGCGCAACGGAGTAAGTGGGAGCAGGGGCGGCCGCTTACTCCACTGCGCTGCGTGCGCAGCTCAGTGCACGATTGATTTTATCCAACCGGCAAAGCGTGCATGCGATCGACCACGCGCGGCAGTGCCGCCGACAGCACATCCTCGATGCGCTCGGCGAGCGTGAACTGCATCTCCGCGCGCACATTGTCGGGTAATTCGCGCAGATCCATCTCGTTGTCATGCGGCAGGATGACGTGCAGGATGCCGGCGCGGCGAGCAGCCAACACTTTCTCCTTGATGCCGCCGACCGGCAACACGAGGCCGGTCAGCGTGATTTCGCCGGTCATGGCCACGTCACTGCGCACCGGCACACCGGTGTACAGCGACGTCAGTGCCGCCGCCAGGGCCACCCCCGCGGACGGGCCGTCCTTGGGCACCGCGCCGGCGGGTACGTGGAGATGGACGCCGGAGTGACGGAACAGATCGGGGTCGATGCCCAACGCATCGGCGTGCGACCACACGAACGACTGAGCGGCGCGGGCCGACTCCTTCATGACCGCGCCGAGCTGGCCGGTCAAACGCATCCCGCGGCCGTCGCGCAGCAGCGTCGCCTCGACGTAAAGAACGTCGCCGCCCGCCTCGGTCCAGGCCAGGCCGGTTGAGACGCCCGGAGGCAAATCCTTGCGGAAATGCTCCGGCCGAACGCGCTCAGGCCCAAGCAGGTCGGCGAGATCCTTGATGGCGACCGTCACCGGCTCGGTTTTGCCCTCTGCGAAGCGCCGCGCCACTTTGCGCGCGATGCTCCCTAGCATGCGTTCCAGCTCGCGCACACCGGCTTCGCGTGTGTAACGAGCGATAACGTGCCGCAGCGCAGCCGGCTCGATTTGCAGCTGCTCCGCCGTCAGGCCTGCTTCTTTCAGCCGTCGCGGCAGCAGATAACGCTTGGCGATTTCGACCTTTTCCTCCTCGCTATATCCTGAAAGCCGGATGACCTCCATGCGGTCCAGGAGCGGCCGGGGAATCGTGTCGAGCGTATTGGCCGTCGTGATGAAAAACACCTTCGACAGATCGAACGGCAAATCGAGATAGTTATCGCGGAACTGGTTGTTTTGCGCCGGATCGAGGATTTCCAGCATGGCGCTGGCAGGATCGCCGCGATAATCGCGCCCGAGCTTGTCGATCTCGTCGAGCATCAGCACGGGGTTGCGCACGCCGGCGCGGCGGATGGCCTGCAAGAGCCTGCCAGGCATGGCGCCGATGTACGTGCGGCGATGGCCGCGCAGCTCCGCCTCATCGTGTAGGCCGCCCAGGCTCATGCGCTCAAAGGTGCGGCCCAGCGAGCGGGCGATCGATTGCCCAAGCGAGGTCTTGCCGACTCCCGGTGGCCCGACCAGGCACAGGATCGGCGCCTTGGCGTCCGGGTTGAGCTTCAACACGGCCAGATCTTCGAGAATGCGATCCTTGATGTCCTTCAAGTCGTAATGGTCCTCGTCCAGCACCTGCCGGGCGTGGGCCAGGTCGATCACATCCGTCGTCGTTTTGGTCCACGGCAATTCGAGGATGAAATCGAGATAGGTACGGATCACCTGATAATCGGGGGCGACCGGCGGCAAACGCTCCAGCCGGCCCAGCTCGCGGTCGGCTTCCTTGCGGACGTTCTCGGGCAGGTCGACTTCGTTTAGGCGCCGGCGCAGCTCCTCCACCTCGGCTTTTTCCGGATTTTTCTCGCCCAATTCTTCCTGGATGGCCTGCATCTGCTGCCGCAGCATGTACTCGCGCTGCTGCTTGCTCATCTCCGTCTCGGCGGCGGTGCTGATCTTCTTGCGCAGCTCCAACACCTGGACCTCATGCGAGAGGTAGCCGTGCATCAGCCGCAATGCCTCGGCGCGGGTTGGTGCTTCAAGAAGCGCTTGCTCGCGGGCCACGTCGAGACTGAGCATGGAGCCGAGCAGGTAGGCGAAGCGCAGGGGATCTTGCGTTTGAGCGACGAGCTGCTGAATGTTGATCGGGACCTGCACCTGCGCCAATTCCAGCACGCGCGCGGCTAATTCAACGACGGCGCGATAGAGCGCCTCGATCTCGGTGCCCGTGTCCTGCGGCTCAGGCAACGGCTGCACCCGCGCCTTGAGGAACGGCTCGGTTTGCTCCGTTTTCAAGAGCGTGACGCGCTCGACGCCCTGGACGATTAGCTCGATGACGCCCTCGCCGCGGGCCATCTTCTTGATCACGGCGCGGGTGCCGATGGTATAGAGATCGTCGAGTCCGGGCTGCTCGTTGTTGCCGTCCTTTTGGGCGGCAACGACGAACGACTTTTCCTCGGTGGCGAGCACGGCCTCGACGGCGGCGAGGGAGTTGGGCCGGCCCACCGCCAGCGGCATGAACAAATTCGGAAACAAAACAGTATTTTTCAGTGGCAGAACCGGCAGGACCACCACGTTTTCGGTTGGCGTCACGATGAGCCTCCCTCAGGGATACGAACGAGCAACATGCCATCGCGGTACTCGCTGGTGACGTTGACCCGTTCCAGATCGCAGGGCAGCGTCAAGCTGCGCTCAAAAGGACTATAGGCGATCTCCATTTGGTAATAACGGCAGCCTTCCAGGGCCGTATTGTCGCGGCGGATGCCGCGCAGGGTGAGGCGATTGCCCATGACAGTCAGCTCCAGGTCTTCGGGGCGAACGCCGGCCAGCTCGAATTTGACGAGCCAGCCGTTGCGCCCGCGGTACACGTCGGCGGCGGGGCGCCAGGGCGATTCGTAGCGCGATTCCCCCGCCGGCAGGAACAGCGCGTGCATGATGCGAATGAAATCTTCGGACATCGGTGTCGTTCCTTTGGGGCGAGCGGGGTCGCGTTAGCGCCCCGAGAACGCAATAACTCGGGGCGCTAACGCGACCCCGCTCGCCGGTTCACGGTGTTACCGGCGTAAACGTCAAGCCCCCTCTGTCCGTGTTGTAATCCACGTAGACCGTTTCGCCATCGCGGATTTCGCCCTGGAGCAACAGACGACCCAGGGCCGTCTCGATCTCCTTTTGAATTGTACGCCGCAGCGGCCGCGCACCGTACGATGGATCGTAACCCACCTCGACCAAGTGCTTCCGCGCCCGATCGGTCAACTCCAGGCGAATGTGCCGCTCTTCCAGCCGCTGCCGCAGGCGCCCCAGCTGGATATCCACGATCTTCTTCAGGTGCTCCTCACTCAGGGCGTGGAACACAATGATCTCATCGACGCGATTGAGGAACTCCGGCCGGAAGTGATGGCGCATCTCGTCCAGCACGGCATCCTTCATCCGGTCATAGACCTCGCCGACGAACGAACCCTTATATTGCAGGATGCGTTGGCTGCCGATGTTCGAGGTCATGATGACGATGGTGTTCTTGAAATCCACCGTCCGCCCTTGCCCATCGGTCAGCCTGCCATCGTCCAACAATTGCAAGAGCACGTTGAAAACATCGTGGTGCGCTTTCTCGATCTCGTCGAAGAGGATCACGCAATAGGGCCGGCGGCGCACAGCCTCGGTCAGTTGGCCACCCTCCTCGAAGCCGATGTAGCCCGGCGGCGCTCCCAGCAAGCGAGCTACCGTGTGCTTTTCCTGATACTCCGACATATCGATGCGGATCATGGCCCGCTCGTCGTCGAAGAGGAACTCGGCCAACGCCCGCGCCAGCTCGGTTTTGCCCACGCCGGTCGGACCCAGGAAGATGAACGAGCCGATGGGACGATTCGGATCTTTCAGCCCGGAGCGTGCCCGCACCACGGCCTCGGCCACAGCCGTCACCGCCTCATCCTGACCGATGACGCGCCGATGCAACTCTTCTTCCAAATGGAGCAATTTCTGTACCTCGCCTTCCAACAGCTTCGACACAGGAATGTGCGTCCACCGGCTGACCACTTCGGCGATGTCTTCTTCGTCCACCTCTTCCTTGATGAGCCGGGCCGCCCCCTGCTTGGAGGCCAGCCGTTCTTCCTCGGCTTTCAGGTCTTTCTCCAGCGACAGCAGCTTGCCGTACTTCAACTCGGCGGCCTTGTTCAAGTCGTATTGCCGCTCGGCCTGCTCGATGGCAACTTTCGTCTGATCAATTTGTTCGCGCAGGGTCCGTAATTTTTGCACTCCCTCTTTTTCGGCCTGCCATTGGGCCTTGAGTGTGTCCGACTCACCTTTCAGTTCCGCTAACTCTTTTTCGATCTTGGCCAAGCGCTCTTTCGAGGCCGGGTCTTTCTCTTTCTTGAGCGCCTCGCGCTCGATTTCCAGCTGCATGGTGCGGCGCGTGATTTCGTCCAGCTCGGCCGGCATACTATCGATCTCGGTCCGCAGCTTGGCGGCGGCCTCATCGACGAGGTCAATGGCCTTATCCGGCAAAAAGCGATCCGAGATATAGCGATTAGACAGCACGGCAGCGGCGACCAGGGCAGCGTCCTTGATGCGGACGCCGTGATGCACCTCGTAGCGCTCGCGCAAGCCGCGCAGAATCGAGATCGTGTCCTCGACCGACGGCTGATCGACCATGACCGGCTGGAAACGGCGTTCCAGGGCCGCGTCCTTCTCGATGTGCTTGCGGTACTCGTCAAGCGTGGTGGCGCCGATGCAGTGCAGTTCGCCGCGGGCCAACATCGGTTTGAGCAAGTTGCCGGCATCCATCGCGCCCTCGGCCTTGCCGGCGCCGACAACCGTGTGCAATTCGTCGATGAACAGAATGATCTCACCTTGCGCTTCCTGCACTTCCTTGAGCACGGCTTTCAAGCGCTCCTCGAACTCGCCACGGTACTTGGCACCGGCGATCAGTGCGCCCATATCCAGGGCGACGATTCGCTTGTTCTTCAATCCTTCGGGCACATCGCCGCGGACGATTCGTTGAGCCAACCCTTCGACGATGGCCGTCTTGCCCACGCCCGGCTCGCCGATCAGCACCGGATTGTTCTTGGTACGGCGCGATAGCACCTGAATGACGCGGCGAATCTCGTCGTCGCGGCCGATGACCGGATCGAGCTTGCCCAGCCCGGCCATCTTGGTGAGATCGCGGCCGTATTTTTCCAGGGCTTCGTAGGTCGCCTCCGGGTTCTGCGAGGTGACGCGCTGGCTGCCGCGCACATCTTGCAGAGCCGTCATGAGGCGATCGCGGCTGACGCCGAACTCCTTGAGCAGCCGGCCGGTCGTGCCCGTGTCGGCAATGAGCGCCAGCAGCAAATGCTCGACGGAGACGTATTCGTCCTTGAAGTGCTTGGCCTCGTCTTCGGCTTGCATGAGCAGGCGATTGAGCCGGCTGCTGATCGATTCGCCGCCGCCGCCAGAGACGCGCGGCAGCCGTTCCAGCTCCTGCTGGACGCGGCGTTTGAGCCCATCGAGATTGACATTGGCTTTGCGCAGAATCGAGGAAGCCAGGCCGGGTTCTTGATCGAGCAGGGCGGCGAGAAGGTGCTCAACGTCGACGTGTTGCTGGCCGCCGCGGGCGGCCAGCCGTTGCGCATCTTGCAACGCTTCCTGAGCTTTTTCCGTGAATCGATTAATGTCCATTCGCTCCTCCACCGCGATGAGGAAATAAGGCGGCTTTGGGAATTGTCATCAACAGAGAAGGGCCTAACTACCTCATCACGAATTCGATGGGAGAGAGTTAGCAAGTATGGTGCCAATTTTCCCCCTGGGAGGTGGCTCGCCGCAACCGCTTCGCATACAATCAGTTAACGACGAATGCCCCGAGCAGGGTGAGAAAAACCGGCTGGGGCGAGTGTGCGGATGACAGTCAGCGACCTGCCAGCAAGGCAAAATGGCAGGTGGCTGAGCGAGCGAGTTTGGGATAGTTTTTTCTAAAACAAGCCTGGTGCCCGAGCGACAGGTGCCGGATAGGGGCGCTGGGGCGTGTTTGCTTGAAAGGAGATTCACATGGTTCGTAAAATCGCTGGTCTGTTGGTTGTACTGTTCGTAGCCAGTCTATCGATAGCGGCCCAGGACAAGAAGGAAGCCAAGAAGGGGGATTACCCCACGGTCATCGGCACCTTTGAATCCTACAAGAACGAGACCCTAACGCTGAAAGTGGAGAATAAAGAGAAGAAATTCGAAGTTCCACTCGATACCCCGGTGGCCTACTCCACGGGCAAGAAGGATGACAAGATAAAAACCTCCAAGGCCAAGGAGCATCTCAAGGACGTCAAGAAAGGCTCGCTCGTGGCGATCACGCTTGAGAGCGACGGCAAAAAAGTACTCGGTGTCGGCGTGGTGGTTTCGGAGCTTCCGGCAGACAAGCCGAAGGGCGAGGAGGAGAAAAAGGACAAGTAACGTGTCGAGCCGTCCAATCGCGCCCGGGGATGGAGAAGGCCATGTACATCCACATCAGTTGGGAGACCCGCTACCAGCCAACAGGATGGTCGTTAGGATATTGTGATTCCTGTCAACAGGAGGGGGCCGTTCGACTCGAAAGAATTGTGCGAACCCTCTATCTCAATGGGCTTATTCCGTTGTCGAAGAAAGACAAAGGTCAAGCGGCCCGTTGCGATTTCTGCCGCCGCTGGGTGGAGCAGGTGCGGGATTGGCAAGGGATTGCTCTGGACGATTGGTCGCCGCAAGAAGGGGTTGCCGAACTGAGTAAGCGACTGGGTGTTCACCCGCCCGTTGGCGTCGACAGCGCCTCGGATGCACGCTTGCATTCGCTTCTCTCCGCGGTCCAGCAATCCTCCTCGTTTACGAAGGTTGGATTGGGACCGATGGGAATTCTGAGCGGCTGCATCGTGGGTGTTCTGGTGGCGGTCCCGCTGGCGAAATGGCTGCATCAAAATCAGCAAGCGCCGGCTCGAATGGATGAGTTGGGATTCATGATCCTATTGTCCCTCATCAGTCTGGTTCCGGGAGCCATTCTCGGCGCGCTGGTCGAGACCGTGCTCCGGCGCGAGCGCGGCGCCGCGGCACGAATCCGCGAAGTCTACACCAATTATCCGTTTGACCTGTATCGCTTGGAGACTTTGTCCCAAGAGTACGGAAGAAACGTGCAAAAAGCGGTCAAGCTCGTGATCGACGAAGTACCACGCGATTGGTGAAAGGTATCCAAGCCTGACGCGTAAGCAAAGAGAATCGCCTTCGCTTACGCGTCAGGCTCGGATACGAATCTGCTGCAAGCCTAGCCTCACCGCCAATCGCGACATCCCGGCCCCAACTTCGGCTCCTGTCGCTCCGTGATGTTGCCGCCCGCGGGCTTGAGCGCGGCCACTCGCTCCGCGTTAAGTTGGATGTAGTGCGTCCACGGTTGCGGCACATTCCCATCATGAAAGATCGCCTCGACGGGGCATTCCGGCACACACGCCTCGCAATCGATGCAGTCCATCGGATCGATGTAAAGCATCTCCTCGTCCTGATAGAAGCATTCCGTTGGGCAAACGGTCACGCAGTCGGTGTACTTGCAATCGCGGCACGGCTCGCAAACGACGAAGGGCATGAGTCATCTCCTTGTATTTGTGGACGAAAGAACTCGACAATGGAGACATCCTTTGGCAAGACGCGTGCCGCGGATGAAGCTATGCCGGAATCGGTTCCTAACGAGCGAGCCACAAGGAACTTGCAGCGAGAATCGGCGGAAAGAGGAGGAGAGAGAGTACAAGATCAAAGCAACGATAGATGGTTGCCATGACCACGGAACGTTACGCGGAGGACTGTCGGGAGATGCGATGTTTGCGCATTTTCCCGTACAACGTCGTAGGTTTCAGTCCCAGCGCAGCAGCGGCGCCGGTCGGGCCGTAGATTCGGCCGCGGCAGCGCTCCAGCGCATCGAGGATGGCGCGGCGCTCGATAGCGGCGAGGCTGAGATGCGGCGGAGCCGGTTCCGCATTTGTCGTTCGCGCCGGCTCCAGCCAATGCGGCTCGATGTGCAAGGTATCGCCGGATGCGACGATCATGGCGCGTTCGATGAGGTTTTCCAGCTCGCGGACGTTGCCCGGCCAGTGATATTCGGTCAGCAGCCGTAAGGCGTTTGCATCGACACGCTCGATCGGCTTGTTCATGCGCCGGCCGAAGTGGTGCAGGAAGTGATGCACGAGGTCGGGGATGTCCTCCGGGCGCTGGCGCAGCGGCGGGACGTGGATGGGAAAGACGTTCAGACGGAAATAGAGATCGGCGCGGAAACGGCCCGCGTTCATGGTGGCCGCGAGATCCTGATGCGTGGCGGCGAGGACGCGCACGTCCACGGGGTTTGAGCTGCTGCCGCCGACGCGGTCGATGACGCGCTCTTGCAATACGCGCAGAAGCATCACCTGCATATCCGGCGTCAGCTCGCCGATTTCATCGAGGAAGATCGTTCCCTGATGGGCCAACTCGAAGCGTCCGAAGCGACGTCGCGACGCTCCCGTGAAGGCGCCGGCTTCGTGGCCGAACAACTCGCTGGCAATCACACCAGGCGCAAGGGCGGCACAATTGACCGCCACTAGAAGGCGCTCGCGGCGCGGACTGAGCTGGTGAATCGCTCGTGCCACCAATTCTTTGCCGGTGCCGGTCTCGCCGTGGATCAACACCGTGCTGTCCATCGGAGCGACCTGCTGGATGGCGAGGCGCACCGCCTTCATCGCCGCGCTTTCTCCGGTGAGCGGGCGCAAATCGCGTTCGATCCGCGACTCATCGCGCAGATAGGCCCGCTCGCGCTGGAAGCGCTCCAGCTCGGCGACCCTCGCTTGCAGCTCGGCAATGCGCGCGTCTCGATCGCGGCAACCTTCGCATGAATGCGGCGTCATGCAGATAGGGTAGTAAGTTGGACATCGCTTGCCGCCGGGCCGCACCTTTCGCTAGTGCTTCCGGCCCGTCAGAATAAGGGGTTACCATTAACTACTACTTACCGGTTCGCGGGGGATATGGTCCCAAAAACTTTTCCCCATTAAAGTGAATCATGTGATCGGGAAACCCTGCTATCCATACTTCCGATTCCCACACAACTTCTGAGGCGTATTTCTTGAATCCGGCGAAATCCATGAATGCCGTAACGTAAACACGTTTGGCAGAGCAATCCTTCAGCATGGTCTCCAGTTCCGCGTGGCGTTTGGGCGACACTGGCCCATGCATCGTGACGGCTTCGATCAGGAAGAGCCATCCACGCCGCTTATCGTACAAGACTACATCGGGCAACTTGTCGTGATTCATTTCGGGGATATTTAGGGCTTCCAGGGTTTCAGAGGCCACTACCAGCCGTTTCTGAGCCGTGTCGCCCAAGTACACTACCACTGAGCCTTGAGCGAACCTTGGAGCGAACTCTTCCACAATGAGTCGTTGCAGCTCATTGTGGAGGCCGGGAGAAAGTTCGACTTCTGAACCATCTGGGAGCGTAACAGGAACTTTGAGCAGACGGCGGGCGCGTTTATATGCCTCGGTGAGACTGCCGTGATTTTTCAGAAAGCGCTCGCAATTCTTCGAGTAAACCGACGTGCCAAACGAACGAATGACTTCCGCGGCCTCTTCGGTAAGCTGGTATCTCGTCTCGCCGCTGTTTGTCGGCCTGGTCGGATCGTCGGGGTTGCGGTTTATCAACCGGGCCTGCTCAAACTGGTGGGTAGTCTGGCGACGAATTGTCTCTCGACTATTTGCGGCGTACTCTTTGTCATATTTCTCCTTCATCCACCCCATAATGTCCCAAATTCGATGCAGGGGCCGGGTAGCCGTAGACCATGCATCTTCCTCCGACAGTCCAGCCAATGCCAAGAGAGTCAGACAAGAGCGCTCGTTCTGTTACTGTTTCGGGAGACCAAGGCTCTTAAGGATCTCCTTTGCGTCTTCGCGTTTGCTCATTAGGATGCCCCGCAGAGTTCCTCGATCAGTTCGTTGGGAATACCGAGAACCTCTCCGACAATCCGCTCGACAGTGACAGGGGTTCTATCGTTGTTTTTCTCTACTACCAGCCCGAGTTTCCGAATGGTTTCAAGACAAGGAACCGGCATGGCTCGGATTTCAGCGGCATTGACTTGGGTATTGCCGCTGATGGCCCGGAAATACCGATCAACCAGTATCGAGTTGAACAACGCCGCAAGTCCGAGCGCTTCCGCCTTGGATAGTTCGCCGCTCGGTTCGCAAATGTAGTTCAGATGATTCTCCAATCCCACGAACGGCGCGTACGAATCTTGGGCCTCCAGGATGCCAGCCACCAATCGCCTCGGCTCCTCTTTGGCCGTAAATCGTTTCAGAAGCACATAGCGCTTTGCCGGCAGGAGTAGCCGATTCGAGTCATCGCAGATAAGGATGTGTGACGGCTTGCCGTGCTTGCGCGGGAACCTCATCTCGAAGGGGAGAATATTGTGCATCCAAAAGAGTGGTGCGGTGTTGTCGAGCCGTTCACGGCGAAGAAATTCCGTGGATCGAAACGTGACCACCGGTCCGGTGGAAATTCGGAACGGGAGTTCCCGAAACCTATGGGGCAGGTTGTCCACAATTTCGATGATCCGTTGCTCGAATCCGCTGGTCGCAACCCGAATAAAACGTTCGCCGGAGGATTGCTCGATTACCTTTCCGTAGGGCAGGGTTTGTCGAGCTACTTTCTGGAAGTCCCGCCCAGTGCTGGAGGAGAGAACCACTTGTTGCAGATCGGTTGCCTTTTCCGCCATCAGAATAACATTCTCTTGTAGCACCTCATCCTCTTGAAAGGCTTGGGTGCGAGACTCGAAGATGTGGATCCGCCGTATGGCCATGCGGTCGAAGAACCATTTGCGGAACCGTTTGAAGTACGGACCATTGAAGTAACTCCGAGGCGTGATGGCTACCATTTCGCCTCCATCCCGAAGGAGGTCGGCGGCAATTGCCATGAAAAAGGCATAGATATTCGGTTGGCCATAGACGATCTGCCCCATCGCCTGAGCGATTTTGGAATCTTTTCGGACCTTGAAATAGGGTGGATTCATAATCACCAGGTCGAATAAGGCGGCGGGAGACTTTGCGAAGAGTGGGGGGGGCTGTGCGTGTTCGAGCACGAAGTCCCCTATCTGGATCCTGAAAGTCATCTCGTGTCCAGCATCCTTCAATACCTTCCGGCAGGTCTCCATGGTGCTATGAAGGTGTACTTCGAGATGTGGATTGTTCTCCCATAAATCGAAGGCGAGGCGGCAGGGAGTTCGTTGTTGCAAAACTCGCTGGCACAAAGCGGCCGATAGGGTTCCGACTCCCGCTCCGGGGTCGAGAACGCGGCACGGCGCTTGCGGAATCTCAGTGAACATACCGGCCATGAAATCCGCAATGGCCGGGGCGGTCCCGAAATGTCCCTGTTCTTTCCGCGCGCGAGGCGCGGTAATTGCATCAAACCGCCGCTGTTGTTCGGCGGCGTGCCGAGTCAGATTGTTAATCATCGGCTATCCATCAATCTTAACGCCGCACTGCCCCAACTAGCGGACTGATCGTCCGCCAGAGAAGGAGGAGAATCTCTCGGCCTCTTGAAACGAACCAACCAAATGTTATCAACGATATTACTTCGCCCGTTCCTCGACTACAAACGAAATGCTATCACGCTACCCTAATTACTTGCGCTATTGGCTGGCGCTGAGCGAGGCTTCTGAATCGCCTCGGCGCGAGGGATTTTGGAAGTAACATTTTGCGATCGCTCTATTGGCATGAAATGGCTCGCCTTGTCGTCCCTTGGCGGCAACCGGCCCGTGTGCGTGGCAAAGTGGGAAACTGGCCTACAAAATGCTTGTTTTCAAGCCGTTTGCTGTTTGCCAGCCCACTTTGCCAACCGTGTGACTTGGCATACTCGGCCATCGAGCCGAAATCGCCGTCGGGCCGGGTCGAAACTATGTCATGGCGCTTCCAGCAAGCGTTTGACTTCCTCCCGCGGCAGCGGTCGGGGGTCGTCGCTTCCAATCAGGAAATCCGAGCCGTCGATCACGTCGAGGGATAAGGGAATGTCCAGCCTGCCGAGCGCCTGGCGGGCGGCGGCAGCGCTGATGTGATGCTGGCGGCAACGCGCCTCGATTTCCTCGATGCGGCGAAGGACGGTTTGCTGCTCGCGCACCTGGACGAACTGGCGCCAGTCGGTCGGGGAAGAGAGAAGTAGGCCGCGCGGCAGGTTCACCAAGAAACAGACGCCGATCAGCCAGTAGACAAATCGGCGTTGCCGGGCCGTGATCGTTCCCGCCGGGTCAAGTGTGAACCAATGGCCGGCGCGGGCCGGCAGACCGCCGCAGAAAAACAACACCAGTCCCATGTGCGGCAGCAAATGATAGCGTGAGAAGCGCGGCTCGACCATCATCTCGTAATCCCACAGCGCCCGCGCGCTGTAGCAGAGGAGATAGCTGCTGCCGATCATTCCCAAACCCAGGAGCATCAGCCGACGGTCGCGTGCCTGACGCCACCACCACACGCAGACGGCCACGACCCCGGGTAGAATCACGGCGATGCACCACCATGGCAGGGCCACGCCCGTCACGCCGGCGAGGCCGAGCAAGAGATTGTCCACCAGCGCCCGCGCCGAGTATTGCAGGCCGATCCGCGGATTGAAGGCTTCCACGGCCGTTTTTTCACCGTAATGACCGGTATGCAGGATGGCTTCCGCCGTGCGCGGCAAGCTGACGGCCAAGAACAGGGCCGTGCCGGCGAGCGGCAACAGCGTCCAATGTCGCGGGATCTGTCCCCTCACCCCCAACCCCTCTCCCCAGCGGGGAGAGGGGGGCAAGATTTCTCGCCTCTCCTCGGTGGGAAGATGAGTTGGTATTTTTTCTCCCCTCTCCCCAGTGGGGAGAGGGGTTGGGGGTGAGGGGAAAGGAAGCAGATAGAGACAGCACAAGGGGCCGGCGAGGATGCCCAGCGCGAACCAGCCAGGCGCGAGCAGGCAGGCCAGCACGGCCAGATCGAGATACAAACCACGGCCGGTCTGCCTCCAGCGCTGGACGGCCAGCAAGCCCAGTAGCATCATATCCAGCGACAAAATGGCGAAGCTGGCGGCGAACCACCACACCGCCTGATGATAAACCGAAGTCACCGCGAACAGGACGATCGCCAACACGGCGTAAAAAGGATGGCCCAACTCGCGGCGGACGAAAATGTAGAGGAGCCAAAGCCCAAGCAACAACGCGACTGGTCCCACCAGACAGGTGAGGAACGGCAACACCGGTAGCCGACCCGCCAGCCATTCCAGGCCAAAACATAGAAGCCGACCCAGCGGCATGGCGTGTTCGTTCTGCGGCACCCAAAGTCCCTCGCACGTCCGCTGCCACGTCCGCGATTGCGAGAGGATCTGGAAATCGTCGTAAAAGAGCACGGGGCCGATTAGTGATCGCCCGTGCAGTAGTAGGAAGGCCCCACAGGCCAGGAGGATGGGAAGGAGAATTCGCCGCGGGGGGGCTGAGCGCGAAGGAACAGCGCGAGGGACCGATTGCGATTCCGCGATCTGTAGGCGATCGGACATGGACTTCCCAGGGGGAAAAACTACGACGACGAAATACGCGTCTCGCGCCCTAGTTTAGCGACGATTCGTGAAAGCGTCCCCTGGTAAGACGCTTCTAAGAAACGTCGTGAATCCAAACCTTGAGGTCCGTGCGAGAAAAATGGCATTGGACGCTTGCAATATGGCGTCCGAACGAGTAGAACACTTGACAAATCTCTCCCCGCGGGAGGCAGGAAGTCGCCAGCGTGCGAAAGCGGCGCGGGCTGATACCCGCTGCCGAGCATGGATGCACTGGAGCATCCACGAGCGAAGGAAGTTCGAGCGGGGAGCGATGGCGGCGACGGATTTAGGTAATCCCTTTTGTCTTCGGGTTTCTGAGAAAGGTAGGCATCATGGACTTTTGGGAATTTATTCAAAGCTGGACCTTCATGGGCATCATGGCCCTCGTTTTGGCCGTGCTGATCGGCGTGCTGCTGTTCCTCCGCAGCCGGCGGCCGGAGGATTAACACGGTTTTCAGTTTTCGGTTTTCGGTTTTCAGTTCGCACTACGAAAGAGCACGATTCTCATCAAGATCCGCTCCGCACTGACAACCGAAAACCGAAAACTGAAAATCGAACACTTATTTATCCTTGGCGCTTTGGAATCGTGCCTGGGCCGTGCTCCAATCGCCGACCTCGGCGTCGATGGTTACCGCGCGCCGCTCGCGCCACACTTGAAGGCGGATTCGCCGGCCCGCTGGCAGTCCGCTGATGAGGTTGATGAAGTGGTTCTCGTTACGGACAGCCACGCCATCGACCTCAAGCACGACATCGCGCGTCCGCAGGCCCGCCTTGGCCGCCGGCGTATCCGTGTACACGGTCTCCACGAGCGCCCCTTGTGCTCGATTCAAACCCAGAGCGGCGGCGTCGGCCGGCTCGAACGACGCCGCCACCTGCAAGCCGAGATAACCCCGCGCTACCGAGCCGCGCTCCAGCAGTTGGCCGGCAACCCGCTTGACCAGGTTGATCGGGATGCTGAAGGCGACACCGCTGTTGCTGCCGGAGTGCGAGGCGATGGCGGTGTTGATGCCGATGATCTCGCCGTCCATGTTGATAAGCGGCCCACCGCTTGAGCCGGGGTTGATGGCCGCGTCGGTCTGCAAGAAATCCTTGATGCGGATGGTACTGCCCAGGCCGATTTGGCCGCGCTCCCGCGCGCTAATGATGCCGTGCGTCACCGTCTGGTTCAGTCCAAATGGGCTGCCGATGGCCAGTACCCATTGACCGACGTGGACGTTGTCGCTGTCGCCCAGCGCGGCCGCCGGCAAGTCCGGAGCATCCATTTGCAGCACGGCCACATCCGATTCGGGATCGGCCCACACTTTCCTCGGCTTGAGGATGCGGTTGTCCGCCAGGCTGATCGTGATCTGATCCGGCGGCGCCTGCTGGATGACGTGATTGTTGGTAAGCACGTACACGCCGGGATAGCGCGCGATACGGATCAAGACGCCGGAGCCGGACTCATCGATGGAGCGTGTTTTGCCGTTGTTACCGCGGGCAGGCGCCTGCTTGACGGCCTCGACGGCCACCACAGCCGGGGAAACCTTGCGGGCGACGTACTCAAAACGCTCGCTGATCCGCGCCGCGTCGAGGGTCGAACCCGTGGATTGCGCGGGACCTATCTGGGCGATGGCGGGCGAAATGCCGTGAATACCAAAGGCGACGGCCAGGATGCCCCCCAGGCAGGAACAGGCGCCCAGAAAGCAAGTCATCACAACACGTCTCATGGCGAGATTTCCGTAAGGGCATTGAATCGATGGCGAACACCGCTCCGCGCCAGACATGAACTTTACCGCGAGGAGCCGCGTCGCGTTCCGAAAGGCATCCCGACTTCGGGATACGCCTCCATTCTACCCCAGTCGTGGAAGGGGCCTTCAGAAAATGATCCATCGACCGAGATGAAACCATGCACTTCCGGCGGTGCAAGACGCACGGACGGCGTACTCCTGCGGAAAGCGCCGGGTTTACCACGCCCCAAATTACCGGTTCGATGCGAATGGACCGGCCGCGTTATCCGAGCCGCGTACGGAGCGCAGCGGAGTAAGTGGCATGGCACGACCGCTTACTCCGCTGCGCTCCGTACGCGGCTCGGACCAAATGCGCGACGAGCGCAAAAGAGTGGAGGTTGACGCCGGCAGTATCGCCTCGCTACCTTGATCGGGACACACACGGCAACGTCCTCGCGCACGGGTGGTTTTATGCGGGTTGGCATTTTCGGCGGCACTTTCGATCCGGTTCACACGGGACACCTTATCCTGGCCGAGCAGTGCCGCGAGCAGGGGCGGCTCGATGAGGTCTGGTTCGTGCCTGCCGCGCATCCGCCGCACAAGGACGAGCCGACGCTGACGCGCTTCGAGCAGCGCGTCGAGATGCTGGCCCTGGCCATCGCCGGCAATCCTGCCTTCCGCATCGACGAATTGGAAAAGGAGCGCCCCGGCCCCAGTTACACCGTGGATACGCTCGCCGAGTTGCGCCGCCGCCATCCTGCTCACGAGTTTCTGCTCCTCATCGGCTCGGACACACTCCTCGATCTGCCGCACTGGCATCAGCCCCTCCGTGTGCTGGAACAAGCGAGTCTGCTGGTGACAACTCGGCCCGGAAGCCCCGTATTGACGGCGGTGCAACTGCGGGAGCAGCTGCATCTGCCGGAGCAGACGCCGCTGCGTCTAGAAATGATCGAGACACCGCAGATCGACATTTCCAGCCGCGATCTGCGCCGCCGCGCCGCGCTTGGACGGAGTCTGCGTTATTTCCTGCCGCGCGCCGTCGAGTGCTATATCCACGACAAACGGCTCTATCGCTTGCCGTAAGATGGTCTCATCCGGACAATAGAGGCAATCGCCCGCAGGAGCGCCTCAATGGATTACCCCGCGCAGCGACGCGAACGCCTGATCCGTCAGTTAATCGACGAAGGCATCGACGCCCTGATGGTCAGCAACCCCGTCAACGTCACCTACCTGACCGGCTTCACCGGCGATAGCACCGTGTTCTTGCTGCTCCGCGACCGCCTTCTGCTGGTCAGCGATTCGCGCTATACCGGTCAGTTGGCCGAGGAATGTCGGGAGCTGCCGGTTCACATTCGCCCCACGACGCAAAAATTGCCGGAAGCCGTGGCCGAGGCGCTCAAAGGATTCGGCATCCGCTCGGTCGGTTTCGAGAGCGGCGCCCTTACTGTCGGCGAACTGGAGCAACTCCGCCAGCTGGCGCCGAGTCTGGATTGGAAGGGCGGCCTCGATCGGGTCGAGCGCCTGCGCATGGTGAAGGATAACTCGGAGCTGGCTCAAATCCGCACGGCCATCGACGTGGCGGAACGGGTTTTCCTGGCCTTTCGTTCACTGCTGCGGCCGGAAGATACCGAGAAAGATTTGTGTGACGTGATCGAGCATTACGCACGGCGGGCCGGCGGCTCGGGGACGGCGTTTCCTCCCATCGTCGCCGTCGGCGAGCGCGCTGCCCTGCCGCACGCGCCGCCGACCGACCGGACGGTGGCATCCGGCGAACTGCTGCTGGTGGATTGGGGGGTCAGCGCTCCTTTGTACAAAAGCGACTTGACGCGCGTGTTGGTTCCCCGTAAAACTTCACCTTTCTCCCGTACAACCTCCGCAACCAGCGCGAAACTTCACGAGGTTTATTCGGTGGTGTTGCAGGCCCAGGAAGCGGCGCTGCGAACAGTACGGCCGGGCGTCTCCACGCGCGCCATTGATGCCGCCGCGCGCTCGGTGATCGCCGAGGCGGGCTACGGCGAGTTTTTCGGTCACGGGTTGGGCCACGGCTTCGGGCTGCAAATCCACGAAGCACCGTGGCTGCGTCCCAATGCCGACGCCCCGGTCGAGCCGGGCATGGTATTCACGCTGGAGCCGGGCATTTATCTTCCGGGCTGGGGCGGTGTACGCATCGAGGATGACGTGCTGGTCACGCCCGACGGCGTCGAACGACTGACTCACTTGCCCCGCGATCTGGAGGCGATGGAATTCTGAGTGCTGAGTTCTGAGAAAAGATCGGTAAAGGGTCGGATTTAATCCGAACTCGGTACTCAGAACTAGGAGGATTGGCATTGGCCGACGATGCACGTAACCATCCGGGACCGTTCGATTATCCGTATATCGAACAACTCGTGGTGCTGATGAGCAAGTATGAGTTGAGCGAGATCGATCTCCGCCTCGGAGAGCAGCGTATCTGCCTGCGCCGCGGCGGCTTCACGGCGCCACCCGCTATCGCAGAGAGGCCCGAACCTGTCGCGCTTCCTGCTCCCAAGAACGTCGAAGCGCCTCCGCAGACGCAGCCCAGCCGCCAGTTCGTCGAAATCAAAAGCCCCACGGTCGGCACCTTCTACGCGCAGGAAAAGCCGGGTTCGCCGCCCTACGTCGCGGTTGGCGCGCGCGTCACTCCCACCACGATCGTTTGCCAGATCGAGGCCATGAAAATCTTCAACGAGATCACTGCCGATTGCAGCGGCGTCATCGCCGAGGTGTGCGTGCAAAACAAGGAATTCGTCGAGTACGGCACCGTCCTGTTCCGGGTTGATCCAAACGCATAATAGGTGGTTAGGTGGTTAGGTGGTTAGGTGGTTAACAATCCAACCGCTAAACTACCTAACCACCCAACCACCTAACCACCTAGTGTTATGTTTCAACGCATTCTCATAGCCAATCGAGGAGAGATCGCCTTGCGGGTCATTCGTGCCTGCAAGGAGATGGGCATTGAATCCGTCGCGGTCTACAGCGAGGCGGATCGCGGCGCGCCGTACCTTGATTTGGCCGATCAGAGCATTTGCATCGGTCCGGCCACAGCGGCCGAAAGCTATTTGAAGATTCCGCGCCTCATCAGCGCCGCTGAGGCCGCCGACGTGCAGGCCATTCATCCGGGCTATGGGTTTTTGTCGGAGAATGCTCACTTCGCTGAGGTCTGCCGTGATTGCAAGATCGAGTTCATCGGCCCACCGCCGGAAGCGATGCACCGGCTCGGCAACAAGAACGAGGCGCGCAAGCTGGCCCAGAAGGCCGGCGTCCCAGTCGTTCCCGGCAGCGAGGGATTGATCGAGAAAGACGAGGACGCGCTGGCACTGGCGCGGCTGCTGGAATTTCCCGTGCTCATCAAGGCGGCGGCCGGCGGCGGCGGACGCGGCATGCGCGTGGTCCGCGAGGAAGCCGGACTGCTCAGCGGATTGAGGGCCGCGCGCCAGGAAGCCGAGAGCGCCTTCAAAGACGGCAGCGTCTATCTGGAGAGATACATCGAACAGCCGCGGCACGTCGAAGTGCAATTGCTCGGCGACCGCTCCGGCCATGTCGTCCACTTGTGGGAGCGCGATTGTTCCTTGCAGCGCCGCCATCAAAAACTGGTCGAGGAATCGCCGGCGCCGAATCTGCCCGAATCAGTCCGCAAGGACATCTGCGAGTCGGCCGTGCGGCTGGCGAAGGCGGCTGGCTACTACAGCGCCGGCACCTGCGAATTTTTAGTGGACAAACAGAATCGCTTTTATTTCATCGAAGTCAACGCCCGCATTCAGGTGGAGCATCCGGTCACGGAGCTAGTGACGGGCATCGATCTGGTCAAAACGCAGATTCGCATCGCGGCAGGCGAACCGCTGCCGTTCACGCAGCGCGACATCGTGCATCGCGGCTGCGCCATCGAATGCCGCATCAACGCCGAGAACCCCGCCCTCAATTTCCGTCCCTCGCCAGGTCTCATCACGCGCTGGCAGCCGCCGGGCGGCCCCGGCGTTCGTCTCGATACCCACGCCATCGCCGGCTACCGCGTGCCGCCCAACTACGATTCGCTGGTAGCCAAGCTGCTCGTTTACCAGCCAACCCGCGCCGACGCCATCGCCTGCATGCGCCGCGCTCTCGACGAATTCGTGATCGAAGGCATTCACACGACCATTCCCATCCATCGCGAAATCATGCGTCATCCGGCATTCCAGGCCGGCCAGGTCGATACCACGCTCATCGAACGCACATGGATGCAGTCGGGAAATAAGACGCAGGTTGTTGCGAAGTAGAATAAAGTAGCCGACCGATTTGTGGGAGTTTATTGGCCGGCGGAAGTTGAGGACCATCCGAGCATGGGACCGAGAAGCCGACTCGAACGTTATTCGCGCTTACTTGAATCGGGATTGGTCTCTATCGAGGAGGCCGTCGGTGCAGTCCTGGACGAACTCGCCGAGGTTTCAGACGTGGCATCGATCTGGATGAGTGCTCCGGAGTCGCTACGGCGGGAGATACTGGCTTACCTTCTCCAGGTAGGGCCGGATAATGTACCACCTGCCTGGGTGATAGGTGTGAATGACCCCGAGTGGCGAGCAACGCAGACTGGACGGAGAAGGCAAATAGCGCGGAAGTTGCTGAGTCAGTAACCTCGGAGAACCCTCCTCTCGTTCCCACGCTCCTGCCTGGGAACGCAAGTCCGGACGCTCTGCGTCCCGATTCGCGCGGCACCCAGACGCGACGCAGAGCGTCGCCAGCGTGCGTTCCCACGCGGGAGCATGGGAACGAGAGAGTAGTTTTCTCAAAGAGACACTTAGGAAAGGACAAATCATGCACGAACACGATGCCATCCTGCTTGCTGCCTTCGACGACGAACCGCAACCCGTTCCTCCAACAGCGCTAGCCGAGACGCGGCCGATCGACCGCCCGCGGCCCGACCCATCCACGTTTCCGGGAACGGACCCCATCTCGCTAGTCATCTTCGACTCGGTCCCAGAGTCGAAGACGTAATGCCGTTTCCGGGAACTGCCTCTGAAGCAGGAAACGGCCGTCGCTTCCAGTGTGGTTGCCTTGACTGCTACGGCCGCAGCGCACGGATGGAGAAGAGGAGAGGGATCTCCTCCGGATGGTCCTTCATCACGAACTTCTCGGGAGCAACCTCCACAAGAAAGTGGTAGCACCCGTGGACGCTGTACGGAAACTCGTGGACGAACTCGATGTGGAGACCGGCTGCAGCGAGCGCCGTAATGACTTCGCCCAGGCTGTGATTCCACTGGTAGTGCTTGATCGGCTCATGCGTCTCGCCGCCGGCGTAACTTCTGATCGCCTCGGCCGCGAGCGGTTGCGGATCGGCAAAGTACGAGAAGCAGAGTTCTTGTCCCTCATCGTCGAACATGCCGAGTACCGGATGAAACTCAACCATGTAAAAGATGCCGCGGGGGTTCAAGTACTGGGCAATGAGGTTGGCCCAGCGGTTCAGATCGGGCAGCCAGGCGAGGACGCCGTAGGAGGTGAAAACCACATCGAATGTGCCTTGGAGGACGGAAGGCAATTCGGTTAGCTCGGCACACTGAAATTCCGCCGAAAGTCCCAGTTCCTGGGCCAGCGACCGCGCAACTCGGATCGCTTCGGGGGAGAAATCGACTCCGGTCGCCTGGGCACCAAGACGGGCCCAAGAGAGCGTATCGAGGCCGAAGTGACATTGCAGGTGCAGCAGTCTCCGCCCCTCGACCGAGCCGAGTTCTTGCAGCTCGATATGTTTGAGCGAACTCTCCCCGGCTTTGAACGCTTCCACGCGGTAGAATTTCGAGCGTGTGTGTACGTGAGTCCACACATCCCAGAGTCGACGATTGGCCTCAATGTGTAGGTTCATGATGATGCTCGTCAAACGGGCGGCTTGTCTGTTGGCATTGTTCCACCCATTATAATCCCAGCCACACGCGAAATCGTTGGTCCCCAGGAGACCGGGTCATGCCTGTCTTGCTCGTCGGCACACTCGATACCAAAGGCGTGGAGATTCAGTTTGTCCGCGATTTACTCACCCAAGCCGGTGTGGATACGCTCGTCCTCGATGCCGGCGTGATGGGGCCGCCCGCTTTCACTCCCGATGTTCCGCGCGAACGAGTGTTCGCGGCGGCGGGGACCAGTCTTGAGGAAATTCAGCGCATCGGCGACCGCGGTCGAGCCATCGAAGCGGCGGCGCGCGGTGCGGCGGCTTGTGCTCAGATCCTCGCGCGCGATGTCACCGGCATTCTTGGTCTGGGTGGCTCGGCCGGCACCACCATCGGTACGGCGGTCATGCGTGCCTTTCCCTTCGGCGTGCCCAAGCTCATGGTCAGCACGCTCGCCAGTGGGCAAGTGCGTCCGTTTGTCGGCGTCCGCGACATCATGATGATGAACTCGGTTGTGGACATTAGCGGGCTTAACCGTATCAGCCGCACTGTTCTGACCAGCGCCACCAATGCCATCATCGGCATGGTGAAAAGGCCAGCCGGGCAGGTCGCCGAGAGTGGAATGGCGGGCGGCAAACCGCTCGTCACCGCGACGATGTTCGGCGTCACCACCCCGTGTGTCGAGGCGGCTCGCAAAATCCTGGAGACGCACGATTACGAAGTGCTGGTTTTCCACGCCACCGGCGTCGGCGGGATGACCATGGAATCGTTCATCCGTGATGGGCTGATCCGCGGTGTGCTCGATCTAACGACCACGGAGTTGGCCGACGAGCTGGTGGGCGGCGTTCTCTCGGCGGGGCGCGATCGGTTGACGGCGGCGGGGCTGAGCGGCGTGCCGCAGGTCATCTCGCTCGGTGCTCTCGACATGGTCAATTTTGGACCGCCCGAGACCGTGCCGGAGCAATTCCGCGCTCGCCGTTTTTATCAACACAATCCAAACGTCACGCTCATGCGAACTACGCCGGAGGAAAACGACCAGCTCGGCAAGGAGATCGCTCACAAGGCCAGTGCCGCGCGTGGGCCGACGGCGGTGCTGGTACCGCTCAAGGGCGTCTCCGCTCTCGACGCCGAAGGCAAACCGTTCTGGTGGCCCGAAGCGGATGCCGCCTTGTTTCAGAGCCTTCACAACTGGATGAGTCCGCAGGTGCGGCTCATCGAGTTGGATCTGCACATCAACGATGCAGCTTTCGCCGAGATGGCAGCGCGTACGCTGCAAGAGATGATCGAGGCGAGCCGGGAGCGTTAGCGACTGGAGAACGCTCCTCCGGTCGCTAACGCTCTCAGCGCGCCAGCGAACCGCCTACTTCTTATCACTGCCGCCAAACTGGATGAACGGATGTTTCATGTCGCCGCCGATCTCCACGGATGGCCCCTTGTCGCTGTGGAACTGAAATAACGGCTTCGATTCGTCGTTCTTTTTCGCTCCCGGCGAGGGGAGCATCAAACCGCCGTCTGCTTTCTTGCTCTCGTCGCCGCCCTTCTTGTCCAGCCATTGTTGGAGTTTCTGTTCGCCTTGATGGAGGTCATTACTGATTTTGTTGGTGTTGATGTCGATGTTGACGCTGTGCTGTCCAGGAACCGAGGCAGGCTGGCTGCGGACCTTGTACCAGCCCAAGTACCAACCCACGCCAACCAGCGTCAGCAGAGCCGCACCGAACAACGCAAGCATGTTGCGCATGACTTGCCCCCTCCTCGTGAATGGACCAAATAGGAGCCGTTATGACTCCCTGTCATCGCCTGTACCACAGTTAGGAACCCTCCGTCCAGAGCAACCCAGCCCGCTGTCGCCGTGCCGTGTTGACGCTTGCGCAGCGCTTTCGGCACAACCTTCGCAACCCGCCCCGGCAACGCCGTAAACCGCTCTTGACAGCACCCCGCCCGGACAGCGTATGCTGCTACAGGCGTCTTAACCGTCCGAGACTGCATCCTCGATTCCTCGGGTTGAAATGCTCGACGGGGAGGCGAAGATAAGGCCGGAAAAAGAGGGGGCCAGGAGTCTTTACCCAGAGCGTATGGTTTGACGCGATCGATGGTCCCTGGTTAAAATAACAGATGAGAATGAAGGAGTGGACACGACCCGGGATGGTCAAGATGGCTCGTTGCCAGCGATGGGCGAGCGCGGGTCGCAGTCCTTTCCTTCCTGATTCGTATTGCCAAGCCGGAACAGGCCGTCTTCTCTCCCGGACATGTTGTCATCCTTGCGTGGGACCCTGGCACGGGAGTGGGGGTGGCGGCGAACGTGTTGATTCGCCGCGCTTGTCTCCCCACGGATTGGCCGGCCGGCCCGGAATTCCCCCGCCAGACTTGTCCACGGTGCGTCCCCCAGCGCGCCGTTTCTAGGAGGTATCAAGCGATGGTATCGACAGGGAAGGCATTGATCGCCAGCCTTCGGCAGCAGCAAAACCTCAGCGATTATCGCAAGACCCACTGGGAAGGAACGTTCGAGGAATACCTCGACATTGTCGCCGAACACCCCGAAGTCACCCGAACCGCCTATCAGCGCCTCTACGACATGATCCTCTCGCACGGCACCGAAGAGGTGTTCGAGAACAAAGAGAAGATCATCCGCTACAGGTTCTTCACCGAGTACGCAGCCAAACACGGCGACGGCATCTACGGCATCGATCGGCACTTGATGCAACTGGTCCACACGTTCAAATCGGCAGCCAAGGGCTATGGCACGGAGCGACGCGTGCTGTTGTTGCACGGCCCTGTCGGCAGCGCCAAAAGCACCATCGCCCGCTTGCTCAAGCGGGGTCTCGAGGACTACTCGCGCACCGACACTGGCATGCTCTTCAGCTTTGCCTGGAAGGGACGCGACGGGATGCCGGCGCAAAAGTGTCCCATGCACGAGGATCCCTTGAACCTCGTGCCGCACGACCTGCGGCCTTCGCTGTTGGCCAAGATCAATGCCGGCCACAAGGCCGGTGACATCGAAGTGACCATCCGCGGCGATCTCTGCCCGTTCTGCCGGCAGATGTTCAACGAGCGTCTTGCCCAGCACGATGGCGATTGGGGCCGTATGCTCGAAGATGTGAAGGTCTACCGCCTCATCCTGTCC
>DASRBG010000090.1:0-24687 GCA_035653735.1 Gemmataceae bacterium
CAGATGCCGCGCCTTGACAGCCGCCTCCGGCCACGAAGCGGAAGGTACAGTCATCATGTGATGCTCGAGCTCGGCCTCCCGCTCGCGCAGTTCCCTGAGATGGGCCTCGACCTCGGCCAGTGCGCGGCGCAGGTCGGTCGCCTTTTGCGCCGCCATGCCGCGATGCTTGTCGAGATCAACGGGCTGGTCAGTCATGGGGCGGCGCTCGCATCCGCAGCCTGCGCATTGGCAAGGTCGACCGAGCCGATCGAGAGCATCTCCATGGAGCCGCGGACGTCTTCCGCGGGCACTACGATCATCGTAGCGAGGCGGCGATAGGCCGAGAAGGTGAGACCCTCGATCATCTCTTCATCGGTGATGACCTCGTAAGCGCCAGCGGGCAGCAGCCGCTCAACGCCGCAGATCCGGAACGGATGCTTGAACGTGACGATCTCTCGCCGTGAGCGGATGGTCATGCACGCCTGCCTTCTTGCAAGAGGGGCCCCCACCGACCGGCATCGGCGACCATGCGCCCCTCGCGGGGCAATAGCCAGCACTTTCGCGGATACGCCGCGCAACGACAGCGCAGCGCGGCCCTTCCCCGCACGCGGCTTTTAGTGCTCGCTATTGGCCTGCCGCAGGCGTAGGATTGCCATATCAGCGCACTTCGCAACGGCATCGACCGGTGACTGAGGGTCACGTGCGCTCCCGCCGACAGAGTTGCAGGAGCGCTCGATGTCTCGTTTTCGCGCCCCGGAATGGATCGTCCCGCGGGTGATCGTTCCACTGTTTCTTCTGCTTCTGGTGTGTGCTGCGGCGATCCTCAATGGCTAAGGCGACGCGCGTGCCTTACCTGGTCACGGGGACCAACGAGTATGGCAGCGCCAATCTCGGCCGCGGCAGCGCAACCGTCGCGCTGCGGCTGGCGCGAAAGCTGCTGCGCGAGGGCTACATGGATGTCCGCATCTGCACGCCGCGCGGGCGCGTTCTGCAGTCGGATGAGCTGGACGAACTCGAACCGCAACAGGAGATGGACATCATGGCCAAGGGACAGCAACGCGGCAATCGGGAAGCCAAGAAGCCAAAAAAAGACAAAGCAAAGGTGATCGCGGCGGCGCCGAGCCGGAAAGAGGCCGGCACATGGCAGCCGGATTTCGGGCCGGCCAAGAAGAGGTAGATCAGGGCCGGGGCTTGCTCGTGATGGTGTCCGAGGCTTGCAGCGAAGACAGGGACTTCGCATCCGGGAGCCTTGGAGAGGCGATCATCAGCTGGCGCGACACCACCCCGGGCTGACGAATGCACCCTCGTTCGGTCCAACGTCGAGCTTTTGTTGGATTTCGCCCGATGTCTTCGCCGGCCTCTCGCTGGAGGCCGGATATGTCGGCGCGTCTTTACGAAAGAAGCGCCTACTGCGGCAGCTTCTTCGGTCAAGCTGTTAGTAGGTCTGAATAGCAGCCCTATCGCGTGCTCCAAATCAGGGTGGAGACATCTGCGAAGTCATGTCTTGCGAGCGGTCCCGGTTCGCGCGGTCCGTTTTGCTTCCTCATCCGTCAACAGCCGCGTCAATGTTGCGCGCTTGACCGGATCCATCTCCTTTTCGAGGAGCGCCTTGAAATAGGCGATGTTCTCGGTCTCAACGAAGTCCGCCAGCTTGTTTTGGGGCATCAGCGTCCTCTTGCGGTCGAGGCGGGAGCGCAACACTCTCGGTCACCGGTTTATGCCACGGTGGAGCACGGTGATCTTGCGAGCCTATCACCTGGGCATGACGGATTACCAATCAATTTCATATCTCGGACGCGAGAACATTGCCTCCAGTGGTTCTGGTCCGCTCATTGTTCGCACGCGATCGCCATGTGTCGGCGCTCATCGGTGGATGAGGAGGAGGGCCATCCTCAGCGGCAAACGCGGACAGTTGAAGCGCGCGAGCTTCAAGGCGCGTTATCTCGATGAGGCAGCCGACCCCGGGCGGGCTGCGAGGGCCGTTTTGCGAGCTCATCGTTGATGATGATGCTTGCGAGGTCGTGCGGGGCTGGCGCCATTTCTGCTGATCCCGGGAACCTAGCTCGAGCGGAGGACTTGGAAAGAGTTGGACTCATCCCGGGAGCGGGCCGTTGAAGATCTTGATCGTCGAAGACGAGCCCCTCATCCTCATGGATGTTGAAGTTCAGCTCCTCGAAGCAGGACACGAGGTGGCTGTGGCTGAGAACGCGGATATCGCTGTCACGATGCTGGCGCGGAGTATGTTCGACCTGCTGTTAACCGATATCGATATGCCCGGTTCCATGGACGGGCTGCAGCTGGCGAGCGCGGTGAGAGAGAGATGGCCGCCCGTCAGATTGGTCCTCATGTCGGGTAAGAGGCATCCTCACCCAACCGAAATGCCCTCGCAAGCGCGATTTCTCAGTAAGCCGCTGCAACCAACTGAACTCATGAAGGCCGTGGCGCTTTGGTAGCGGCGCAAAGCGCATGAGGCCAAGCACGCCGCCTCACTTAACGGGGGAGCCGTCTGTTAGTTCTGTGCGCGCCGATCGAAGCAATGGACTGTTGAAGTACTGTTCTCGATCAGGAGCGGCAGCATGTCGCGACGGAACACTTCGGGTTTTGCGGTATTATGGCGCAAACGCCACAAGCGGCGCCGGGAACGCCTTCCCATTTGGGAGGGCGTTATGAGCTATCTCGGAAAAACCGTCAGACGAAAGTGGTCTTTAGGCAAGCTAGGATCAACCACGCTAGTACCTGCTCGCGGCAGAGCTTCTAGGATCGCGGCGCTTAAAAAGACGTATGGCGTTTTGACTGAAGGAATCCTGCCAGCCATTAGCTCCATTGCCGAATGCGATTCTTCGTGGGAGATGCAGCAGGACCAAAGTTCAAGACCCACAGGAAAACCACCGACAGCTTTCTTTACAAGGGCGGCAATCGTAATTGGGTTCAATGCTGTTATGGTCCAGCCAGCCGTTTCCAGTATGCTTTTTAACTGCTCTGCGACCATGATCGAATTGAAATCATCAGCCAGATACTCGATCTCGACTGATCCAACCGGAGAACCTTTTAGGCTCGAAAGAAACTTTCCGGAGTCTATAATCCGTGGTCCGGATTGCCATCGAAAATCATCCAACTCCACTTTAGCTTGTGCGGTACGCGCATCTGCTTCAGCAATTTCTTTTGCGGTATCTAATTTGTATTTCGCCAATTCCTGCTCTGCCGCTACAGCCTCTCGCTTGTGCGCTACAAGCGATCCCGTTGTAGTTACTCCAACGGCCGTTGCCGCTATTGCAACGCAAATTCCCGATACAATCAGCCAAAAATCCCACCAATCACCATTATGGCCAAGGAACAGGGTGGAGGCTGCAGCATTCGCGCTATTGACTGTATCCGTCATTGGAGGGCTCGCTTTGGCGGGTTTTGGCATCCTTGCCCTCTGGAAGTACAGGAAAAGGCCCTGAGCGCCTAGATTTCTTCCAAAACAACTCCTTCCAACTCCATCGCTGCAATGCACGCGAGGAAGAACGTTGCGGAAAATGTCCCCCGCTTTAGCTTCATCGTAATACCGGCCTCCGTCTCATCCTTGAAGCCATGCTTCTTAAGCCGCTTCGCCAATTCGGCGTAAGTGATTTCAGCCTCTTTCATTTTTCCTTTGAGGAAAGCGCTCGCGCGGGCGGCCCATTCCTCCTCTGCCTTGGGTAGGACCATGGCGACCCCTATCGAATTCGTGACCTAACAAAAATGATAGATCGCTATTGACACGGTGTCAAACCTATCGCATTCGTTAGCTAACGCATTCGTTAGGTAACGGCGGCCTTGCAACATTTCCTCCTCAGCAAAGCGGCAAAGACCCTGAGCCTCGCTCAGGTCTTCCGCATGACTGACGCGGAAGCCGAGACGGCCTTCAAGGCGATCCGCTGGGCATCTACGAACGGTACTCCGGTCTGCCCCTCCTGCGGCTCCGTAGAGGCTTACGAAGCCCGCCGGCCGAATGGCGCGCTGCGCTTCCGTTGCAAGGGCTGCAAGAAGGATTTCAGCATCACGAGCGGGACGTTGTTCGCCAGCCACAAGCTGCCCCTGCGAGGCTATCTGGCGGCCATTGCCGTGTTCTGCAACGAGGTGAAGGGCAAGAGCGCATTGGCCCTCAGCCGCGACCTGGGCCTGTCCTACAAGTCCGCATTCGTCCTCCTGCACAAACTGCGGGAAGCCATGGCTGAGGAAATGAAGGGCCGCGTCGTCGGCGGCGAGGGCAAGACGGCCGAGGTAGACGGCGGCTATTTCGGCGGCTACGTCAAGCCGGCCAATCTCAAGGCGGAGCGCCTTGATCGCCGCTATACCCGCAACCAGAGCGGCAAGCGCAAGGTGGTCGTGATCGTGCGCGAGCGCGGCGGCGCTTCCGTTCCGGCCGTGTTCGGCTCAGAGAGCCAAGCCGCCAGCTTTATCCGCTCCCGTATCGCCAAGGGCACCACCGTCCACGCCGACGAAGCCGCCGCTTGGGATCACCTGCATGAGCGTTTCGAGGTCAAGCGAATCAATCATCAAGAGGCTTACAGCCTCGACGGCGCGTCCACCAATTGGGCTGAGGAATACTTTTCACGCCTGCGCCGTGCCGAGATAGGCATTCACCACCATATTGCTGGTTCGTACCTGCTCCGATACGCTCAGGAATCATCATGGCGGGAGGACAATCGACGCATCTCGAACGGAGATCAGGTGAACCGGATCGCGTCACTGGCTTTGAAGCGTGGCAAGAGCGTGGATTTCACTGGATATTGGCAGCGTCACGTTTAAGCCTAACGATGTCCCTCAATTTTACAAAGAAAATTCGTATAGGTGATCTGACGCATCGCGCCCATAGAAACCTCAGCGTTAAACTGACCGCTGCAAAGCAATTTCCAGTCTCTAAACTCAAACTCCTGCGTTAAATCCATCTCTCGGGATGCAGTTACCGCATTAAAGCCGATCAATCCATTAATCACATCGATCTTTGGTGCGGACACCACGCCGATTTGAAATCCACCTTGATAAATAGCGATTGGATTAAGCTTAGGTAGCAATGCTAGTTTCGCACTGTATTCTTCTTTCCACGCCTGAAAACCTGCAATGAAAACTCCGATCAATAGAACTCCAAAAAGGAAAGGTCTTCTTCCGGGCCAACTGTCTAACCAGCGGCGACCCGAAGGCCAAAACCAAGTTATCATCCTATCTACCAAAAATGGGCCGGCACTCATTAGTGCTACCCAATGGTGGCTGAGAGCAAACAGATACGAATAAAACTCTGACAAAATGTTTTGCTCGCCATAATGGCCATGATGACAAACATCTCCTGTTCGCGTAAAAGGATTACGCGAGCCAATGTCATCCAGCTTTGAGGATGGAAGCGGGGTTGCCGCCCCGCCCATCAATCTCAGCTTATAGCATCGTTTCGGGAAATTACCCACTTCGCCGGTATCCCGTCGTTGGTCTGCTCCACGCCCTTTCCGGCATGATTCCGCAGCGACACATTGATCGCCCCAGCCAGATCGGCCACGGCCTGCGGATCGGGATCAGTAATGTCCGCCGCTGCCAGCACGCGGTCGGTAACCTCTCGCGCCGTCAATGGCCCTTCAGCCGTCCGCAGCACGTCCACGGCGCGCCTGGACAGCGTGCCCCGCTTGAACCATGGGTTGGGCTTTCGCCGCTTCACCGAGATCGCCCGCAGGCTGTAGGTCGGGTCCAAGAGCTTGATGACGGCCTCAACCTGGCGCATCTGCTCGGCCAGCTCGGCGTGGCGCTGCTTGTTCTCAAGTATCTGTCCGCCCAGCTCGGCATGGAGCCTTTCGAGGGTGTTGATTGCCGGCCGGGTGTACGGGTCTCGGGTTGGTCTCTTTGACATTGGCATCTCTCCGATTTGGCTGGAGAGATGGAAGCGAAGCAGTTATTTTGCTTGTGGCGTTTGCGCCATAATACCGGGGTTTTGCGACACAAGCGGTTAGATGATCAGAGCCGGTGCAGCAGGCACGGGAGATGATTCAGCACTCGGGATAACTGTTGGAGCAGCCGCCGCCATCGAGCTTCGGGCAGAAAGATCTTCAGTCTCCTCCAGCGGTCATGGGCAGGCTTTCCAGTAGGAACGCTGTTTAGAATGGTGTATTCTTGCCTGATCACCGGCACGGAGAACACTTGGGCGCCGGTGGCTGAGAGTGCATCGCGCTCCCGACTGCAAACGTGTGGAGGAGCGCCATAGAGGCGTCGGGTATAGAACGCAGGAGCTGTGGGCTCCAGCCCATAGAGCCATTGATCGACTAATCCGGCGTCGTGTTGAGCAGGCCGCCCGGCTTAGGACGGTGCAGCAAAAGCCTTTGCAAAAGCCTTTGAAGTCGAGTTGCGATAATATCGGCTTCGTCTCGCCTCTTCGGTAAGCTCTTGAGTGATCTGGACCCAGCGGAGCTTCAATTGGTCGAAGATGACGGCAAGCTCGCTCTGCCCCTCTCCTGCAATCATTGCGGGCGAGCAGTTCCTGTTCGTGCTACGGTATCGTTTTTGGACCCGAGCACCGGCAAGAATATCCGTGTGTTCAAGTGTCAATGTGGCCGGCTGATCTGGGACGACTAAATCGCGATGCGATTAGGATGAATAGTCCATCGCGCTTTAGCTCTTTGGTTGAGCATGATCTTTTCGGAAAACCGCTTCACACTTTGCGGATCATGCTCTCGGCGCCAAGACGTTAGGACAGCAGCGCTGGCTTGATTGACATCACGAGCGGTGACAGCATTACTCGATCGGGGATCGTTGGTCCCGACATGCAGGCGACGCATCGACCGCCTCATCTAAATGAGGAGTGTGCGTCCTGTGGCTAGCCAGGCTAGGGCTACGTTCGAGCACTGCTCGGCGCGGCACACCTCCATGCAAACGCAACGCAACGGCACAGGCCGCCTTGGGAAACCTTGGCGGCTTTTGCGTGCGTCCCACCCGGCGGGGCTTTTTTGCGAGCCAATACAAATCTGTTGGGGGTTAGGTCGTGGCAGTTATCCCACCTGGAAATCGGCCGGCTCACGGTGCATACTTCAACGATGAGCAAATCTCCGCGCGTCACCTTTTCCATCAAGCGCATCGCCGATGGTGATTGGCAAATTGAAGCCCATTATCCCGGAGCTGACATTCGGTACATCAATGGCTTCACAAGCAAGGCCGAAACTGATGAGTGGCTTGACGGCACGCGGAAGATCGCCTGGCTGAGATCGCAGGGGTATGCGAAATGACCCCGGACGCCCGTTGATTGTTATCCGGAGCAAGATCTCGTTGCGGCGTAGGACAGCAGCGCTGGCTTGATCGAAATCGTCGATCGTGACAGCATCACCCAAATCGGGGATCGTTGTCCCGACACATTGGCAATGCACATAGCGCCTCCTTTACGCGCGGCACCCACGGCAGGGTTGACGGTGGCTGCGCCGCCGCAGCCACCGCTTCCATGCAAACGCAACGCAACGGGCCGTCGAGGGAAACCTTGGCGGCTTTTGCGTGTACGGCGGCTTGGCGGACCAGCAGAGGCTTAGGCGGCCTCATCAAAATCGCTTCTGTCCTTGAACAGGGATCGCAGCAACCGCCACAATGGCGGCCCGGCAGCCAAATTGTTCAGCTCAACAATGTACGGACCTGTGATGCGGCGTCATAGATCTCGATCTGAAGCATCGGATAGGTCGATTTCAGTGCTCGCCCCGATGCTTCAGCCGCGTCGAGACTCTCGAAATCTGACTTGAAATGCCCGTCAACGATTATCGCGAACCCCTCAGTAGGGGGCCTATCGGCGCGCACCGCCTTTTTCGGTTCCGGCTCGTCAATCGAGAGAACTGGCTTTTTCATGGGGGCTGCTCCGGAGCAATTTCTACGGGGGGGCGCAAGGCCGCCCTGATTTAGATCACCCGAGCAAGGGCCGGGCGTATCTGGTGGCCTGCACCGGGTGCGCTCGCGCTAGCCGCGATCCTTGTTGGCCTTCGGCGGCGGCCTCGGCGCTTTCGGCAGCTTCGGCTCGGGGTCGGCGGTGTTGCGGACGGCCTGAGCCAGCATCTCGCGCAGCTCGGCCTTGGTCTTTGCCGGCTCGCGCGGCGTCGGTGTCCATTGGCTCATGCCCCTATGTAGGGAGGCCGGAGGCGGAATTAAACCCCTCTTGGCGGTAGTTTTGTCAACCGGCCGGTTGGTTTCGACCACCCAATTCTGTCGGCTGTTCGCTCGATTTGAGTGTCGATTTTTGATGTGGACCAACGCTCTCCGAAGGCGTTAGATCAGGCATCACTGGCTGAGGCTATGCCCGTAGGCGTCGGTGGCTGAGAGACTGATTGCGCTCCCGCCTGCATACCGGAGGGAGCGCGCGATGGCCGAGCCGTTTAGCCCGGAAACTCAGGATCTGTTGGATGCCGCCGACCGGGCGATTGCCCACAGTCGTGAGCTTCTTGATCAGCGCCGACAGTTGACAGCGACATGCGAGAGGAACCGGCGCAGGCAGGACGTTCGTCTTGCCTTTCTGCGCGACATTGGGAAACCTAAATAGGTGCCTCCATGTTTTTGAGTTCGGTCACGGTTTGACGACCCATGCCCGAGAAGACCTGCGCGGTACCCCGAGCTCAGATTTTTCGCCCTCGCGACCATGACCGCGAGCAGCTCGAGCGCGCGCGGGAGGTCATCAGTTTTGCGAAGAAGGTTTTAGCGGAGTCTGATCCATCCGTTCTGTTGGGTGGTTTCTACAAGCCCGAACCGCCCTCGGAGAGCGTCTAAGGCCGGCTCGATTGGCGCCACCAGCCCGGCCAGCGATGGATTGCGGAGCCTTTTTGTTTCAAAGCTGTCGCATCTTGTTTCAAAGCTGTCGCATCAACCGCTCCATGAGAGATCAGACGGAAGAATCGCTGGTCACGCAGACAAGACTAATCGTGGAGGCGAGAGTGAGAAGCAGCACGTCCGCAAAACTCAAGCAGGCTGGATCGCACTTATTCCGGCAAGGATGAGACGAATTGGATTCCATCACATCCAACGATCGGACAGTTACACTGCCCCTTTACGTGCACCGGCGATCAACCTCCTTGAGGCGACATGAAAATATCGGGACTGCTTGTTCTGGCGCTCATAAGCCCAGCCTCGGCACAGAGCCTGGACGAGACGATGCTGCTTCTCATCTCACCCGGATATTACGAGCAGATTCTCCAGGATGGGAAGCCATACACGCTCAAACAGCCGGCTCTCCCGCCATACCGAGGCTCATTGAACATCGAGATAACAATCCCAGGCAAATGCACGGCCGATATCCAGTATGACGAAATTGACGGGAAGGAGATGACCAGGATGCGGATGAAGCTCGATTTCGCACGGGCAACCGGATTGGACTCCTCAGGCAGCTCGCGTCCAGGCGTCATAATTCGCGGTATTGAAGGATTTCTCTGTCGAAAATATTCGTATGGGGCCGAAGATTGCTCCGGCGAGTTCTGGCCGCTCAATTTCACCGCGGACCTCTTTTCCAAGCAAGATAGCTGGCAGTACCGAAACGATGTCAGGATCAAATACGAGAAGGCATTTGCCTACTACCAGTCCACGTTTTGCAAGAAGCGCGGACTTTAGCTCACGGTCTGGCAGGTTCGTTCTCGAAAGACTCTCACGCAGATCAGGGGCTGCCGCCTAGGGCGCGGCAAGCCAGCCCGGTCAGTGATGGCCAGGAAATAGCCTGTCTGTGGAGTGCGCAAGCCGCTTGTCCGAGCCGCTGGTGTCGTTCATGTGCCCGACCAGCTCGCCAGACGGACGATAGATGTTGGAGCCCTTGAGGTCGTAGAGCTTTCTGCCCGTGAGATCGAAAATCTCCGTGCCGACCACCACTGCAACGTGGATGCCTTGGCTGTTGAAAATATTGTCGGCCACGATCGACCTCCAGAAGACGCGCCCGAGCCAAGCTGCGCGTTTAAGGCGGCAATAGCCAGATAAATCGGATCCTTTGTCCTTGGCTCGCCCGGCGGATGCTGTTCAGTGGTGGCGCGCCCGCGGTGGGTGCAAATCCCCTTGAAGCCAGCGTCCAAGGGCTTTGGACTTCATCGGGTCTTCATACGCAGCAAGCGTCTCATGCGCCTGATTGCAGATGGCGCATCTAAACGTATGCAAATCGACGTCCCGCGCGCGTGTCGGCTCGATGCTGACAAGCATCATCGCAGCCTTGCATCTTGGACAGGCGGGGCGGCCAATTGCAACAGGCGGCGTAACGGAGCGGACGCTCTGAGATTGGGACATGAGGGCTCGCCTCGAACTGGCGGGAGCTCAACACTCTCTGTCACCGATGGATGCCGATGCGGGGCGGTGATGTTATGTATTATGCGCCCCCGGGGCCTCAGACGCCAGTCAATTCGCGCCGGCTCCGCAAGGGGTAGATCGACCAATCAGCCCTTCTTCGGCCTTAGCCGATCAACCCGCACCTGCCGGAACTCCTCAGGTCCCTTGATCAGGTTGCCTTTGCGGCGGGCCTTTTCACCGCTCTCCGGTGTCGCAAAGGTCAGATTATCGATTGTCTTCGACGCGAGCTCGTTAGCCCGCTCTGCGTGCGCCGCCGATCCCTGCTTGGACTTGGTGCGAAGAGTGAGACCGAGCTCGACCAGCTGACGGATGGCCTCCGCGCGAGTCGTGTCATTTGCAGTCGCCCACGCGTCGACCTCAGCAATCAGACCGGGTGGCATACGCGAGGTGACCTGAGGAGCACGACCAATTGCCGGACGGCCGTGCCGCTTTTTCGATGTCGCCTTGATTGATTTCTTCATGGCTTTTGCATGACAGAAAATCGAGCTCAGGGGAAGCTGTCACTACCCTGAGCGGGAGCCTCGTACACCGGGGCGCTAGCAGTTGCGAGCGCTGATACGCGCCAATTCATGCCAAACGCGCGAAAACGATTGCCCGCGTTTTGTCCGCTGACAAAGCGGTGGCTATTGTTGGCGAATGGGCGCATGCTGGTGCCTACATCAAGGCAGCGTCGGGTGCGGGGCCTTTGCGAAAGGCAGGCATTTATGACCATCCGCTCGCGGCGGGAAGTCGTCACCTTCAAACATCCGTTCCATATCAGGGGCATTGACCGTCTCTTGCCTGAAGGCGCCTACGAGGTTGTCACTGACGAGGAGACGATCGTGGGCTTGTCGTTCGCAGTCTATCGCCGCGTCGCCACCATGATCATCGTGCCCGTCGAGGGTTCGCGCGGCGCGGCCGTGGAGATGGTGCCGATCGGCTCGGTGGACCTCGCAGACGCGCAGCGGATCGACGCGAGTGCGTCCGATGACTGACGAACCACTCGATCTTGACAGGCACCGTGGTCTCGCCGCGAACACCGCATCGCACGGAACTCATGGTCGGCTGGTGAGTTGATCTGCTTCGTGAGTTGATCTGCATCAGCAAGCACTGGCAATGGCTGGATGACAGACTTCTCCCCGCTGCTCAGTCTCATTCGCAGGCACTCGAGCGCATCGGCGTTTTCAATCTGTTGGAAGATGCGAGGGGCGAAAGGGCGGAAGACATCATCATGCAGGAGGTCTAGAGATGTTTGAGCGGAAGCCGGCGAGCCGCGCTGAACTCGAGGCTCGCAAAGCATTCAAGCCGGCTGAGCCGGAGACTACGGAATATGCAAGGGTACAGAGGTCCTTTCACGACAATCGGGAGCGGCTGAAGTCAGAGCGACTGGCGCGAGAGGCGGCTGCCGCCGACACTGTCCGGAAACAGAAATCCGATACCGATCACTAAGCGCTGACTCGGTGTCTGCCTGATCAGCCTAATTGCCGAGTAACGCCGTCGCCGAAGGAAGGTCGCGCTGTTTCGGTTTCGCAGCATCGAGGCTCTTCGGCCGGCAAGACGGTCCGATCCTTTCTGCCTTGTATTTTGTGGCAGAGCCTATAGGCTCGGGATTGTTCGATTTGCCGCTGTGCCTTTCTGAACGCGCCTGTGGGCTCCTTCCAAAAGACATTCCGACCAGTTGAATGGAGATCGCGTGATGGTCACGCGACGGGTGCTGTTTGGAGAGGAAAATGCCAACAGGTACTGTCAAGTGGTTCAATGGTCAGAAGGGCTTTGGTTTCATTCAGCCCAGCGATGGCGGAAGCGATGTGTTCGTGCACATCAGTGCCGTCGAGCGGGCCGGTCTTGCCGGGCTTGCGGAGGGTCAGAAGGTCAACTTCGAGTTGAAGACCGACAAGATGAGAGGCAAAGTGAGCGCAGATAACCTGTCGCTGGCTTGAGTTGTTCGCCATCGCAGGGATGTACTGAGATGGTCGTAGAGCCCGCTCGATCCGGGGATCGAGCGGGTTTTGCGGGTTCTAGATCTGGATGGAAAGATGTCCGGCAAGAAAACAGTTGAGCTCTCGCCCGAAAGCGTCGCGCGGGCCAACCGGCATCGTTTGGCCCTGGAAGAAGGCGCGCGAGCGATGTTGGACGTCGAGCAAAAGGCCATTGCGGTCCGCAAGAACATGGAACGTCTTCGCGCCTTGAGGGAAGCCAGGGAAGCGCAGGAGGCAAGCGCTCAGGCGACGCTGCCGGACGCCGCAAAGAAGAAACGCAAGAAGGTGCTTTCGACATAGCGCCAGCATTTGCGAACTCAGCCTTGGTCTGGATTCCTTCGGGGGCTCATGCCAAGCGAAAGGTTGGTGCCCCGGCCGTATTCACGAGCTACAACGTCACGCTGCACTCGAAGCAGGCGATTTCACGCGCTAAGGCAAGGATTCTGTGCGGCACAGAGCGCTCTCGCATTCGCGGGGTCTGATTTTCGCAGGAGAAGGTGGACCCGATGCGTAAGAGTATCCGGATCGTTCCTCACACTGCACCGTGCAACGGGCAGGCGATCACTTTCGTGCTGGCGATCGGCTCGGTTCGGCAGCTTTGCCGCCTGCAGACGACGTTTCGGACGCAGAACCAGGCTTTCAGCTATTTTCACCGGCATCGTACCGAGTTCGAGCGGGTCGCTCGTGCCAGGCTCGCACGTGGCGAGGTCGAAAACGGCGTGATTGAGCTCACGATGCTTTAGAGCATGATCCGGAAAAGTGTGAAGGGGTTTTCCGAACAGAATATGCTCAATCAAAGAGCTAAAGCGCGATGACGATTCGTCCTAGTCTCATCGCACTTCAGCGCACGGTCGTGAAGAAGACGGGTGGAGCGTCCGGGGAGAGGCCAGATGTCAGGCATCAGGAGCAGGAGCCGTCATGAAGCTAAATTCAACGCAGATCGAGCAAACCCTCAATCAGTTCAACGCTCGGGTGATCGCCGAGGACAATCCAACGATCGCGGCATTGAACGATTTGTTCGGGGACCACACCTTCTTCCTGGACGCCAGGGGTCTCAACGTTCTGGAGCTGATCCAATTGCCCCGGATGGAGCCGGAGAGCGGAGAGGTGATAAATCTCGCGGACTGGAGCGATGCGACGCTTACCAGGTTACGCACGCATCGCCCCGAACCGACGGGCATTGTGATTCGGTTGAAAGAGACTCAACACTGATGTGGTCGACCCCCGTTCGTGCATTGTCGTTGCTGACCGACGCTCCAGTGTCTCCCAAGGTGATCGACAGTTTTATCGACGCGCGCTTTTGAACGGCGGATGCGCGCCGATGTCGCTGATTGCAAGGTGTAAGTCGGGGGCCGGCGTTGGGAGTACGCTACTCCGCTTTCGGTTTGCGGCGGTCATCCGTTCTCGGCTCTGATTTCGCGAAACGACACCAGGCGGCGCTGCGCCTCGTCCCATAATACGAGCCGCACACACCGAAGGCTCTCCAGGAGAGTGACTTGACCGACCTGGCGCAGCTCAGGGTGATCGCGCAGCACGCGCGACAGCCGGTAACAGGGAATCCGACTGCAGAGATGGTGCACGTGGTGGACGCCGATATTGGCTGTGAACCAGCGCAGCGGCGCCGGCAAATCGTAATGTGAGCTGCCGTACAGAGCGGCTTGTTGCAGATTCCAGCGCTCGTCCCGTTCCCACATCGTTTGCTCGAATTGATGTTGTACATAGAACAGCCATACGCCGGCCGCAGATGCGAGCAGCACAATCGGAAGATGCACGAGAAGAACCGCCTTGATGCCGACGAACCACGTGAGCACAGCGATGATCAGGGCAATCGCGAGATTGGTTGCCATTGTGCTGGCCCAAGGCTGCCAACCCTTGCGCATGAGGCCGACAGGGATCCGGTGCTGCAACAGAAACAGATAGGGCGGCCCGACCCCAAACATGACGAGCGGGTGGCGGTAAAGGCGGTATTGCAATCGACCCCACCAGGAACGGGCTCGGTATTCGCGCACTGTCAGCGTATCGATATCGCCGACACCGCGCCGATCGAGGTTGCCGGTGGTCGCATGATGGATCGCATGCGTGCGGCGCCAACAATCGTACGGAGTTAGCGTGAGCACGCCAATGATGCGACCGACCCAGTCATTCGCCAGACGGCCAGCGAAAAAGGTGCCATGGCCGCAGTCGTGCTGGATCATGAACAGGCGGACCAGAAAGCCGGCAGCCGGGATCGCGATAAGGAGCGACGCCCAAGCATAGCCGAGGTAGAACGTGAACCAGGCCGCAGTCCATAACAGCACGAGCGGCAAAACGGTGATCGTCAACTCGGCTACGCTGCGGGCGCGATTTGGGATGGTGTAGCCGCCCAGAATGCGCGCCCAACGCAGTGCCTCCGGCGACGAAAGACCTCGATTGGGCCGGAGTTCGAGCTTGATATGCGAGCTTTGGCGGTCGCCATCAGAATGGACCGGGACTCCAGTCTCGCAGTCCCGCACGGCTTGCGCCGTTTCGCACTCGCGTTCCACGTTCGGCGCAGCCGCAGCTGGCTGGTTGACTTGCAACATCGTCGTCAACTTTCCCTTTGGCGATACGATCAATTGGAAAACTCCCGCGGCCGATCCGTCAGTCCGCGGGATCTTGAAACCGGAAGCTCTGCCAATGCAGCCGTGATCAGCGCGACACGGATCGCTTGCGCGGTGCGTTGAGCCGCACGCAGATCGTCGGCAGCAGACTTGCCGGTCCTTTGGTACGCAACGATGTCGAAAGATACTCTCTGGCCCTGTTCGAGCGCGCCCACACCGGCGCGTTCGACCGCACTGATATGAACGAAGACGCCCGTGTCATCGTTGGCCGTCAGAATAAAGCCAGCCCTATTGGTTGAACCACTTCACAGTACCCGTGCTGATGGAGTTTCCTCTCACCGACGGCGTACGTATGGAAGTCGGCACGCGACCCTCTCGCGACCTTCATGCCGGCCTGTCGATTTTGGAGAATGTCTGAAACGTGCGTGCCTGTCATTAGCGACGCAGCGCGGCCCAGCCGTTCGACCCATTGTCGATTGGGGGCCATATGAACATGATTTGGGCCGACGTCAAGGTTTGCCGCTCCTCGGCGCCCCGCGCTCCCTGTTGTAATTTGCAGCTCACGGCCTCTGTCGGGTTCCGCGAGCCAGCTGCGTCGCAAGCGCCCACCACGATCTTGACCGGAACCTCTCGTCTTGCTCGGGCATCCAGTGCTTCGTGCGAGTCCCGCGCCCTCACATCGAAGAGGCCGCCAACCGATGTGGCGCTTTATCTGAAGCGCTTTTTTGGCTTCGGTCCTGCAGACTGGCTGGCTTTGGATATTTCGGTCCGGGCCTCTTGTGCTTCTTTAGCTGATCTTAGCTCCTTGAGGCGCGCCATGTTTTGGCGAATATCAAACGCCTTCTTGGCCTGTTCTTCCATCACCACACCGCGATGCGCGACCGCAAGGCGCTCTCTGTTCTCTCTGGCAGCCTGACGAAGGTGCCGCTCGTGATCGTCGATCATGCTGTGGCCTCCGGCGCCCGCGGTGGCGGGGCGATGCACACCCTAACAGGTTTTGGGATACGTCCGGTCTTTATTTTGAACCTGAACAGGAGGCGCGATATGGGCGTCGCATCACGCTGGCCATCGAAAAGCGAAGCGGCCCCGGGGCAACCCGAGGCCGTTTGGAGGAGGAGAGTCCGGTCTTGCTCCGGACGTCGGCCAGCCTACTCCGCGATCGCGAGCGATCAGTTCACAACGACACGCACGATCGCAATCGCGACGGGCTTTCCGATGAAACGGAGTGAAAGCTCAACCTGGGTTATGTTCTCGACACCGCACCGGTCAGGGGAACCCTTTTGATGGTGCGCGAAAAGACAAAGGCCCCGGCGTGCCGAAAACGCCGAGGCCTTGGGGACACACCTCACGCCGCGCGCGCGACCTGCTTCGTTGCCGCCGCCTGCTTCCGCCGCCCGAGCTTACGCACCACCGTGTAGAACGCTGGCGTGAACAGCAGGCCGAAGCCGGTGACACCAAGCATGCCCGCGAACACCGCGGTGCCCAGCGATTGCCGCATCTCGGAGCCGGCGCCGGTTGCGACCACAAGCGGCGCGACGCCGAAGATGAAGGCGAGCGAGGTCATCAGGATGGGCCGGAGCCGCGTGCGTGCGGCGGTGACCGCGGCTTCTCCCGGCGTGGCGCCGGCTTCCTCGGTCTGGCGGGCGAACTCCACGATCAGGATCGCGTTCTTGGCGGCAAGGCCGACCAGCACCACGAAGCCGATCTGCGCCAGCACGTCGATCGCCATCCCGCGCATCAAGAGCCCGGTGACCGAGGCCAGCAGGCACATTGGCACGATCATCACGACCGCAAGCGGCAGGTTCCAGCTCTCATATTGCGCAGCCAGCACCAGGAACACGAACAGGGCCGCGGCGCCGAACACCAAGAGCGCAGACGTGCCCGGCTGCTGCTGCTGGAAGGCGAGCTCGGTCCACTCGAAGCCGATGCCCGGCGGCAGCACCTGGTTGGCAAGCTCCTCCATCCGTTTCAGCGCGGTCCCGGTCGCAACACCCGGTGCTGCGACGCCCATCACTTCGGCGGCGGGGAACAGGTCATAGCGCGGGACGCGATAGGGCGAATTCTCCGACTTCAGCTGCGCCACCGTGCCAATCGGCACCATCTCGCCCGAGGCATTGCGCGCCTTCAGCCGCGCGATGTCCTGCGGGTCCTGGCGGAAGCCGCTATCGGCCTGCGCGATCACCTCGTAGGTCCGGCCGAGATAGTTGAAGTCGTTGACATACTGCGAGCCGAGATAGACCTGCAGCGTGTTGAAGACATCGGTCGGCGTGAGGCCAACCTTCTCCGCCTTCTCGCGATCGATATCGGCATAGATCGAGGGCGAGCGGGTGCCGAACAACGTGAACACGCCGGCAAAGCTCGGATCCTTGTTGGCGGCAGCAACCAACGTCTGGGCTGCTTTCGCCAGCGCATCGGATCCGAGACCGGCGCGGTCCTGCAGCATCATCTTGAAGCCGCCGGCATTGCCGATGCCCTGCACCGGCGGCGGCGGGATGGTCAGCACATAGGCTTCCTGGATCACCGACAACCGCTTGCGAAGATCGACGAGCACGCTGGCCGCAGTCACGCCCTTGATCTGGTGATTATACAGCGAAGGCAGGCCAGAGAAGATCGTGCCGGCATTGGAGGCGATGGTGAAGGTTGTCGCATCAAGCCCAGCAAATGGCGCGACATGCTCGACGCCGGGGGTGGACAGGATGATGTCGATCGCCTTCTTGACCACGGCCTCGGTGCGCGCGAGCGTGGCGCCCGGCGGCAGCTGCACCACGGTGATCAGGTAACCCTGATCCTGCTCCGGAATGAAGCCGGTCGGGGCGCGGGCGAACTGGAAGCCGGCGGCGCCGATCAGGGCCGCATAGGCCACGAGCACGACGCCGGTGATTTGCACCAGCCGCTGCGTCAGCCGTCCGTAGCTCGTCGACAGCCAGGCGAAACCGACATTGAACCGCTCGAACCCCGCCTGCACGAGCCGCGCGATCCACGTCGCCTGTCTCTTGTGGCCCGGCTCGTGCGACCTGAACAGCACCGCGCAGAGGGCCGGGCTCAAGGTCAGCGAGACGAAGCAGGAAATCAGCGTCGAGGCTGCGATGGTGACGGCGAATTGCCGGAAGAACTGCCCCGTGATGCCCGACAGGAACGCCGAGGGCACGAACACGGCACACAGCGTCAGCGCGATCGAGATCAGCGCGCCGCCGACCTCGTTCATGGTGACATGGGCGGCCTCGACCGGCGTCATGCCGCGCTCAAGATTGCGCTCGACATTCTCCACCACCACGATGGCGTCGTCGACCACGATGCCGACCGCCAGCACGAGGCCGAACAGCGAGAGATTGTTCAGGGAAATGCCGAGCACATAGAGGAAAGTAAAGGTGCCGAGCAGCGAGACGGGAATCGCGATCACGGGGATGATCGCGGCGCGCCAGCTCTGCAGGAACAGGAACACGACGCCGACCACCAGGAGGATGGCGACAAAGATGGTCTTGATCACCTCGTCGACGGACTTGCCGACAAAAATGGTGGGATCATAGATCACCTTGTAGTCGAGGCCGGGCGGAAACGTCTTGCCCAGCGTCGCCATAGTGTCGAGCACCTCATGCTCGACGGCGAGCGAGTTGGCGCCGGGCTGGGCGAAGATCAACAGCGGCATGCCGGGTCCGCGGTCCATGAACGCGGTCGAGCCGTAATCGGCGGCGCCGATCTCGACCCGGCCGACGTCGCGCAGGCGGGTGACGCGGCCCTCGCCGTCCGACTTCAGCACAATGGAGGCGAATTGCTCGGGCGTGGACAGCCGGCCGAGCGTCTGCACGTTGAGCTGATAGGCCTGCTTCGAGGCGACCGGCGGCTGGTTCAAGACGCCCGCCGACACCTGTACGTTCTGGGCGCGCAGGGCGGCCAGCACTTCGCTGGCGTTCAGATTATGGGCGGCGACCTTGTCGGGATCGAGCCAGATCCGCATGGCATATTCGCGCCCCGCAAAGATCTGCACGTCGCCGACGCCGGGCAGCCGCGCCAGCACGTCCTTCACATGCAGCGTGGCGTAGTTCGAAATATAGAGCGTGTCGCGCGAGGAGTCCGGCGAGTAGAGGTGGACCGCGAGCAGGATGTTGGGCGTGGCTTTCCGCACCTGCACGCCGAGCCGCTGCACGTCCTCCGGCAGGCGCGGCAGGGCGTCCTGCACCCGGTTCTGGGTCAGCATCTGCGCGACGTTCAGATCAGTGCCGATCCGGAAGGTCACGGTGATGGTGAGCTTGCCGTCGCCGGTCGACTGGCTGCTCATGTAGATCATGTTTTCGACGCCGTTGATCTGCTGCTCGAGCGGGGTCGCAACCGTCCGCGACACCGTCTCGGCCGATGCGCCGGGATAGCTGGTCGTGATCTGCACCGTGGGCGGCACGATTTCCGGATATTGGGCGATGGGGAGGATGGCCAGCGCGCCGAGCCCGATCAGCGTCACGAAGACGCTGAGCACGGTGGCGAAGATCGGCCTGTCGATGAAACTATGTGCCATGGTTGGCTTCCTGTGTGAGCGCAGCTCTGCTTTCAGCCTTGTTGTGTCAGGCTTGTCGCCTCAGCCCTGGCTGTCGGCGGCCGCGTCGTAATGAATGGTGCCGTCCTGCGGCGCCACTTTTGTTCCCGGAATCGCGCGCACCAACCCGTCGATCACCACGCGATCATTCGCATCGAGCCCCGAACGGATCACCCGCAGGCCGCCGCGCAGATCGCCCGTCGTCACGATCTTCGGCTTGACGGTGGCATCGGGCGCGACCGTCATCACCAGATGCTGCGACTGGTCGAGCACGACGGCCGAGTCCGGCAAGAGATAGGCCTGCGTGGGCGGCGCGATCGCGACCCGCAGCCGCGCGAACTGGCCCGGCGCCAGGAACAAATCGGGGTTCGGCACGGTCGCGCGGGCGTGAATGGTGCCGCTGGAGCGATCGAGCGAATTGTCGATGAAGTCGAGCGTGCCCTTGCGGGTGAAGCTGTTCTCGTCGGACAGGCCGATCAGCACCTGGCTTGCCAGCGGGCCGCCGCTGCGGGCGCGCTCGCGCGAGAAGGTCAGGAAATCGGACTCGCTCATGTCGAAATCGAGATAGAGCGGGTCGAGTGACACCAGCGTCGCCAGCAACGTGGTCGGGCTCGTCGCCGCACGGCTGCCGGCGATCAGGCTTCCGATCGAGACCTGGCGCGCGCCGATGCGCCCGGTGAAGGGTGCGAGCACGCGGCAATATTCAAGATCGAGCTCGGCGTCGCGCACGCGCGCCTTGGCGTCCTCCACCTCGGCTTGCGAGGCGTCCTGGTCGGAGGTGCGCTGATCGACCGTTTCCTGGGTTGCATAATCGTTGCGCTTGAGCGATTGCGCCCGCGACAGCTGGGTGCTGGCGAGGGCGACATGCGCCTGCGCGGTCTGCAGCGCGGCTTTCGCCTGCGCCAGCTTGATTTCATAAGGCCTCGGATCGATCACGAACAGCAGATCACCCTTGTGCACGATCTGGCCGTCCTTGAAATGGATCTCTGTCAAGGTCCCGCCGACCTGGGCGCGCAGCTCGACGCGATCGATGGCGGAGAACTGGCCGAGGAAACCGGCTCTGGTGTCGAGCTCACGCTCGAGCGGCCGGCTCACCGTCACCTGCGGAGCCGGGGTCGGCACCGCCGCGGCCTGGTTTGCCTTGTGCGGTCCGAAGCCGAGATAGGCCAAGAGGAATCCGAGCGCGACCACGGCACTCACCGCGCCCGTCCTCCAGATAAATCCGCGTCGCCGCCGCGGCGCGGGTTGGTCAAGCGGCTCGCGTTCGAGCTTCGAATGATCGGTGATCTGGTCCATCAGATTGTCCATGAGGCTGTCGATGAGCGTGGCTGTCAGCCCTTGCCAGGCTGTTCGAAAATCGGTGGCGGCCGCACAGCCGCCTTCGCTCCCGCGGGCTCGCGCCGGCCGCTCCAAGATGTCGAGATCGTCGTAGTGGGCCGTGGTCATTGGAGATGCGGAAAGCGTCTGCACGGGGTTGATATTTGGAGGGGGAACTCCAATATGGTGAGACGGCATATAAATCCGGGGAGGCGCCGTTCAAGGATTATTGGAGCGATGACACCAAAAATAATTACAGGGAAGAAAGCTCAAGGCGGCAAGCCTGAAACCAGCAAGCCTGAAGCCAGCAAGCGTGGACGCGGGCGGCCGGCGGTATTCGACCGGGGCAAGGCGCTGAACGCGGCGATGAAGCTGTTCTGGGAACGCGGCTATGAGGGCACGTCATTCGACGACCTGATCGCCGCGATGGGGATCAGCGCGTCCAGTTTCTACAACTCGTTCGGCAGCAAGGAGGCGCTGTATTGCGAGGCCACGCAGCACTACCTGGAATGGGCCGGCCACTGGTTCTTCGCCATCCTCAATGACCCCTCGACCGATACAAGGACCGCCTTCGCGCTGCTATTGGCGGCAACCGCGGAAGAATTCACCCGCGGCGATCATCCGCTTGGCTGCATGATTTCGCTGGCGGGCACGCATTGCTCGCCGGGCATGAAGAACATCCGCGACATGATGGCTGAGCATCGCGCCTTCTCGGAGAGCGCCATGGCCGCACGCTTGCGCAAGGGCGTCGCGGATGGCGACGTGCCGGCCGATACCGACTGCGACATGCTGGCTGCCTATTACAGTGCGATCGCCCGCGGATTTGCCGTGCAGGCCCGCGACGGGGCGTCGCGCGAGAAGCTCCATGAGATCGGCCGTCTCGCAATGCGCGCCTGGCCGGCCGGCGCGCCGGGCCGGCAACCCAAGGCCGCAAGCAACGCACAGGCGAGCGACCTGTCGTGACGATGTGCCCTTAAGGATCAGCTGAAATTCGCGCCTTCACTTCCCGCCAGAGCGAGCTAAAGTCCGCCGGCTGGGCTGGACCTGATGGAGTTCCATGTGGCGCATAAGCCTGATGTCCCCGCGGAGCAGAGCGGGCCAAACAAGACCTGGCCCGGTGATCCCATGCTCTGGCCGCTCGCCGCGACGCGGCTGGCGATGGATGCCTGTTTGTGGTGGATGGACCGCGGTCCGCGCGACCAGCGCGGTGCTTCAAGCCTGGCCTGGACCACGCCCAATAAGATCGCCCTGGAACTCGCAACCTTCGTTCTGCGGGATTTTTCAGGTCGGGAGCGCGGCCATCCGGCGCTGATTTGCGCGCCCTATGCGCTGCATCGCGCGCTGATCGCCGATTTTGCCCCCGGGCACAGCATCGTCGAGGCGCTCCAGCGCGGCGGTGTGAACAGGCTTTACCTCACCGACTGGCGCTCGGCTTCGCCTGACATGCGCTATCTCGCCATCGACAACTATCTCGCCGATCTCAATGTCGCGGTCGACGAGATCGGGCCGCCGCTCGACCTGATCGGTCTCTGCCAGGGCGGCTGGATGTCGCTGCTCTATGCCGCGCGGTTTCCTGAGAAGGTGCGCCGGCTGGTGCTGGTCGGCACGCCCGTCGATATCTCGGTCCAATCCGAACTATCGCAGATGGTGGCCCGTGCCGCGATCGGCACGTTCGAAGGATTGGTGGCGAGCGGTGGTGGTCTGGTGCGCGGCACCGACCTCATCCGTCTGTGGAGCGCCAGCCCTGACATGGAGACCGCACTGCAGAGACGTCTCTCCGCCGATGACGCCGAGGCGCAAGCCTTGCGTGAACGTTTCGCGCACTGGCACGCCGAGACGCTGGACCTTCCCGGCGTCTTCTATCTCGAGACGGTGGAGAAGATCTTCAGGGAAAACCGGCTGGCGAAGGGCACCTTCGTTGCGTTGGGGCGGGAGCTGCAGCTGGACAAGCTGACCATCCCGGTCTTCCTGCTCGCCGGCAGCGACGATGAGGTCGTGCCGCAGGCGCAGGCCATGGCGACCGCGTCCCTGCTCGGCACACCGCCAGGATCGATCGCAACCGAGATCGCGCCTGGCGGGCATCTCGGGCTTTTCATCGGCGCGACGACGCTCGACGTCAGCTGGAAACGCGTTTCCGCGTGGCTGTCGCGCAAGGAGCCGGCAAAGACATCGACCCGGGCGGCGTCCGCTTGAGTCAAGCTCAGTCATGCCTGAGCAATCCGCCGGCGGGCTCCGGCAGCGTGCGGTCAAGCTCCTGCGCGAGCTGCATCGCTTCGCGCATGTCGGGTGTCGAGGGGCCTTCGCTGAACTGACCGAGCGTCGGCAGCAGGAGGTCGGCCGCCTGCACACGCCGGCCGACCGACTGCCACAGCCGCGCAAGGCTGGTCGCCGTGCGCAATTCCCATGACAGCGCGTTCTGCTCCTGGGCGATGTCGAGCGATTTCAGGAACAGGTTCTCGGCTTCGCTCGCCGCGCTCCGCCCGCGCTCATGGAAGACGATCTCGCCCTGCATGCGGGTGAGCTCGGCGAGGAAGAAGTGATCGCCGGTGCGTCTTGCGATCGCGGTCGCACCATCCAAAGCGCGCAGCGCCGCGTCCGGCAGGCCGGCTTTGGCATAGGCGCTCGCTAGCAGGCTCCTGAACCAGCAAGCGGCGAGCCAGGAATCCATCGCCTCATAGCCCTCGAGCCCGGTGCGCATCCGGCTCAGCCCCTCGTCGACCGCGCCAAGCTCGGACAGCGCCCAGCCATGCAGGATGGTCGCCTGGTGCTTCCAGTGCAAAAAGCCGTGCTCGGAAGCGATGATCATGGCCTCGTTGGCATAATCCCGCGTGCCCTCGATATCGCGCAGATGCTGGCAAAGATAGGCGCCGAATACCAGCGCAAAGGCGCGCGTGAACGGATGCCTGATCTCGCCGGCATTGGCGATCGCCTGTTCGCTGTGCTGGCGCGCCGCATCGGGGCAGCCGAGAAACCACAGGACATAGCCGAGATAGGACAGCGAGACGACGCTGGGATCGATGCCGGTGCGCTCCATCAGCCCTGCGTGCAGGTCCGGCTTGTAGAGGCCGACGCAGCGCTGCAGATGATGATGCGCCACCACAAAGCGGCCGCGATACAGCATCGTCATCGCGATGGAGCGGTGGGCCTCGGTGAGATAGACCGTCTGCTCGGTGCTGGTGCCGCGCTCGCGGCGGGCGAATTTCATCAGCTCGACGGCCAGATCATGGGCGCGGGCGAGGTCGCCGCGAATGAAATGGCTGACCCACAGGCCGCGGGTCGCCGTGAACACCTTTTGCTCGTCGCCAAGCTGCCGCCCAAGGCCGACGGCGCGGGTGTAATTCTCGTCGACCTCCTGTGCGGGATAACCTTTGGCCGCGATCAGGGCGGTGCCGAGCGCGATGCGCAGCTCGAGCTCCATCGGGTCGCCATCCAGCATGCGGCCATTGCCCTGCACCACGTCGAGGCCGCGGCGCAGATGGCCGATCGCTTCCAGATTGGCGCCGGTGAGCGCGGCCTGCTTGCCGGCCTTGAGCCAGAAACGCGCGGCCGGCTCGCTTTGGCCGGATTCGGTCAAATGATAGGCGAGAAGCTCCGGCTCGCGCTCGCTCTTCTCCGGATACATCTCGGCCAGCACCTGCGCGATCCGCGCGTGCAGCCGGCGCCGTTCGCTGTGCAAGAGGCTGTCATGGGCCGCGTTCTGGATCATGACATGCTTGAAGGAGTAGAGCGCATCGGGCGGGAAGCCGAAGCGGACGATCAGGCCGGAATCCTCGAGATGGCTCAGCGCCGCCTCGATCCGGTTTTCCGGCAGGTTGGCGACCGCGCACAGGAGCTCGTAGGAGAACTCGCGGCCGATGGTGGCGCCGATCTGCGCGATCTTCTTGAACGGGCCCATCCGGTCGAGCCGCGCCATCAGCGAATCCGTCAGCGTCGCCGGGATCGCGACCTGACGCCACGGGCCGGACAGCACGTAGCGGCCCTGGCTCTCCTTCAGCACGTCGGATTCCAGCACGGCCTTGGTCAGCTCCTCGACGAACAGCGGCAC
>DASRBG010000091.1:0-3633 GCA_035653735.1 Gemmataceae bacterium
CGATCGCGACGCGAGCCGACGGGAGCAGGCTGCACACCCATGCCTTCATGCCCAACATCATGCTCCGCGAAGTCGCGATCCAGCAGGACACGAGCAAGCTGACCATTCACGCCGCGTGGCGGGTGCCAATCGACGATGTCAGCACCCTCAGCGTGATGATCGACCGCGTCGGCAACTATAACGAGGCGATCCGCGAGAGCGAAAAAGAAATGATCGATCCAAGGGAAATTGCTGCGCGGGTCATGGCCTGCGAGATGACGCTGGACGAAGTCGACGCGAATCACCCGTTGCTTCCCGTGATCCAGGACACGGTCACAATGGCTGGCCAAGGCATCATCGCCGATCGCAAGGCGGAGCATTTAGGCCAGTCCGACAGGGCGATCGGACTGCTCCGCAAGATCTGGATGCGCGAGATGAACGCGCTGGAGGAAGGCCGTCCGCTCAAGGATTGGCGGCGACCCGCGGGCGAGCCGCTGATCTTCGTATCCGATACCGCTTCCGAGCCAGAGGCGCGCGAGCTTGCCGAAGTGTGAGATCGGGTGATCCACCTGTTTCCATCAGTGGGGCATCTTTCGATTGCGCCTTGTGCTTAACGGAGGAAAAACAGTGAAATCGGCGAGGACTGTGACACCGGACCAGTTTCGTCCCGATGACCCGGAAATACAAAAAGATCCCTACCCGTACTATACCGTGCTCCGCGACCAGGCCCCCGTTCTCAAAAGCAAGTTCGGCGATCAGCCTTGCTGGATCCTGAGTCGCCGTGAGGACATAGGTCGGGTGCTGATGGATCCCGCTACATTCTCCAGCCGTACCACCGCAGTTCCAAATATGCTCTTCTCGGATCCTCCCGAGCACGGCCGCCTGCGGAAAATGGTGGCGCACATGTTCACGCGCACAGCCGTTCAGCCGGTTGCGCCGCAAATCAAGCATCATGCCGAATCCCTGATCGAAGCCCAGCTGGCGACAGGGCGCTGCGATATCATCAATGATTTCGCCGGCCCGCTCACGGTTGCTCTTATCGGTCTTGTTCTCGGCATACCGGTGTTCGAGGTCGAACGGCTTCGCGAGCTGACAAGGCTCCAGATGGAATATGTAGGCGCAATTCGGCTAGGGCGGGAGCCGTCCCGTGAAGCGCGACTTGCGAGCGAAGGGTTGATCCAATTCGTGACAGAGCTGGTCCGGGCGGAGAACTACGACAATGGGCGCGTGGTGTCTGTCCTTGCGGACCTGGTGCGTCACGGTGAGCTCACCGGAGAAGAATGCGCCCAATACGTTGTGATGCTTCTTATTGCCGGCCATTCGACGACTACCAACCTGATCGGCAATGCTGTCTACGTGCTTTCGCAGCGCCCGGGGGACTTGGACCGAATGAAAGATGATGAGGCCTTCACCACGTCATTCGTGGAAGAGGTGCTGCGCACGAGACCGTCGTTCCACCGCAATATTCGGATAACGACGCGCGATGTCGATGTTTCCGGACAAACAATACCTGCAGGCTCCGTTGTCCGTCTGCTCCTTGCCTCCGCCAACCGAGATGCTGCCTATTTTGACGATCCCGAATCTTTCGACCCCGACGAGAAGAGGCGAACGCACTTCGCGTTCGGGCAAGGCATACATACCTGCTTGGGTGCCTGGCTGGCCCGGCTTGAAGCTTCAACGGCTCTGCGAGTGTTTTCTCGGCGCGTCGCTTCGGTTGCTATCGATCCGGAGAAGCCATTGGTTTGCGTATCGGGAGGAACATTCAACGAGTTTGGCTTCGAACATTTGCCGGTTCTGTTGAGTCCTCGAGTTCTGAAGCGAGAAGATGCCGAAGCGGTTGCATTTTGACGAAAGAGTCTCTGTTTGTTGAAGGCTAGGAGTTAAAATGGTGCCGGCCGGCAGGATAGATGTTCATCAGCATTTAGTCCCCCCGTTTTGGGTGGAGGGACTGCAACGCAATAAATCGATTCATCGCCCGCCCAGCTGGTCGCCCGAGACGGCGATCGCCTTCATGGATTCGCGCCGGATCGCGACGGGCATCCTATCGCTTACTGCGCCCGGCGTCGCGAGCTGGGCGACCGACGAGCGCCGGAAGGCCACCCGCGAGGTCAACGAATATACCGCAGGCCTCGTGGAGAAATGGCCGGGCCGGTTCGGTAACTTCGCGACGCTACCGCTGCCGGATTTGGAAGGTGCGCTGCTCGAGCTCTCTTATGCGCTCGACACACTCGCGGCCGATGGCGTGATTCTGTTCTCCAATTACGGCGATCGGTACCTCGGAGATCCATACTTCGAACCGCTTTGGGCCGAACTGGACCGACGCGAAGCGATCGTCTTCATTCATCCTACGCGTACGTCGCTCCCCGATATCGAAGGCATTCCGGCGCCGATTGTCGATTTTCCATTCGCAACGACCCGCACGGCAGTCGACATGGTGTTGAAAGGTGTGCTCGATCGACATCGGAAGATGCGGGTGATCTTGTCTCATGCTGGCGGGTTCTTGCCCTATGTGGCGCATCGCGCCTCGACCTGCGCAACGAGCGTCTCGCCCGACTCGTATGACACGGACACGCTGCTGGAGACATTCCGGCGCTTCTATTTCGACACGGCGCTGTCCTCCAGTGCGTTCGCGATCCCGAGTCTCAAAGCGTTTGCCGACCCGTCTCGCATATTGTTCGGAAGCGACTTCCCGTACGCGCCCGGCGGCTCCGCCGAGAAATACACGTCGATGTTGGACGCGAGTCCCCTTTTGTCGGAAGCCGAGCATGCCGCGATCGATCATGGCAACGCCGCGCGACTTTTCCCCGGTAGACGCCGCTGAAATCTGCATGACGTCACGCCAGAGGTCCCGGCTCAAGGATCGTTGAAATGCTCGAGGCTGCCGGATGACTATCAACGATGCGCGGCGGGAGGTCGTCGACGCCAGCCATATCCTGTCGGCCCAGGGCATTGTGGATGCGTTCGGCCATGTCAGTCGGCGACACCCAGAGCGCGCGGATCGCTTCCTCATATCGCGATCTCTGGCGCCGGCGCTGGTCACGCCGGCCGATGTGTTAGAGCTGGATCTGGACGGAGTGCCTGTGTCCGATCCGGATGCCCGCATATTCCTGGAGCGCTTCATTCATGGCGAGATCTACCGTCGGCGGGCGGACGTATACGCGATTGTGCATAGTCACGCGGTGTCTGTACTGCCCTTCTCGGTCGTACCGTCTGTGACGGTTCGTCCGATCTACCACATGTGCGGCTATCTGCGCAGCACACCGGTGCCGTTCGACATTGCCGATCACGCGGGGCCGGGAAGCGATCTGCTCATCCGGAACGCGAAGCTGGGAGCGGCGCTGGCAGCGCATCTTGCGGACGCTGCGGTGGTGCTGATGCGCGGCCACGGCTTCACGGCGGTGGGAGAAGGAGTTCCGCAGGCGACGTATCGCGCGATCTATGCCGCACGCAATTGCGAGGTGCAACTCGCCGCTCTCAAGCTCGGCGAACCTGTCTATTTGAACGAAAAAGAGGCCCGCGCCTGCGATGAAACAACCATGGGGCAGATCGATCGCGCCTGGAATCTTTGGCGGCACGACCACGCCACATCCGTTCGTGATCAAGGCGACACAACAGCATGAATGCTCCGGATGACCGGCCGCTCGCGGCGCGCCT
>DASRBG010000092.1:0-24487 GCA_035653735.1 Gemmataceae bacterium
CCCGCGCCGAGAAGAACAAGCCGTAGGCTATGCCGATTAGACCTGAAAGCGGGATCGCCCACAGGGAAAACCAGATTGATTGAGAAACCATTTTGCCGTTGAGGAGAGTAGGACTCTCCATCGAGTGCAGGACCGCCAGCAAGACCCACAGCGCGAGGACTTGCCCACCCAGCAGCAGCACACCAATCTGCGCCTTGGCCAGCCACAAACGGAAGCGAGTCACCGGCAACGTGTCGAGAAAGCTCAGCGTCCTTTCCTCGCGTTCGCCGGCTAACAGCATCCCCCCGCAGATCATGCCGTAGCCCCAAACGAGCAGCGCGGCCACGGGGGCGAGCGTCAACAGCCTGCTGGAGCTTTGACCCATTCCCAGCATTCCCGAGTCTTCGAGGTACCACATCCCGAATAAGGCACCGCAGTTCACCACCAGCATTGCCAGCCAGATAATGCGATGTTCGCGGTACTCTTTCCATAGCATGGTGCGAATCATAGTGGTTCGACCTCCTCTTCTTCCTCGGCGTCGCCGCTATTGCGGGCGAGACGCCCGCGCACCGCATCACCGTTGCGGGCGGAACGACCGCGCTCCGGAGCGCGGGGATCTCGCCCGCCAGGTTCGGCCCAACCATTGTTCGATCCACGCGGTTGGGCCGGCCGATGAAAGCGGGCCAACAGGGCGGTGTACATCTCTTCGAGGTTGAGCGGGCTTTCTTCCAGGTCGTAGATGTCTTCGCGGCAGCGGAGATTTTCCATCTCGATTGGATCGGGATCTTGCAGCACGGCTTGCCAGAGCCGGCTGGAGATCTCATGTTCCAGGACCGTGCCGAGCGCCGCGGGCGGCGGCGGCATGTTGTCGAAGCGCAGCCGAACGCGCACGAGACGTTTGCGTAGCCCTTCAATCGAATCGGTCAAAAGCAATCGGCCATCGGCCAGAAAGGCGGCATGGCTGGCCACGCGCTCCACCTCGGCGATGCCGTGACTGGAAATCAGGATGGTCCGCCCCGCGCCGGCCAGATCGACCATGCTCGCCAAAAACTCGCGGCGGATGAATAGATCCAGCCCCGATGTCGGCTCATCAAGGATCAGCACTTCGGGATCGGGCGCCAGTGCCAGGGCCAGGCCGACCTTGGCGTAGCCGCCCTTGGATAAAGCACGCAGCTTGGTCGAGGGATCGAGACGAAAGCGATCGATTAAATCGACATAGCGGTAGAAGAAGCCGGGCTTGTGGAAGCCGGCCGTGAACCAGCCGATCTCGCGGACGGTCATCCAGTCGTAGAAACGAGGTTTTTCCGGCACGTAACCGACGCGGTGACGCAGCGGGATGGCCCGCGCCCAGCAGTCCTCGCCGAGGATGGTCGCCGTGCCGGCGTCCGGTTCGATCAGGCCGGTGAGCATGCGGATCGTCGTGGACTTGCCGGCTCCGTTGCCGCCGAGCAAGGCGAAGATGGCCCCGCGCGGCACTTCCAGATCGAGTCGATTGACCACGATCTTTCCGCCGAAACTTTTGCACAGCCCCTCTGTGGCGATTATGGTCTCCATCGCTGTCGTCCCTCTACTGGTTGAGGATCGATGAGTTGAAATCAACACTTGTCAATCCGATTGTTGTCGCTCGCGCCGCTTGCCGTTGCCGTGATAGTTCAATTCCTCTTCGACAAGGCGGCGAAGCTCGTCACGCGGCAATCCACTGCTGGCCGCCTCGCGAAGCGCCTCGCGGATGCGCTGACTGATTCTCTCGCGCCGCTCTGCCTGGCACAGCTTCGGTGCATCCGGCGTCACTTCCATACCTCGGCCGCGCCGCGCCGTTACTACGCCCAGACGCTCCAATTCTTGAAATGCCTTGGCTACCGTGTTGGGATGCACCGTCAGCCGCATGCCCAGATCGCGCACACTCGGAATCAGATCGCCCACCGCCAAACCACCCGAGGCGATGTTGAAGATGACCTGCGAGACAATCTGCTCGAAGATCGGAATCGGCGAATCGGGATGAATGTCAAACCACATGAGTCCCTCATCTTCCGAAGTGTCACACGCTTATAGTACACTATGCGAGGAAGGTGGGGAATGCAAGGGGAATATACTTCATCCGAGCCGCGCACGCAGCACGGTAAAAGGCGCGAAGAGCCGCGACCGGAAGGGAGCGGTTTTGCCTCCCGCGCCCTTACGGTCGCGGCTCTACATCCGCTGCGCGTCGCGGGTAATCTCAACTCCAGCGGAACCACTTGAGCGCCAGCACGAACGTGACCAGTCCCCAACCGGCGAGCAGCGCCACCTCGGCCCATTGTGAAACCAGCGATGCGCCTTCCAACATGACCGCGCGGAGGGCATTGTTCAGCGGCGTCAGCGGCAGCACCCAGATGAAACCTTGCAGCCAATCGGGGAATCGCTCTGAGCTGAAGAAGACACCGGAGAACAGCCACATGGGCAGCATAATCAGGTTCATCAATCCCGAGACCGCTTCGAGTGTTCGTGCCCGGCTGGCGACTAGCAGGCCAATGCCGGCGAAGCAAATAGCTCCCAGGAGAATCAGCACCAGGACGGCGAGGAGGCTGCCGGCGATTTTCACATCGAAGGCCAGGCGAGAGAACAGCAACAAGATCAGCACCTCGGGCACCATGAAGATGAGTCGGCTGATCATCAAAGCCGCGAGAAAATCCGACTTGCGCATCGGCGTGGCGAGGAAGCGCTTAAGCAATTTACGAATCCGCATGTCGACAGTCACGAAACCCAATCCCCACAAGCCGCCGCCCATCAGCCCCATTCCCAGCAGTCCGGGCACCAGGAAGTCGATGTAGCGCCCGCCCGGCTCATCCACTTCGACTTCCTTGACCTCCGCTGCTTCCTTGCGACCCGCCTGACGCTGGAGCAAACGGTCCACCTCATCGCGGGCTAGGCGACTTTCGGGACGGCCGGGGGCGAGGAGGTATTTGTACTTCGGACGGTTTTCTTTCTGTCCGCTCGTCTCAGCGATCGGGGATTCGGGGACTACAACGAGTTCGACCTTACCGGTTCGCAGCCGCTGCCGGCATAAGGCGAGTTCGTGGATCTCGCTTTGAAATCGCTCATTGCCGCTCAGTATGGTCTTCACGGATGCGGCGGCAGGTCCATCGGCGATGTCAACGTGGACGTGCTCGGCCGGTTTATTGCGGAAGGCAATGCCCAAGACAACGGTCATCACGATGGGAAATCCGTAGACCCAGAATACTGCCTCGGGTTCACGTAAAAACTCGCGCGCCCGAGCCAAGACCAGCTGTCCTAGGGGCCAGTATCGACGGGGAGCAACCTGCGATTGTCTTTCGTTCATGCGGGACTTGCCTCCTCATCGCGCAAGTGCCGTCCGGTGAGCTGCACGAAGACATCTTCCAGGCTGGCGTGCCGCGTCGTCAGACGAGCCAACTCCCGGCCGTCCTCGCGCAGACGGTCCAGCAAGGCAGGCAACACGATATGCGGCTCGGCCACGCGCAGAATGATGTCGCCGTCCTCGATCCGCACCGAGCTAACGCCCGGCAACTCATTCAGTCTGGTCTGATCGGGCGCAGCCTGACCTTCGGCAACGGCGAATTCGATCACGTGATCGCCGCCTAGCCGAGCGATCAACTCGCGCGGCGCGCCCAGTGCGATGACCTGGCCATGATCGACAACGGCGACGCGATCACACAGCCGCTCGGCTTCGTCCATGTAATGCGTCGTCAACAGGATCGTACGACCCTGGCCGCGGAAATCCCGAATGATGTCCCAGAGCTGCCGCCGCGACTGCGGGTCCAAGCCGGTGGTTGGCTCGTCGAGAAAAAGCAAATCGGGATTGCCGACAAGCGCACAGGCAACCGCGAGGCGTTGGCGTTGACCGCCGGAGAGCTTGCCAACCCGCGCGTCGGCCTTCTCCTGCATGGAAACAACCGCGATGGCATCGTCCGGTTCAACACCCTGTCGATAGAAGCTGCGGAACAGTGTGAGCGTCTCACGAACAGTCAATTTCTCAGAGAGGCGGGTTTCCTGGAGTGAAATTCCCAGCCGCTGGCGAAGCTCATCTTCCTCCCGTCCGCCCCAGCGCAGGCCGAGCACTTCGACCTCGCCTTCCGTCGGTTCCAGGAGTCCTTCGAGAATCTCGATGGTAGTGGTTTTGCCGGCGCCGTTGGGACCGAGCAGCCCAAAGCACTCGCCAACCTCGACAGTCAGATCCAACCCGCGAACCGCTTCCACAGGCGGGCGACCGTCGTAAATTTTGACGAGCCGGCTACAGCGAATGGCGAGAGGCATTAGGGGATTCTATTGCGCGATGAGATGTCTTCAAGGGCCGGATGTGACGCGGTTAACGAAGCGTCTACGTCGCCACCTAAATAACCGAGGGCAGCCCGTGCCGATGAAGCACGAAAAACGCTTGCAAGTGTTCTACTTGATCGGTACCTTACAATAAATTCAGCTTTCTCGCGTTTTTGCCGAAACTCGAAAAAACGTATCGGAACAGATCGCTACGAAGAGAAGCAAAGACTCGTTGTAGATCCTAAACCCGGTAGCGTCCATGACAAGCTCATTTACGGATCGCACAAATCCGTCTCTGCTCGGCCGCGCGAAGGCCAACGAGCCTTGCGCATGGGCGGAACTGGTTGAGCGGTACGTTCCGGTGATTTACCAATGGTGCCGCGCCTGGCATCTCCAGGAGGCGGATGCCCAGGATCTCACGCAGGAAGTGCTGCTCAAACTCTCGCGAAGGATGAGGACATTTCAATACGACCCCGCGAAAAGCTTCCGTGCTTACTTGAAAACACTCGCCCGCTATGCGTGGTGCGACCTCCTGGCCGAACGAGAGAAGCCCGGCGCCGGCGGAGGCGGAGGCGGCAGCGTCGATCTTCAGCAAATCGAAAGCGAAGCTGCCCGCGATGATCTAGCCCGCCGGTTGGAGGAGGGCTACGAGCAAGAACTGCTCCGAAAGGCGATGGACGCCGTTCAGGCGCGCGTGGAGCCGCGGACCTGGGAAGCATTCCAATTGACCGCCCTCGACGGACTCTCTGGAGCGGAGGCAGCAAGGAGACTCGGGATGTCGATAGCCGGCGTGTTCAAAGCTCGCAGCCGTGTGCAGCAACTGCTCCGGAGCGCCGTGGCCAACACCGAAGAGAACGATTGAATCCAGCATGGGAGATTTCAACCGACTGGCGAGCGGCGCGGCGTTCGACGATCGCTAGTCCCCTCATCATCAGGAGCAGTTCCAAGGTGCATCCATGTCGCAAGAATGGCGGTGACTTAGGCGCACAGCAAGAACATCGTTCACCGCGGCCTGACACCGGTCAACTTGCTGCTCGCCGCGAACTGCACACCATGAGTATCCAGAAAAAAATCCACTCGCGTCAGATCCGTCGAAAAACGACAGACTCTCTTTCAGAGAAAAGTTAGACTTGATCACCAAAACAGCCGGGGACAATGTCGTCTCAGGAGGTTTCCATGTCTGGGTGGATCGCGTCTTTGTTTGTAGAGCAGCTTGAGGAGAAACGTTCCGATCCGAGGATGATCGAAGCGCGGATGCGTGCGAACTTCATCATCGAGCGCCTGTCCGCCGCCTTGGGGGTGGCGGCAACGGATCACCCCGTCAAAGAAGTGGATCAAATCCCGACGCGGTTCATTAGCTACGGCGATTACTACGTGGATGTATACCTGGAGATCGAACGAGCCGGCCTGGCTCTGCCGACCGGCTCGTGGGAACTAATTATCTCCGGGAAAGAGGTAACGGCCGTGCAGACATTCCAGGGGATGGACTTGCTCCTGGCCATCAACCACATTCTCCGTTTTACACGAAGTAAAAAATACCGCGCTCGGTGGATGGAGTGAGCCGATCGAGGAAATGAGCATTAAGGAATCTCGCCGGCCCGCATCACCACCAGGGCGGGCGGGGTCGCATCAGCGACCCGCTCGCTCTGCGGGCCGGCAAGGAAAGGCTTCCATCCGGCACCCTTCTGGAACTGGTCAATTCGGCAAAGCCTTCATGATGTTCCCGTAGTAGACATTCAAGAAGATGTTGAAGATGCAGCTAATGATGACGGCGGCGACACACAGCCAGACCAGCCCACTGCTCAGACGTGTGAGCCAATTCAAGCGCCGGCGTGCTTCGTCGTCGTATTCCTCGCCCTGATGGCGGAAGATTTCGGGCAGCCGACCGCTTTCCTCCGCTACTCCCACCGCGCTAAGAAATTTCTGCGGAAAGATGCGGCCCTTGCCAAAAGACGTGGTGATGCTGTTGCCCTGCCGCAGCGATGTTTCAACGCGCGGGATGACCGCAGCGAAGGCGGCGTTGTCCGTGGCCAGGAAAGCCAGACGCAGCGTTTTGAGCACCGATAGACTCGTTTCGAGCATCAATCGCGCCGCGATGCAAAAGCGCGCCAGAGCCAGCGCCCTCAAGCACGGGCCAATTCCCGGCACCATCAAAAGCATCCGTTCGATCACGGCCCGCCGGCGCAGGAGGCGGCTGGTCAAAAAGTAAAGCAGCATCAACCCGGCCACGATGCCGCACACCGAGCCGAAGAAGATCATTGCTCCGCGCTCCCCGACCAGACCTAGCCCCAGCGGGTCCAACGGTTTGGAATCTCGCCCACTGGCGGCTTGAGGAAGGATGCCGAGGATATAGATGAGCAAAGTGACGACGATGACCGCCGCCGCGAATTGAAGCACGGGCCAGGCGATCTGTTCCCGAAATTCACGCCGCAGCTTTTGCTGGAGGATGTAATACTTCTCCAATTCGCCCAAAACTTCGGGCAGGTTGCCCGTTTCCTCTCCCACCGTCACCAGCGAGATAAACAGCGGCGGCAGAGCTCTTCCCTGTTTGGCCAGGGCATCTTGCAGGGACCAGCCGCTCTTGATTTCCTTGCTGATCTCGGCCGCCAGGAGCCGGACCCGCCGCGTGTTCCGCGACGAGAGAAGATCCATTACGTCGCGCAACATGAGGCCCGACTCGAGCGCGAAGCGCATGGAGCGGCAAAGCTCGATCAACTCGGCGAGACGAAGGCGTCGGAAGAAGGTCATGGAAGTATGCCCTCATGCGGTTGGAGTTATGCGGGGCGCGACGATGCTTGTTGGAGATACTCTCCCGGCATTACGCGAAGCACTTCCTCGATGCTGGTTAGCCCTTTGGCGACTTTAACAAGCGCCGACTGCCGGAACTCGATTAGCCCTTCCTCGATGGCTTTCTGACGGATAGCCTGGGTCGTCGCCCGCTCGTCGATTAGCTTGCGAATTTCCGGTCCCACGGTCAACATTTCGAAAACGCCGGTGCGGGACGTGTATCCGGTCATGTAGCAATCGGGGCATCGACCCGGCGCGTAGAGCTGTTGACCCTCGCCCGGTTCCAGACGGTCCTGGATATCGTCAAAGAGTCCCGTTGGGGGCGCCTCGAAGGGTTGGCGACATTTCGAACAAAGCGTGCGAAGAAGCCGCTGAGAGACGACGCCCAGCAGGGACATGGCCAACAAGTGCGGGTGGACTTTCAAACGAAGCATCGTGTGGATGGCGGTCGTCGCGACGGAGGCGTGCAGGGTCGTCAACACGAGATGGCCGCTGGCCGCCGCGCGCACTGCCGTGCGTGCGGTCTCAATATCGCGGATTTCGCCGATCATGATCACGTCCGGCGCCTGACGCAGTACCGACCGAAGCAGCTCATCGAAGGTCAGATCGATGGTGGTGTTGATCTGCGATTGGCGAATGCCTCGAATCGAATACTCGATCGGATCCTCGATGGTATTGATCTTGCGCTCGCCATTGTTGAGGTGGGAGAGGCTGGCGTACAACGTTGTGCTCTTGCCCGATTCGGTGGGGCCGGTGACAAGAATCAGGCCGCTCGGGCTGCTCAACAGATGGATCAATTGCTTGTATTGCGGCGGATCCATCCCGATCTGATCGACCGATAGCAGGCGATGGTGCTGGTCAAGAATGCGAAGGGTGCAGTCCTCGCCATAGAGCGTCGGGATGGTGTTGATGCGAAGATCCAGGTTTTGGCCGTTGCGGCGATTAAACAGCCAACGGCCGTCCAGCGGCCTGCGGCGTTCGGAGATGTTCATGTCGGCCAACGTCTTGACATAAGAGATGCAGCGGCGGCCGATGTCCGGAGTGAGGGTTCCCACCGCACGGAGAACGCCCAAATGCCGCGCGGCTACCTCGACGTTGTCCTCATTGGTCGTGAAGAACACATCGCTAACGCGCAGCTTGGCGGCGTGCTCGATCAGTTCGGGAACAACCTGTTCAGGTTCCTTGCCCGCCAGATCCAAGTGGAGGGTGGGAGCTGCCTTAATGTTCTCGTTGGTTTGCTCGTGTTTGTTCGAGAGATCTGTTCCGGACGTCGCGGTAGCCACTTTGTTCTCCTCCGCAAGAGGTGAGTTGCCTCATAGGACAGCATTGTCTCCGGGAGCATGAATAAATGCCCCGCGCACTTGGGCTTTGGTTTTGGAGCACTAGATGAAGAGTAGTGTAGTCCAAAACATTCACACTACAAGGCGATGTTCTTTAAAATCCTGTAAAGACTCGGCGAAGAGTCCATGCACGACCGCGCTGAGCGAGAAGCATAAGCGAGGGAGAGTCAGCCCCTCACCCATACAGTGCAGCGGGTTGCAGCGAAAAACTCCGCGAGAAGGACCGCCCTCCCACGAGCAATCCTTGTTCCGAGACTTCCCCTACACCTTAGGCTAGCCGACTTCGTGTCCCACTGCAAACCTTTTTCACTCGGGATTGCCACGAAATTGCCAGCGCCCCTTACGCTTCCGCTTGACGGCAAACTCTGCCCGCGCCGCGCACTCAGGGCGGGCGGTCTCCCGAGCGGACATAAACCGCTTAACCGTGGCCGGATAAAATCGTTGCTTGCGGCGAGGAGTTCTAGGGGAATAGCGATGCAGCGCAGCGGAGCAAGCGATTGCCTGCTCCGCTGCGCTGTATGCGCGGTTGGGATGAGTTCTGCTACATGATTGTGCTGGTGAAAAGGCCCTTCCCGGATTTGAACCGGGGATGACGGATTTGCAATCCGTTGCCTTAGCCGCTTGGCGAAAGGGCCGCCGCTAGCATCGTGCCAGCACGTCCTCTATCGGCTAAATCCGGCGTGGGGCTTGAGAGGTTGTTATTCCACAGATCCCATCGCGGCTTTCGCGGCCCCAGACCAGGAAGGGAAGGCGTGCAGCAGGACATCTGCGATCCAGCAGGCATCGCCCTCGGTGAGTCGGTCAATCCGCAGGAATTCCTTCTCCTCAATGCCGATGAACACGAGGCTATAATCCCCGTCCGGATGGGATAGTAACTCCCATAATGATCCCGATGGCTTTTCACCCTCAGGGCGGCGCAATTCTATTCGGACAGGTGGTTGGACGTCGAACCGTTTGCTCCAACCGAGATTAAAAACGACTGCATCCTCATCCGACAGGCTCAGGCGGCTTGCCGCCCCTCGCTCGTCAAATGTCCACGTCAAACGCCACAAGGGAGCGGTTAACGTCGCCAACCACATTGCGATAAGGCACATGCCAACGATCTCGTGCGGGATCAGGAGGAAAAACAGGAACCAGTTAAAATCCTCGATTTGCGCGTAAATGAATACAGCAAGGATTCCATTCCAGAATAGATTGATGAACGTCATCCCCGCGATCGCAGCCGGGTTCCATCGGCCGCGCCACACGAATTCCATTGCATCCCTGTCCGGACGCATATCGATACGGCTATCCGAAGGAGGTTCCTCGGGTGTCGCAACCGCTTGCAGGATTCGTTTGCCTGCCTTCAACCCGGCTTCCTTGTGGGGGCTACGCTTCCTTTCCAGCGGATCGTGCCGCCAACAGATGTCGAGATACTGATTCAGCCATTCGACCAGCCAGCGTTGTTCCTTCTCGCTGATGCCGCAGGCAAATTCGATTGGGAGTCCCTGTGTTTCAAATCTCAAGCAGGGCAGCTTCTCGCCCGATTTGGAGCTATTCTGCGCATGCCGCGGCCCCATCCCCGCACATACTCGTTTCAATTCCGTGCTTGGGACCAGGCGCCGAGCAAGCGTGACGACGGCAATCAGCTGATAGTCCAGTCCTTCTGCGTTTAGCCGAACGCGCTCGACCCCGGAGAGCATCCAGAGGATCACGCCGAATACGAAGATCCAACTCGCAAAGAATGGGACAGCAAATAAGATGTTTCTGACGCTGGGATCAGCAATTAATTGGCGGATGAGCATGATGCAACCGCCCGTCCAGCCAGTCAACCACAGGATAAGGAAGCACACGACTGGCCACGATCGCTGGCGATAGCTGAGTTCCAGATCGCCGTCCACTTCCGCGATCTGAACCTGCCGCGATGAGGGCAGCGGCGCAGCCAGCGGCTCGGATTCCGTGGACATGGCAACTCTTTCATCCCTTCCGACTCAATCCGCGATGTGTCTTTCGTTTTACACGGATCGGTTGGCCATATTGTCCGCACGCCAAGTGATTTACCACTCGGATCGTCAAAACGTTTCGGCCTTTCACCCTCTTACTTGTCCTCCTTCGTCGCGATCAATCGTTCGGTCAGGCCGCGGGCTAGATTGGAGCGCTTGAGGAACAACAGCGCGAACGAACTAGCCACGGACGGCTCTTGCAGGCAGTTTCTACCCTTGGGATTCCAGGAGCCATCGTCGCGTTGCAGCGGCAGCAACAGTTGCACACCGGCAGGATACCATTCCACAGCCGGATTCCCTTCCGGATCTCTCAGCGTTCGCAGATTGTATAGCACGGCGACGCGCTCGATGGTCCACAGACAATAAAGATCGAGTTGGTCCAATTGCGCCGGATTGAACGCGAAGCTCGCGTAGTAGTCACTGAGCATGCCCGTGAGCGTTAGGAAACCGCGATTGATGATTTCGTCGTCGTGAACGACGACATCGCGCCCGCGGCCTTTGCGGTTGGGCAGCAGCAGACCATGCTTGAGCGCCAGGCCCATCAAGGCGGCACCCGTCATGGACAAGGGCGATGTCGGACAAGGCATTTGCGGGTTCGCAGGCAAATAATTCCAGCCATCTTGCAAGGTCATTGAATTGCGAAAACGCCAATCCAGAAGGGCCATCGCGCGTTCCATCGGCACATCGTAGTTCTCGGCAGTCAGCAGGCCGAGAACGGCGAACTGCGTGTTTGAGTTATCGGTGCGCGGCCCGCTAAAGTCCGGTGGCTCCCGGAGCAACTCGGCGGAGCGCAAGGCCGGCGTTTGCCGCAGCGATTCCGCGTGCTTCTCGGCGGCCTCCAAGGCACGTTTGGACAAACGCCGCCTATCGCCGGGCAGCCGCTCTCCGCTTTCCGCTTTCGGCTTTCCGCTTTCGGCTTTCCGCTTGTCACTTTCTTCATTTCGTTCTTCGTTAGTCGCGGTTTGCGGATGGCGGGGAGCGGAATGCGGAGAGCGGTCCTCGCCGATGAATAGCTCCAGGGGCGGAACTTGGCTGGGGCGCGGGCGATAGAGATCGGAGTCTGGTTTTCCTTCCTCCGGCTTCGTCTCGCGTTCCAGCGCAGGATTTTTGTTTCGTTCCGTGAGGAAAAGATCAAGCGGAGTTGTAGGCCGATCTTTATACAGCAAAGCGAGTAGACCAAGCTCCTCGTCTTCCTTGAGTATCGGACAGTGATAATCCCAGCCGCCCGAGGGTTTCTGACCGGCGAGGAGGCGCAACGCCAGCGTGCGGATGCGCGCGGCATCGGATTGCTCGCCGAGGCGATCGAAGAACAGGATGGCCAACGAGATCGAGTATGTGGACGTGAGGTCCGGCATGCGCAGGCGCAGGTAGCGGGCGGCGGAGCGAACGTGCGCATCCTTGGCCGGCACGCCGCATTCGAGCAGCGTCAAGGCACATAAGGCCGTGATTCCGGGCGTGTAGTGTTTGCCGACCGCGCCAGTCTGATGTCCCCAACTCCCGTCGGGATGTTGCCGGCGGCGCAAGAATTCGACGCCGTTGTCGATGGAGCGATCGACCTGTTTCTGGAAGCGCGGCGGCAACCATTGAGCTTGCAGCGCCTCTTGGTGCTTGGGTGGGGGATCACGAAGCTTCTCCGGCTCGGCCTGCTTTTCCTTCGTGGGCTTTACCGGCTCCGCCTTGCGTCGAGGCGGTTCGGGCAACGGCGGCGGCTTGGGTGGATCGTCCGGAGGATCGACCGATGGTGCAGGAACTGGAGCGGGTTTGCTCGGCGGCGCGGCTAGAGTAGGGGGTTCGGCTGTAGGACGGGCCGAGTCTTCAAGACCCACCAGCGAGGGCGTGGTGGGCTTCGAAGACTCGGCCCATGCTACGAACTCCGCGTCTTGCGACTTCGCGCGGTTGCCCAGGGCCACGGCGACAGTGATGCCGCCGCCGAGGAGCAGAAGAAGATTCGCGAACAGCAACCAGGCCAAGAGAATGCCGCGGCCGCGCGGCGCGGCCGCGCTTTTGGGCGCGTTGTCGACGCCGGCTTTGAATTGCCCGCCGCAGTGAGGACAGCGCAAGCGTTCACCCGGCGCGATCAAGCGACGGCAGCGAAGATTATGAGCACATCGGGGACAAGTAAGATGAACCGTCAACATGACTGACACTCCGTGGAACGGCGATGGGACGAACCACGACGAGGTTCCGGCCATTCCTTTCACTGTATCCCGTCTAATGGAGGGTGGAAAGTTAAAAGATTTTTTGCTGTGTACAGCCCCTTCCGTCGAGCAGTTATCTATTCGTGTACTCTACGCGTTCCCCTTCGGGGGCGGCGAAATGGAGTCTGGCGGAAGCGCGGGTGACTGCATATCATGATCCCCCATACCGGGTAAGAGGTTGAGGATATGGCGAGGGAGTTCGGTCATGACTGACACACACGTCATTCAGGACGCGATCCGCGCTATCCGCTGGCCGATTCACCTCGTGGAAAACGCCGGCCATTACGCGCTAATTTCCCCGGAGGAATCGGACGCGCCGCCGCCCGGAGCGCGGATGGCTTATGCGCCTGCTTGCCGCCTCGAAGACCTTGGCGATCCGACGTTCTGCGCCGATCATCGCATCCGCTATCCCTATCTCGCCGGAGCGATGGCCAACGGCATTGGTTCGGCCGACATCGTGGAAGCGATGGGACGGGCCGGCATGCTTGCTTTTTTCGGCGCCGCCGGCCTGCCGATCGCCACAGTCGAGTCGGCCATCGATCGAATTCAAAATAACCTCGGTGATACACCTTATGGCTTCAACCTGATCCACAGTCCCGGCGAGCCGAACCTGGAACGCGCCGTCGTCGATTTGTATGTGCGCCGGGGCGTTCGGCTCGTTGAGGCATCGGCGTTTCTCGATTTGACGCTGCCCGTGGTGCGTTACCGGGTCCACGGCATCCACCGCGCCCCATCGGGCAAAATCGTTACGCCCAACCGGGTCATCGTCAAGGTGTCGCGCGTTGAGGTTGCCTCGAAATTCCTCGCTCCGCCCCCGGATCGCATGCTCCAAGAACTGGTCCGCCAGGGCGACATCACGCCGGACCAAGCCGCCCTGGCTGCGCGCATGCCCGTTGCCCAGGACGTAACGGCCGAGGCTGATTCCGGCGGACACACCGATAATCGCCCCGCGATCACACTGGTGCCGACCTTGATCGCTTTGCGCGATCGTTTGCAGAGTCAGTACGGCTACGACCAGCCGTTGCGCGTCGGCACCGCGGGCGGAATCGCCACGCCAGCGTCGGCTGCCGCTGCCTTCGCGATGGGCGCCGCCTACGTGCTGACCGGCTCAGTCAATCAAGCGTGCGTTGAGTCCGGCAGTTCGGACGCCGTGCGTGAAATGCTCGCTCAGGCAGAGCAAGCGGATACGATCATGGCTCCCGCCGCGGATATGTTCGAGATGGGCGTTAAAGTACAAGTGCTGAAGCGCGGTACCATGTTCGCCATGCGTGCCGCCAAGCTCTACGAGCTATACCGCGCCTATCCCAGCCTGGAGGCACTGCCCGATACCGAGCGAGCCAACCTCGAGAAGAACCTCTTTCGTGCGCCGCTGGCGGAGATCTGGGAGAAGACGCGCGTTTTCTTTCTCCAGCGCGACCCGGCCCAGGTTGAGCGTGCCGGACGCGATCCGAAACATAAAATGGCCCTCGTGTTTCGCTGGTATCTTGGCCTGTCGTCGCGCTGGGCCAACACTGGCGAACCGACGCGCCGGCTCGATTACCAGATATGGTGCGGCCCGGCGATGGGCGCGTTCAACGAATGGACGAAAGGCTCCTTCCTCGAACAGCCGCGCGATCGCCGCGTCGTTACCGTCGCCTTCAATATCCTATACGGGGCGGCGGTCCTCCTGCGTCTCCAGACGTTGCGCAGCCAGGGCTTCCCGCTGCTGCGCGAATGGTCGCGCGTGACGCCCCTGGAAATGGAAACGATCAAAGGGTTGATTTGAGTTAACCACAGAGTAACGGAGGGCACAGAGAAAAACACAGAAAAGGCAAAAAGAAATAACGTATTGAGTCCCTCCTTGAAGACACTCTTTCGTTCTCATGCTCGCTTTTTGTTATTCTCCTCTGTGTTTTTTCGGTGTCTTTCTCTGTGTTCTCTGTGACTCTGTGGTTAGCTCTTTTTGAGGGCGATGGCTTGAGTACGGCAGATTCGGCGACTCCCCTGGCGATCATCGGAATCGGCTGCTTGTTCCCTGGCGCCGACAATGTGGGGGGGTATTGGGCGCGGATTCGCAATCGCGTGGATGCTATCACCGATGTGCCACCGACGCATTGGCGGCCGGAAGACTACTATCACCCCGATCCCAAAGCTCCCGACCGCATCTACACGGCGCGCGGCGGCTTCCTTCACGCCACGCCGTTCAATCCCGCCGCCTTCGGCATCGCTCCTAACAGTCTCGAAGCCACGGATACCGCTCAGTTGCTTGGCTTGGTTGTCGCGCAACAAGCACTGGCCGACGCCGGCTACAGCGAGGAACGCTCGTTCGATCGCAGCCGGGTTTCGGTGATTCTCGGCGTCACCGGGACGCTGGAACTAGTGATTCCGCTGGGAGCAAGGCTGGGCCATCCCATTTGGCGACGCGCCTTGCGCGAAGCCGGCGTGGACGACAACGTCGCTGAAGATGTGGTGCGGCGAATTAGCGATTCGTATGTCGGCTGGCAAGAAAACTCTTTCCCCGGCCTTCTCGGCAATGTCGTGGCGGGACGTATTGCCAATCGCTTCGACCTGGGCGGCACCAACTGTGTCGTCGATGCCGCCTGCGCCTCGTCGCTTAGCGCGATTCACTTGGCCTGCCTGGAACTGACTACGGGCCGCGCCGACATGGTGTTGACTGGCGGGGTCGATACCTTCAATGATATTTTCATGTTTACATGTTTCAGCAAGACGCCGGCCTTGTCGCCGACGGGCGATGCCAAGCCGTTCGATGCCTCCGCCGACGGCACGATTCTCGGCGAGGGCGTGGGGATGGTCGTGCTGAAACGCCTCGACGACGCCCGCCGCGATGGCGACCGGATTTATGCGATCTTGCGCGGCCTGGGTTCGTCAAGCGACGGGCGCGGCAACGCCATTTATGCTCCGCGCGCCGCAGGGCAAGTCGAGGCTATCCGTAAAGCGTATAACCTGGCCGGCGTGACTCCGGACACCATCGAGCTGGTTGAATCGCACGGCACTGGCACGCGCGTCGGCGATGCCACGGAAGTCGAGGCGTTGACCGAGGTTTACCGCACGGAGAAGCGTCAAGAGCGATGGTGCGCTCTCGGATCGGTTAAATCGCAAATTGGCCACACCAAAGCCGCCGCCGGTGTCGCTGGACTCATCAAGGCCGTGGCGGCGCTGCATCACAAAGTGCTGCCGCCGACCGTCAAGGTCAAGGAGCCTATCGCACCGCTGCAATCGGGCGACAGCCCCTTCTACGTCAACACGGACCCGCGGCCGTGGATGCCGTCGCTTGGGCATCCACGACGCGCCGCCGTCAGCGCTTTCGGTTTCGGCGGCAGCAATTTTCATTGTGTCCTCGAAGAAGCCGGGCCGCACAAAGAAAATATCGACTGGGATGGCGAGACACAGATTCTCGCCTTCACCGGCTCTACGCCGAGCGACATCGAACGGCAATTGAACACATGGCCGGAGAACCTCGAATGGTCGGAGTTCCGCGCTCGCGCAGTCCAAACGCGGCAAGCGTGGGATGGCACAGCGGAGTGCAGGCTGCTCCTCGTCATTCAGCGCGAGCGCACGGATCGATCGCGGTTGTTCGAGCGTGCTCGCTTGTTGCTTCGCCGCGAGCCGGCGGCGAGCGCGAGAGATCCCGAAGGAATATTCTTCGGCCGCGGCCGGCTTGCCGGAAAATTGGCCGTCCTTTTCCCCGGTCAGGGGGCGCAATACCCTGGGATGCTGCGGGACCTGGCCTGCTTGTTCCCGGCCATGCACGATACCTTGGCCCAGGCGGGCAAGGTCGCGTTAGCGCCCCGAGAAACGCTCTCGGAGACGCGCTCGGGGCGCTTACGCGACCCCGCTCGCCTTATCGATCGCATTTATCCGTTAATTTCGTTCACTCTTGAAGATCGCCGCGCCAACGAGGAAGCTCTCCGAGCCACCGAGGTTGCTCAGCCCGCCCTGGGTGCCGTCTCACTTGGAGCTTGGCGCATCCTCGAACAATTCGGCGTTTGTGCCGATGCCGCTGCCGGGCACAGTTACGGCGAGTTGACGGCTTTGTGTGCCGCGGGGCGACTGAAACCGGATGAATTCTTCCGACTCTCGCATCTGCGCGGCCGGTTGATGGCAAGCGCCTCCGGCGCGGAAGGGGCCATGCTTGCCGTACAGGCAACGCCGGAGATGATCCTCGATGTCCTTTGCGCCGAAGCTCTCGATCTCGTTTTGGCCAACAAGAATTCGCCGCAGCAGCAGGTGATTTCAGGGCGAGCACCGGACATTGAACGCGCCGCGCAAGCCTTCGCTTCTCGAGATATTCGCGCCCAGCGCTTGGCCGTGTCCGCTGCTTTTCACAGTCCGCTCGTGGCCGCGGCCGTCGCGCCATTTCGGGCCGCTCTGCAAGATATTGAGTTTCCCTCCGGCTCGTTGCCCGTCTTCGCCAACAGTACTGCCGAAGCGTACCCCGATGATGCCGGCGCTGTTCGCGACCTTCTCGCCGGGCAACTGGCGCGGCCGATCGAGTTCGTCCGCCAGATCGAGCGCTTGCATGAGTTCGGCACCCATACATTCCTTGAAGTTGGTCCGAGCCATCATCTAACCGGCCTGGTGCGCGCGATTCTGCATGACCGCGATCACGAGGCGTTGGCGCTCGATAGCAAAAACGACCATCGCTCCGGTGTGTACGACCTGGCATGCTGCCTGTCCCATCTGGCCGCGCTCGGCCATGAGATCAAACTCAGCGCCTGGGATCCCGTCGCGCCACAATCCGGTCCGTCGTCTGATTCCCAAAAGCGAACGCTTCTCGTGCCGCTCTGCGGCGCCAACTACGTCAAGCCGAAACCGAAACGAACCGAGTTGACGAGCCAGGAGCGTGAGCGAGCGGAGAAATCTCCTCCGGTCGCTCACGCTCCTGGTTCAGCAATCGCTAAATCATTGACCGAATCTCGACCTCTAACGAATGGAACTTCCAAACCGACGATGAACGGATCGCATACACCTTCCGGCGCGACGATTCCCGTGGAGGATCGCACGCCAACTTCGTTGCCTACAGACGGTACGGCTCTCGCCCAAGCCTTGCACATGACCCGCGAGAGCCTGACTGCTCTGCAGCGCATGCAAGACCAAACCGCGCAACTGCACCGACAGTTTCTCGATGGCCAGGATGCCGCTCAGCGAACCGTGCAATTCCTCGTCGAACAGCAGCAGCGGTTGCTGCAAGCATCGCTTGGCTTGCCCGTTAGTCCCATGCCGCTCTCGGAGCCGATGCCTGTTCTGGCTCGCCCGGAACCAGTGCCACCCAGCGCTCCACTACCGCAATCGATCAACATGCCAGCGCTAGCTCCCCCGGCGGAGGAAGTTCCTCCCACTCCGACACCGCTCGCTCCGACTGCACCGGCCGCACCCGTCGTTTCGGACCGGCGCACCGAAACCATCCTGTTGGATGTGATCGCGGAGAAGACGGGCTATCCGGTGGAGATGCTGGAATTGGACATGGCCCTGGATGCCGATTTGGGCATCGACTCCATCAAGCGCGTCGAAATCCTGTCTGCTCTACAAGAGCGTCTGCCCGAGGCGCCGGTCATCAAGCCCGAACATCTCGGTACCCTGCACAATCTCCGCGATATTGCTGTTTTTCTTGCCGGTGGAGAGTCTGCGCCCGCGACGCGGAGCGTCGCAGACGTGCGTTCCCACGCGGAGCGTGGGAACGAGAAACCGTCCTCGCTGGAACGGAGCGTCCTGCGAGTCGTCCCGCTAACGAATGCCTCGGATCGGCCGTCGCTGCGATTGCAGCCGGGTGCGCAGATTTGGATCGCCTCGGACGATGCGGAGCTTTCCCAGGCGCTGGACCAACGTCTGCGCACGCAGGGCTATCGTCCGCGTTCGGTATCCGTTGCCGACCTTCGCCGGTTGGAGCGTCCCGCGGCGTTGGGTGCGCTGCTGATCGTGGCGAATCGCCAGCCCGAAGACGAGGCGTTCCTGAAACACGTCCTGTTCGGCTTGCAGCACGCCGGCCCCGCCCTGCGCGCCGCCGGTCAGCAAGGCGGAGCCGTGTTCGTTACGGTATCGCGTCTGGACGGTGGATTCGGTCTGCTCGATCTCGATGCCGGCCGCGACCCGCTGGACGGCGGACTTGCCGGCCTCGCCAAAACCGTCGGGCACGAGTGGCCGGACGTGCAATGCAAGGCAATCGATTTGGCCGATGATTTCCCGGATGCCGGCACGGCTGCGGCCGCTATCGTTGAGGAGATGTTTCGCTCTGGCCCCGTCGAAATGGGATTGGCGCGCGATCGGCAATGCACGTTGGAACGCACGGTGCAGCCGTTGAGTATCGGTACAACGATGCCGTTCCAGCCCGGCGATGCGGTCGTGCTGTCCGGCGGCGCCCGCGGCGTGACGGCCGAGGTCGCCGTCGCCCTGGCGCGAGCTTTCCGACCGACGATGATTCTACTTGGCCGCACTTCTGAGCCGGGCCAAGAACCGGAATGGCTGGCCTCGCTCACCAATGAAACCGACATCAAACGCGAGCTTGGCATTCGTGCCAACGGCAACGCCAATCTCAAATGGATTGGCGAGCAATATCGAGTGGTTTCCGCCCACCGCGAGATTCGGCAAACGTTGGCGCGCATCGAGGCGGCCGGTGCTCGCGCGCTCTACCGCGCCGTGGACATCCGCGATGCCGACGCCGTCAAGACGGTACTAACAACGATATGTCAGCAATCGAAAGCCCCGATTCGCGGCATCATCCACGGCGCCGGCGTCCTCGCCGATGCCCGAATCGAGGACAAGACGGCCGAACAATTTGACCGCGTCTACGCCACCAAGGTCATAGGACTACAAGCACTGTTGCGAGCGGTTGATCCAGACGAACTCCGCGCCTTGGTGCTGTTTTCCTCCTCCACCGCGCGTTTCGGCCGCAGTGGGCAAGTAGACTACGCCATCGCCAATGAGGTGCTGAACAAGCTGGCTCAGCAACAGGCCCGCTGCCTGCCGCGCTGCCGTGTCGTGTCCGTCAATTGGGGTCCGTGGGATGGAGGCATGGTCAACCCCGCACTGAAAAAGGTCTTCGCACAGGAAGGCATCGGCTTGATCCCGCTGGAAGCGGGCGCGAATTATTTGGTCGAGGAATTGCGATCGCCGCCTGGCAGTGCCGTCGAAGTGGTCGTGCTGGCTGGTGGAGCCGCGACCGTTAGGGAGCGGGATGGATCAATCGATTCACGCCAAACGATAAATCAACAACCACCGCTGCCCCATGCCTTCGAGCGCGTCCTGGAGCGTGCAACCCATCCGGTGCTAGAATCGCACATTCTCGACGGCCGACCGGTCCTGCCGACCGTGCTGATTCTCGAATGGCTGGCCCACGGGGCGCTGCACCAAAATCCCGGCCTGTTGTTCCACGGCTGCAACGACCTGCGCATCCTTCACGGCGTCATTCTCGAAGAGAAAGCAGCCCCGGTCCTGCGTATCGATGCGGGCAAGGCCGTCAAGCGCGAAGGCTTCTTTGTCGCTCCGGTCGAGCTGCGCGGGATTCAGGCAAATGGCCGCGAGGTGCTTCACGCCCGCGCCGAGATCGTGCTGGCCAACCAGCTGCCCGAGGCACCACCCGGCGCTTCGCTCCCCAATTGCCGAAGCTATGAGCGGACGCCGGAAGACGTTTATCAAAACCTGCTGTTCCACGGAGACGACCTGCACGGCATCGAGGAAATCGAGGGCTGCGGCGAGAGAGGCATCCTCGGTCGAGTAAGCAGTTCGCCGCCGCCGGCGGACTGGATACAGCGCCCACTGCGTCAACGCTGGCTTGCCGACCCGCTCGCCCTGGATTGCAGTTTCCAACTGATGGTTGTTTGGAGCCAGGAGCAACGCGGCGCGCCATCGCTTCCGTGTCATCTCGCTCGCTATCGGCAGTATCAGCGCTCCTTCCCGGCAGCCGGCGTCCGTGTCGTCGCTCACGTGACCCGCGACAGCGACTTGCATGCTCTGGCGGATATTGACTATCTCGACGAGCGCGGTCAGGTTGTCGCCCGCCTGGAAGGCTACGAGTGCGTCATCGACCCCGCCTTGAAACGCGCTTTTGGCCGGCAACCCCTCGCGCAGGCCACTGCACTCTGATCGGAGAAGCCGCATATGGGCCTTGAGTCCCAGAACGCCCGCCCGCCCTCTTCGGTCCGAGGGGGCGGGCGGATTGCCATTGTCGCGATGGGTGGGTTGTTCCCCTCCGCCCCGACTCCCGAGCGCCTTTGGGATCTGGTGATCGCGGGTGTCGATGCTTCGCGCGAAGTGCCGCCGGGACGCTGGCTGGTCGATCCGAGCGATGCCTATGATCCGGCCATTGCGCGTCCCGATCGCGTCTATTCGCTGCGCGGTTATTTTCTCGACGACATCCCCCTCGATCCCTCTGGACTCGATCTCTCCGCCGATCTGCTGGCCCAACTCGATCCGGTCTTTCATTTGGCCCTCTACGCTGCTCGGCAGACATTCGCGGCCGGCGTGACACGGGGAGTGGACCGCCGGCGCGTCGGCGTCATTCTCGGCAACATTGCCCTGCCGACCGAGCGCATCTCGGAGTTGGCCCGTGACTATCTTGGCCGCACGTTTATGGAAAAACTGGGCGAGCGGGGCGTGTCAACGCCCCGGTTGAAGGACCAAGGCGTTGACACGCCCCGCTCGCCGTTGAATCGCTATGTCCCTGGTCTTGTCGCCGGAATGGTGGCCAAGGCGCTGGGACTGGGCGGCGGCAGCTGCACGCTCGATGCTGCCTGCGCCTCGTCGCTTTACGCTCTGAAACTGGCGGCCGACGAGTTGCGGGCTGGGCGTGCCGATGCCATGCTCGCCGGGGGCGTATCGCGGCCGGATTGCCTGTATACCCAGATGGGTTTCTCGCAGCTTCGAGCCCTATCGCCGAGCGGCCGCTGCTCGCCTTTCGATGCGCGTGCCGATGGCCTGGTGGTCGGCGAGGGCGCGGGGATCTTCCTGCTCAAGCGGCTCGAAGATGCCGTGCTCGACGGCGACCGAATTTTGGCCGTCATAGCCGGTATCGGTCTATCGAATGACGTGGACGGAAATTTGCTCGCTCCCAGCAGCGAGGGACAGTTGCGGGCCATGCGAGCGGCTTACCGCGAGGCTGGATGGAAACCGAGCGATGTCGATCTTATTGAGTGCCACGCCACCGGCACGCCGGTCGGCGACGCCGTGGAGTTTCAAAGTCTCAAATCCTTGTGGGGTGCCGAAAATTGGCGCGCGGGACAATGCGTCATTGGCTCCGTAAAGTCGACAGTCGGTCATTTGTTGACCGCTGCCGGGGCGGCCGGGATCGTCAAAGTGCTTTCCGCGTTTCGCGCTCAGACCCTGCCGCCAACCGCCAATTTCACTAGACCGGCGCCGGGCCTGGACTTCGAGAAATCTCCTTTCCGAATCCTCAATCGTAGTGAATCCTGGCGACGGCGCGACCATCATACACCACGCCGCGCCGCCGTCAGCGGCTTCGGTTTCGGCGGGATCAACGCCCATGTGCTGCTGGAAGAGTGGCAAGCGGCGAGCGGGGTCGCGTCAGCGCCCCGAGTTTTTTCACCTCGGGGCGCTGACGCGACCCCGCTCGCCAGAGCCTCTCGGGGCGCTGACGCGACCCCGCTCGCCGCACCGCCCGTCGCGGTCGTCGGCATGGCAGCCCACTTTGGACCCTGGAAATCACTCCGCGCCTTCCAGAAGCGTGTTCTCGGCGGTGACAATGCCGTGTCACCTTCCCTGCCGCGACACTGGTGGGGTGTGCCGGAGAGCACCTGGTTCCGCGAGCAGGGCTTCACGTCCCGTTCATTCGCCGGCTATTACATCGAGGGAAACGTCTCCATCCAATCCGATCGCTTCCGCATCCCGCCGCGCGAATTGCAAGAGACTTTGCCGCAACAATTGCTCATGCTGCAAGTCGCCGCCGAAGCCATCGACGCGGCCGGAGTTTCTCCAGAGCATCGCTCCCATACCGGCGTCTTCATCGGACTCGGTTTGGACCTGAACACGACCAATTTCCATTTCCGTTGGTCGCTCGATCCCGGCCTGCGCGATGCCGCCGGCCCGCCGCTGACGGCCAGCCGCACGATGGGGTCGTTGGGCAGCATCGTCGCCAGCCGCATCGCCCGCGAGTTCCATTTCGGCGGCCCCAGCTTTACTCTCAGCAGCGAGGAAAGCTCCGGCCTACGTGCTCTGGAAGTGGCCGTGCGTGCTCTGCAAAAAGGCGAGATCGATCAGGCTATAGCGGGAGCAGTCGATCTGGCCGGCGATGTTCGCGCCGTGTTGGCGGCCCATCAATATCGGGCATATTCCGCCTCTGGCCGAGCCTGCCCGTTCGACATCGGCTCGGACGGAACGCTCCCCGGAGAAGGGGCTGCTGCGGTCGTCCTCAAGCGGCTGGATGACGCCCTCCGCGACGGCGACACCATCCACGCGATCATCAAAGGCATCGGTATCTCGTCCGACTACGAGACCGCCCTGGAGCGAGCCTATGCAGAAGCCGGCGTCGATCCCGCCTCGGTCGCTTATGTCGAGACGCACGGCAGCGGCGCCCCGGCCGAGGATCGTGACGAGGCGGAAGCCCTTGCGTCCTTTTTTGATTCACGCCCCGGACACCATCCGCTGGTATTGGGCAGCGTCAAGGCGGATATTGGCCACACAGGCGCGGCCGCTGGATTCGCGTCGTTCATCAAAACGTGCTTGTGTCTGGATCAACAGATTCTTCCGTCGCTGCGCAACATTTCTTGTGCGCGCGACGAACTGGCTCGGTCGGCGGACTGTTTCATCTTGCCTCGCAGTCCGCAATACTGGCTGCGCGACCGCGCCGCCGGACCGCGGCGCGCCGGGATCAGCTCCATTGGTGTGGATGGCAATTGCGTTCATGCTGTCCTCGAAGCGTGGGAACCGGCCGCTTGCGTCGATCGTCCGGATCGGCTGCATTCGTTGGGCAAACACACCGAGGCGCTCTTTGTCATCGAGGGCCGGGATGATCGCGCTTTGATCGATGGGCTGGGACAGTTGCGCAACCACCTGGGAACGCGGCCCGACGCTACTCTAGAAATGCTGGCGCGAGAATGGAGCGCGAAGAACCCACTCGTTCCCACCCACCCTCTGGCGATTTCGCTCGTTCCGCGCGACCGGGGCGAGTTGGTCGAACAGATCGACGCGGCCCAGCGCGGTCTGCGTGACGATCCTTGCCGTCCCTTGGCGCTGCCTGCCGTCTTCCGCGATCGCGTGTTTCATTCTCCGGTGCCGCTGGGACGAACGGGGCGTATCGCCTTTGTCTTCCCCGGTTTCGGCAACGATTTCCCTGGTATGGGCCGCGACCTTGCGGTGTACTGGCCGGAACTCCTTCGCAAGCAGGATGCCGAGAATAGCTACCTCCGGAGTCAATTTCTCCCCGATATTTTCTGGACCGAGCGCCCGGCCCATGCTCCGAGCGTGCGCGATCGGATTTTCGGCCAAGTTACTCTGGGCGGTTTGTTGTCCGATGTGGTGCGCCGTTTTGGCGTCCGCGTCGATGCGGTGATCGGCAATAGTCTCGGCGAGTCCGCGGGGCTGTTCGCTCTACGTGCCTGGACCGGCCGCGATGCCATGTTGCATGCGATGATCGCTTCTCCGCTGTTTGTCAGCGACCTGGCCGGCCCTTGCGATGCCGCCCGCAAAGCCTGGCGCTTGCCGCCGGATGCCGCCGTGGATTGGGTGACAGGCATCGTGGACCGAGGACCGGGAGCCGTGCGCAACGCCTGCGCCGCGCTGCCCCGGGCGTATCTGCTCATCATCAACACGCCTCGCGAGTGCGTTGTCGGCGGCGAGCGTGGCCAGGTCGAAGCGCTGGTCCAGCGTCTCGGATGCCGTTTCCTGGAGCTGACGGAAACATCGACCGTGCATTGCTCGGTGGTCCGCGAGGTGGCCGAGGCTTACCGCGATCTCCACCGTTTGCCGACGACGCCCCAGA
>DASRBG010000093.1:0-4872 GCA_035653735.1 Gemmataceae bacterium
CAGGGCTTCCAGTTCCAGCCGCAGCATCTCCTCATTCCACCCGGCGTTCTGGGAAAGCTTGTTGTCCGCGATGACCAGCGCGCGCCGTTGCGCCTCGCTCAAGTGATCGAGCACGATCACTGGTGCCTCGGCCATCCCAAGCTTGCGCGCCGCCATCACGCGCGCGTGGCCGGCGATGATGACTCCGTCGGCCCCGACGAGGACGGGATTGACGAACCCGAACTCGGCGATCGACGCTGCGATCTGCGCCACCTGCGCCTCGGTGTGAGTGCGCGGGTTCCTGGCGAAAGGAATTAGTCGCTCAACGGGCCATCGCTGGATCTGAATGTTAGGACAGACTGTTTTCATAGATGGGTCCAACCATCTCCGACCACCGCGCGTTTAAGTGTGCTCGGATGGACGCCATAGAGCCGGGCGAGCTGGGCCAATTCGCCGCGACGGCCTGAGTAGAGACAGCGAAGTCGCAGCACGTCTTCTTCGCGTAGCCTAGCCCGTGGATGCGACGATCCTCGGAAGCGGGGAGGGTGCAGCGTTCCGTGACGTCTCTGATCTTGAACATTTTCAGCGTGCGTGGCCCATCGGAGATTAGTCACGATGTTATGCGTGCCTACACCATCCCAATGCGCCACCTCGTGCCGGGGCGACGGTTTGGGTCCGAGAAAGGCTTCGGCGACAAGTACATGGACGCCTACCTTCCGTCTGTAATCGCAACGGCACAGGTGTACGTAGTGGTACCGATGGGCAGCGATCCAGGGACGGAGGACGCGCCCTGTCTCCCTGTGCCGGACGCGACCCCATGAGGAGACCTGGTAGTGGGCTTCAAAACCGACAACTTCGCGCCACTCTTCAGCGGTAGGCGCTGACCTGTGGCAAGTTGTCGCTGCCTGTTGGGATGTAGCAGCCAGGGCAAGGCTCATCACGACTTGCGATAGGGCGCCTGCGCGGGCGTACCGTCCGGGTTGGCGAAATGCGCGAGCACGGCGGTCAGTCCTTGCACCGCCGACAGCCCGACCATGGCCCAGAACCTGCCGCGCCCTGGTAGCAGATCCATCGAGGTGTTCAAGCCCTGTGCTACCAGCGCCAGCATCTGAATCGCAACGTTGACAGAGAACTTCATCTTCGTAAGCTCCTGGAATTGATTGATGAGCGGCCGCAGCAGCCACCAGATCCGCAGTTCGCGAATCATCGAGGATCCTTGGTAGCGGAGGTGGGACTCGAACCCACGGCCTGCGGATTATGAGTCCGCCGCGCTGCCGCTGCGCCACTCCGCATCAGAACTCCTGTCGTGAATAAGAAGGGCGGCCCCGCGGAGAAGTGCGGAACCGCCCATGCATGCGCCCGGAGGAGAAAGACTACTTGCGGCCAGCCAGCGCGTCGGCCACCGCGGCAGCGACCACGGCGCCGATGGCCTTGAGCGAAACGTCGTCGATCGCCACAGCACGGGCCGTCAGTGTGTCACCCGCGCCCTGCTGGACCGGATTCCACTGGCCGTCGATGGCGATGTCGCCGTGCCGCACGGCCTGTTTCGACACCAGGTTCGCCGTCTCGACGGCGTTCTGGAGCGCCTGCGAGGCGATCTGGTTCAGCCGCGTTTGCTCGGTGAGAGCCTGCCGCGCGGCCTGGATGTCCAGATCCTGATAGACGTCGTAGGTCCGCTTGACGTTGGCGAACGTCACACGCTGGTTCTCGCTGTGCGCGGCCCCGGCGGTAGCGCTCGTGTTCTTGAACGATTCGTCCGTCCCGGTCTCGAACTCGCGTTCGGCCTGGTTCGGCGTGGCAACTTCCGGCATGGTGATTCCCTCCTTCACGGGTTGGATTGAAATGGTTCGCCCGTCACCGCATGCACGGGCGTGAGCTTCAAGGTCTCCTGCATCCGGCGCAGGATCACATCGCAGTAAGCCGGGCTGATCTCGACGCCGAAGCCAGACCGATCGAGCAGCCCGGCGGCGACCAGTGTCGTGCCGCTGCCCGCAAACGGATCGAAGATCACGTCGCCGGCGTCCGAGAACGCCTTGATGAAGAACTCCGGGATCGTGCGCGGAAACGGGGCCGAATGATTCCCCTGCGAGGACTCGGTCTTGGCTTCGATCACGTTCGACGGGCGCGCCAGGCCGCCGTGCCGCCCTTCAAGGTCGTTCGCGTTGCGCCGTGTGGTCTGCCAGGCCGCATGGTTCTTGCCTTTGTCGGCCGCCGCGCCACGCGGCCCCGTGCCGAGCAGCCCGCTGCCCGAGGTCGACTTCGGATTGCCGGGCGAGTAGTCGAAGCAGTCGTCGGACCAGTGCGCTACCTCGCGCGGCCGGAACTTGATCTTGCGCTCGCGCGAGAAGTGATAGATCGGCTCCCAGGCGTTCTTGAAGCGATTGTTCCAGCCGCCCGGCACACCATCGTCGGTCTTGCGCCAGCAAAACTCGTCCACAAAGCGCCAGCCCCACTGCCGCTTATGCGCGAGCACGAGGTCCATCACGTAAGTGTGGCGCTCGCCCTCCTCGGCGTGGGCTTTGATGTTGAGGAAGTAGGAACCGTCCGACGCCAGCACCGATTCGATGGCCGGGGCGACGTCCTTGAACCAGGTGACGTACTTCTCCGGCGGCACCGGCTCGAAGCCGCTTGATGGATCGTACTGGCGCTGCGTGGCGTAAGGCGGCGACGTGATGACGACGTTCGCCTTCCGATCCTCGAACAACCGCGCGATCACGCCGCGATCGCGGCAGTCTCCGCAGATCAGCCGGTGCGGCCCGATCAGCCACAGGTCGCCGGGCCGCGTGAACGCTTCCGCGGGCACTTCCGGGACAGCTTCTTCGGCCTCGCTGGACTCTGGCTCCGCGTGCCGCTCGAGCGACGCCAGGAAGTCGTCGATCTCCTTCGAATCGAACCCGGCCAGCGTCGCGTCGAATCCGGCGTCCGCCAGATCCTTCAACTCGAGCGCCAGCAACTCGTGATCCCATCCGGCCAACTCCGACAGCCGGTTGTCGGCCAATAAGTACGCTCGCCGCTGGTGCTCGTCGAGGTGATCCAGCACGATCACCGGCACTTCGTCGAGACCCAGTTTCTTCGCCGCCAGCAGCCGCCCATGCCCGGCGATGATGCCGTCGCGCGAGTCGACCAGAATCGGATTGCAGAAGCCGAACTCGGCAATCGAGGCCGCGATCTGAGTCACTTGCTCCTCGGAATGCGTCCTCGGGTTTCGCTGATAAGGCGCCAGCCGCTTGAGAGGCCACAACTCGATCCGCTTCGCCATCGCCGGCGTCACGCGGTCAACTGGCATAGCTCGGAACCCAGGTCCAGTAAGCGACGATCAACCCCTCGCCGGCCGTGTTGGCGTCGAGGTAGTAATCCGACGGCCGCAGATCGCCCGAGGCGGATTCGATCACCAACTCGTCGGCCACGCCGCCGCCCGCGCCCGTGGGCCAGAACTCCTTCACGACGCCTGCCCCGGTCGCCTTGTTCATCCCTTGGACGCCGAGGAACACCCGTCCCGTCTCGCCGACGACGACGGCGAACCGGATCCGGTGTGCCCGGATCGAGGTGTCGGAGGTCACCCGGACGGGCGTTCCTGGCGTCGGGACCGCGATCCTTCCCAACGATCGCGGCTGGAGGGAGGGAGAATCAGCCATGGTCTTGTAATGAACTCAGAGCGCCGGGTGACAACCGACCACCGACAACCTTTTCCGGCGCGTGACGCAAGCGAAATCGTGCCACCCAACCACCGCCGTCGGCGAGCCCCAGGAAGGACCCAGACGTGCCTTGCATCTTCGGAATTTCCGAAAGTGGCTCAGCAACGCGCCAGGCAATCCACAAAACTTGCCCCGTCCCACGCGACCCTCAGCATCCCTTCGGGACCTGAACCGCTTGCACCGCGAGCTTCGGCAGCTGCGGCAACTTCACCTTGAAGAATGCGCCACGCATCCGTGCCACGTATCGGGCGCCGATCTGCTTTTTGCGCTGCTTCATCTCGCCACCAGGCAGTCGGCGACGACCTGGAGGAAAATACCTCGCGCCGAGAATGGCACTCCGTCCTCGTCCTTCCCGTCCAGCCGCCGCAGCTTCCAGCAACGCCCGTGTTCCAGGTTCTCGATGAAGCTGTACTTCGTCCCGGCCCTGACACTCGGCTGCACCGGGCTGCTGCCGTCCTCCCGCCGCAGCCAGATCGCCTTCAGATGCCCTTTGCGGCCATACGACGGCTTCACGAAACCGCCCTCAATCAGCCGCTTGGCTGCATCCAGCGCACGGAAGCCGAGCGATCTGCCATCGGGGGCATACAACGGGATCTGTTGGTTCCTGGAAGACACGCCGGGTGTGAGAAGCGTAAGGGAAGGAGTTTCGCGAGAGTCCCGTCTCTCGTTATTCGCTTACTATTTACGCCGGATCGTCCCCAACTGTCCGGCGGAGAAGCTGATTTTCTTCGAGCACCGCCCGAACCTCGGCGACGCCATGAACCACCGCCACAACCGCACCCGCCTTCCGCCACTCTTCCAGCCGCTTCGCTTGCAACGCCGTAGGCCTCTCGCCCAGGCGCTTTACCTCGAGTTGCACGCTACGGCCATGGAGGCAGGCGTCGATGTCAGGGTCGCCCGCCACGCCCATGCCGCCGCCCCAACACTTGCGCGCCAGGCACCCAGGGAGACCGTTCAGGTACGCGAGGATCGCCTTCACGATCGCCCGTTCGGTCGTCATGCCCGCCGCCTCCGAGGCATCGGCTGCTCGGCGGCTTCCAGCGTCGCCTTCCTCAGCCGCTCGCGCCGGTACTCTTCGCAGATCCGGGCGACTTGGCGTCGCCGCCACTCTTCGGGACTGATCCACTCGAGCCCCTCGTCGTTGATGACCAGCGGCAACGAGTCCATGCGCAGCACGCGCATCGCCCAACGAATCTCT
>DASRBG010000094.1:0-2888 GCA_035653735.1 Gemmataceae bacterium
CGCCCTCGCAAACCTGAGAGGCCAGTCGCGACTGCCACGGGAACGGATCGTAGCCGTGCAATGCGCGAAAGAAATCGCGGAAGGTCATTTCGTCCATGTGGCTAGCTCCTCATCGCTGACGGGCTTGAAGAGTCCATATCCTCGAAACCGCCCGCGGCCCACGAGCACCGGGCCGATGACTGGCCTTGCGAATCGGACCAAAACGTGAGTCTGGTAACGGCAGAGGTGTTCGCCGCCTCCGGCGTACTGCGGAACTGCCAGGGCGTGGCCGGCACCAGGGACGAGCGAAACACTTCTCACGTCGATGATTTGCGGCTCCGGCAACAACGCTGAGACGAATGCCTCGCTCACGATTCGCTCTATATCCCCTTCGCGCTTTTTCGGGTAATGATGGAGTACCACAGGCGTGACGCTCGCCCACACGCGGCTCGCGCGCGTCCAGTTCGGGCGCTGCAGAGTGAGCGGCGGCCGCTCACGATCTTCGCGCCGTAGCAGCCACCGCCATGTGCCTTTCCGCCATAACTCGATCTCGCGCTCCTCGTGCTGGTCATTGAAGAACAGAGGGCCGAGTACGGTACGCAACTCCGGAGACGCCGCGAACTCGCGCGGGATGGCGATGCCGAGCCCCATGATGTGCCCGTCGGAATGCTCGTAACCGACGTAAGGTAACGGAAAGAACGCGACGTGAACACGTGTGCTGGGGCGGCCAGACGGATCGTGTCCGCTCAACCACTCCGGCGGCGCAGCGCCCGTCCCACGCGCTTTCATGGCTGCGTTTCGGAGCGCAGCGGTGAGTTGCAGTGTGGATTCGAGGCCTAGCGCCGGGCCATCTTCCTTGCGCAACACGATGAACGTGTCGTCGAACGGACCAGGCTCGGCAGCGAGGTTATGCACGCTGGATGCAGGCCGTCCATAGGCTTGCCACTGCACGATTTGTGGCCTGCGGGACTTCGGCCTTCCGTCGGGATACTTCTCTTCCAGCTCGGCCCTCAGACGCCTCTTCTGCGCTCCTCTGGCCGTTGGCAGCGCGTCCGAAAGACGGTCATACTCCTCGATGGCCGGTCCGTTAAACGCCGCTTCGAGCGATCGCATCGTGCCGCGGGAAGGCACGCGTAATGACGTCCGCGGTTCTTCGCCGCCGGGGAGCAGATTCGGCTCAGGTTCCTTGCCAGGCGGAACAACCCACATCTGCACCGCAGACATCGAATGCCCGATCCGTGTGACCTTCCGGCACACGTCATCTAGCTTCTGCCGGATATCTTCGGGGGGGGCGTTCTGCCAGATGAGAAACACGTGATCATCGTGCGGTCTGCTTCGCGGGAACGCCCGGTCCTGCCGCGGGCGCTGGACGATGCCCCCGTGCACGTCATTCACAGGGACGTACGTGCGTACGGTTGTCCGTTCGTCAGCATCGCTCGCGTACATGGAAGGTGCGGGCGCAGATTCCAGCCACTCCAGGGCTGAGCGCTCGTGCGGATCAGCGCCGGTTTCAAAATGCGCCGCGGCCATGGCCATGAAGACGCGCGCAGGGTGAGGAGGCCACTCCGGTTTCTGCTGCGCGAGATTGGTCGCCACAGCGTACTTGGTTAGATAACGGATGCCGAGCGCCAGCATCAGCCCTCCTGATCGTCCTCAGTGGCGGCGATCTCCTGACTTCGGCGGACCAATTCGACGAGTTCCGCGCTAGGTTTGAGGACGAGCGGCTGCTCCAGCCACTTGAGGCCCGCGGCCTCGGCTTGTGCCACGGCGTCTTTCAGTAATTGGATCGCTGCTGTAGAATCGATCGTGTAAGATTTCGGATCTTCACCCGGGCGGTCCAGGAGTTCCCACGTGCGCGGCGCAGTGGGAATTAGATGACAGCGGGAGCGGAGGCTGACGCCGCGCTCTGTTGCGAGCACGCCGGCTGCGATTCCGATGGCGGCGAGCACGGTCCGGGCGGCATTGTCGCGCGCGGGGTCGGTCCTCCCATCGATGGGAAATCGGAGTTTGCGAAGTGCGCCGAAGGAAACGACCGTGGTCTGCTCGGCGTATCGGCATCGTACGCCACCGTTGGTCGAGTCGAAGACGATATTGCCGTGGTTCAACTCGGAAGGACGTTGCGCGTTCTTGGCTTTTTCGTTTTCGCCCAAAACGCGGAAGCCGGCATCGCCATTCGGTACAACCGCGATCTTACTGCTCACCGAAAGGGGGTCCACCCGGAATCCTGAGCGCCGGTCAACGATCAGTGCGTCCACGCCGATGATTTCAGAGATATACGCACGTTCGAACTTTGCTCCGAGTCCACCAGGTTTGTCTGGTGACCCCCACATACCGAACGTCAGCGCGGTGGGACAGAGTTCGTAAATCGCCGTCGCATTCCAAAGGTTGGCTCGGCCCCAGCGTACGGCATAATCGGATTTCGAGAACCGTGTACCGTCCGGCAGGACGCTGTCGCGCAGAATGGCGTCTGCCAGGCGATGCGGAACTTCGAGGCTGGTCAGTTTCGGCATATCTTTTCGAAGTTGTGCGTTGGCTTCCGTGAAATCGACTTCGATGAGGGGGAGCGAGATATCACCGCGCCGGACGGCATCGAGCAGCGCCAGTTCGGCGTGATTTGACTCCGACTGTACGGAGTTCAGCACGACGCACTCGACGGGTTCCTGCCGGTCGGGAACGCGCCGTTTCTCGGTCGCGTATTTCCCGCCTGCATATGTTGCCGGAAACAGCTTCCCACCTTCGCCTTCGACGGGCTGAAGCATGGTGATGGACCGCAACGCGGCTGCACCACCGCTGAGGGCAGCCGACAGTGCGGCCACACTAAGTGAATTAGACGTTAAGCAGACCTCTCCTAAGTTTTTTCTGTTAGTGCACAGCTACCGTTGCTGCATATCAGCGTTGTAACGCTTATT
>DASRBG010000095.1:0-7417 GCA_035653735.1 Gemmataceae bacterium
TCGAGCTCGTCAGCGCGTAGCTGTAATAGGCCTCCAAAATCTTTTCGGTTGAATAATTGGGCAATTGTCCGTCTCCAATCAGGAGCCCGAGCCCGCCGGCATTGAAGAACGCAATGTGGGCGCTGCCGATGCCGTTGACGACGCCGGCGATGCCGATCGTGTCGTGCGGTCGTCCCCACGATGTGCCATTGATCGCAACGCCGCCCGACACGGTGCGGTCGACGTCGGTGAAGTCCCAAGGCTCGACATTGCCATCCGCCCAACCGGCGCGGAAGAAGGCACCGACCGTGTCGTTGATCTGCTGTTCAATGTTGAGGCTGACGCCGGGGCGGCTGACATAAGAACGCACCGCGTTGATGTCAGCAGGCAGCCCGGTCGCCTGGGCCAGCGCCACCGCATCGGAAAATTTGCCGGCGCTGCCGCGGCTCAGAAAGCCGGTGATCTTGATCTTGCCCGGCTCGCCCCACAGATCGTGGCGCTCCTCGATTTCGCCGACCAGCTGGAACTGCTGGAAGGTCGGATCGAGCGCATAACCACTCGGGCTGATGCCGCCCGCTGGCGTCGTGGAGAGATCGAACACGCCGCCGCGCAGCGTCCAGCGGCCGGTGTACCATTCGGCAGCGGCACCATAGGTGTAGCCCCAGCCGTCACCGGCATAGTCGAAGCTGGCGGCATTGACGATCGACCAGTTGAGGAAATCGGCCTTGGGATTGTTGGCGTATTTGTTGGTATCGAAGATGTCGACGATGGCGAAGCGGCCCACCGTGAAGACAAGGCGATCGGTGCTGCGGGTGCCCGCGAACTGCATGAGGTCGCCGTTGATCGTCTCGGTGTCGCCGCCGAGATTGATGGTCTGACGCAGAAACGCGCGCTGGATGCGAGCGTAGGGATAGGCCGCCCCCAGTTTGTAGGACTCGGCGCTGGGAAAGCCGGCCGCGCCATGCGTGTTGTTGAAGCCGAAGCCTTGATCAATCTCCGGATTGGCCCAGAACTCGGCGCCCTGCCACAGCTTCACGCCGGTCGATAGCGTGAGATCGAACGTCTCCCGGTTCTGCCCGCCGCCGGATAGGCTGTTGACGCCTTCATAAGGTGAACGGAAGGCTGGATAGGCCTGGTCGACGAAGGTCGCCTGACCATGCACGGCGAAGATGTCCGTCGGCGGCACGAAGCGCGACGGCGCAGAAGCGGCAGGCCGCGACGGATCGTCGAAGCGGTAGTTGAGGCCGAGGCGGACTTGCTCCAGCGCCAGATCGGAACTGATGCGCTGCCCCGAAAGCGGATAGGTCACCGTCTGGGTTGGGAAGCCGGTCCAAAGATACTCGGCCTTCAATGTCCAGCTCGGCGCGATCGGCACTTCGACGCCGGCGCCTGCAGCCCAGCCGAACCGCCAGAGCAACCGGGATTCGTCGACGCCGGGGTCAAGTCGCGTCAGAACCTGACTGTCGAAGGTCCACGCAAGACCGCCAGTTGCATAGAGCAGCCAGTCGCCCGGTGCGTAGCCGATGCGCGCGCGTGCCGTGCCTGATGCGAGCATGGTCTCGCTATAGCTGACTGCGCCGAGAGCTGGCGAGGTGAAGCTGGTGATGCCGCCGGTGGACAGCCCGGACAAGTCCTGGAACGCGGCAAACGTGGCATCGGCCTCGACGCCGAGCACCATGCGGCTCGGCAGCATGTAATTGTAGCCGCCCTGCATGCCCAGGAGCCAGCTGCCGCTTTCGTAGAACGCGTCGGGCGGGCGGTACATACTAAGGGAGCCGGACACGGGCGCCACGCCTGATGTCGTGGCATTCGCGGTCCAGCTCGAATTCCCCGTCGCAAGGCCGATATTGCCGCCGAGATAGAAGCCGGTCCAGTCATAGGCCTGCACAACCGGTGGCGCCTTGGCAAGAATGGAGAGATCGGCGGCGAAGGCACTCGACATCGCTGGAAAGCAGGCGACTGCCGTGTGGGCGGTCGCGATCGACAGTGTTCGGCGAAGGCGCAAGCGAAAGACCATGATCTGACTTTGTTGGCGATCGGGAGTATGACGATTTAGATAAATTATCATACCCGTGCTTGGCAAGCCGCTTCCAACTGACGGCTGTTGCGCCGCGCACACGAAAAACGCTTTCGCATCAACAGGCCAATGGAGGAAGGCTGGTCGACGGCCGCATCTGTCCACCGCAACGGCGGCGCGGCTGGAAACCGACTGTCCAGCGCGATGGCAAGTTAAGGGGCGGACTTTGCGCCTTTCCCGGCATGGCGAACATGGGCATGGGAATGCGCATGCGGCTTGCCGCCGCCATGGATATGCGTCTCCGCCTCGAGCGCGACCGGAATGACCACGAGCCGGCCGTGACGAACGCCGCGCTCCGCGATCACATGCTCGGAGAAATGCCGAACGTCGGCGGATGAGCCGCGCAGCACGGCGACCTCAAGGCAGGAATGATGATCGAGATGGACGTGCAAGGTTGCAACCGACAGATCGTGATGATCATGCTGGGCTGTCGTCAGCCTCTTGGCAAGTGCCCGGACCTCGTGGTCATAGACATAGACGAGCGCCCCGATGCAGGCCCCGCTCTCATGCTCTTGCGCCACCCCCTGCAGCCCCGCGCGTATCAGGTCACGCAAGGCTTCCGACCGGTTTTGATAGCCACGATCCCTCTGGAAGCGATCAAGCTCCTCGACCAGGCCCTCATCGAGCGTTGCTGTAATGCGTTCCATATAGGGGCCACTCCGATAGCCAAGCGTCCCACAACCTAACGGGAGACTGCGATTCCGGTCAATTCGAGCGGTGGCGGCCGGCGCAACCTTGATCGAGCGCAAGGTGCCGCCTTGGCCGAAGCCCCCGCCAGGCGCTCGATCAACTCCTGACGAACGGCCTTCCACGCGGAGGCGTGAACCTGCTGCTTCGAGCTCTCCAGGACGATCGAGAGTGTTTGATCTCGGCGAGGCTGCGGAGACAAGCCGGCTGGTGCAGAGCGTGTTGTGTGTCGAGCGACAGGCGATTCGGCTTACCGATCATCGAGATGGAGCTAAAAGCAGCTTAACCGTGTTCATTTTTTCGAGGGAAGATCAACATGAAGAGCAAAATCCGTAGGACGGATCAGCAATATCGCACTCCGCCATTCTGCGGCCGACAAGTTGCTAACCCGCCCTTCAGGTTAAGCCATTTTCTTGTCCCGCAGTTTTTCATGCGGATGGCGACGATCACCGCGCTGATTTGCTTTTCGAACATAGGTGATGAGCGCTTCAGGATTCTCGAGCTTGCCCTTCAGGGCCGCGAGCAATGCGTCCTCGGCTTCGATCGTAAGCGCCGAGTTGTGCGTCCCGCTTTTCAAGCCAACCGTGTAGCTGGTCATAGCCGTTTCCTTGGTTCCGTCCCCACGATCAATCCTGCACTTGATCCCAGCGCAGCCAATTGCGAGGGCTAGGAGGCTAGCATAGTGCTGGTGCTCGGCATACCGTCCAGGTCCGTAGGATAGACTAGCGACGACAGACATTCGCGCCTGCCTCCCCCCGGTCGGCACAATTTGCTAGCCTTTCCGCTTCGACAAAACGTATGCCAAATAAAGACAAGAGCCTTGTCCCTCGCCTTCGCCGCTGGCGACGGCACGCGCGGTGGGTGAGCCGAGAGTTCGCGCAAGCACCGAGGGCGGTTCGCCTGCTGGCCATCGTGGCGATCCTGCTTGCGATCCTGGCCCCAGCGAATCTCGTCTACCAGGTCATCCGCAAGCCCACGGAGCTGTTCTTCTTCGTCGGCCACAGCCTCGACAAGGAGCCGGCCGAGACGTGGCGGCAATACGGGCCGCTGTTCCGCGAATATTCCACTCACACGATCACCCCCGAATTGCTGGCTGCGCTGGCGCAGATCGAGAGCAGCGGCAATCCGCTGACGCGGACCTATTGGCGCTGGCAATGGAGCTTCAATCCGTTTTCGATCTACAAGCCCGCCTCCAGCGCCGTCGGCCTGTTCCAGACCATCGATGGAGCTTACGCCGAGGCGCGGGGATCGTGCATCCGCGACAATGTCGTCGTGGATAGCGGCTGCGGGTTCACAAGCCTCACCTTTCGCGTGATCCCGAGCCACGCCGTCGAGCTCACCTCGGTTTACCTCGACCGCCATGTGGCGGCCACGCTCGCCCGCGCCGGCGTCGCGTCCGCAAGTGCGCAGCAGAAGCAGGATCTTGCCGCCTTCATCCATCTCTGTGGCGCCGGCCCCGCCACAGCTTACGCGCGCCGCAGGTTTCACATGATCCCGACCGAGCGCTGCGGCGATCACCTCGTCGCGGCCTATGTCGCCAAGGTCGATGCGATGAAGCGGGAGTTCCTGCGCCTTTCAGGCGACGGCGGCCGCTAAAGCGCGATGAGATCAGGGTGAATCGTCATCGCGCTTTAGCCATTGATTGAGCATGATCTCTTCGGAAAGCCGCTTTACACTTTTCGGATCATGCCGCTAGGTGGCGGCGTTGGTCCTGGCGGCGGAATGATAATTCAACAGTGTTGCCGGATTGCAGTTTCCGAAATGCAAATCCGCAGCGATTATCGGGCACGGGGCCGGTAGCCTTGCGTAGCGCATTTTTTGGGTCGATCTTATGAAAGCCATTTTGATTGCGGCGGCTCTGGCTGCCCTCCCGCTCGGCGGATGCTGTCTGTCGGTTGGCGGCTGTGAAGTCCCCTTGGCGACTGCGGCGACCGCACCTGATTGGGATGGCTTGGGACCGGCTCCGGCGTCTTCTGCGCCGACCGACATCACGTCGGATCGGACCAGAAGCAAGGGCAGGCAACCGAAAGACGCCTACACCAGCACGACCACTGGCAACTCCTGGAAGGACGATGACGCGCAGCTGCAGATGGACGATGCCAGGGTGAAGAAGAAGCTCATCATCTGCGACGGCTGCGCGGTGGCTCATAACTGAGCGTACAGACTTGCTGGTCGACGGCAGGTCCTGCAGAAACCCGGACGCGCGATTTCTTTGCGGCCATCCTTCGAGACGCGCGCCTTGCGCAGGCCCTCGAACCATAAGGCCGAGCTGGTTCACATGGTGCTAAGCTGCCATATGGGATCGCCCTGCCCTCGGCCCGGTCCTTTTCGCTTGATTTGCCCCGACATGAACCTACGGTGCGCTTCGCTGAGAGGGAGCTGAGGTTTATGAGCGACGGAATGAAATGTCCGAAATGCAATTCCGAGCATGCTTATCAGGATCGCGATCTCTGGGTGTGTCCGGAATGCGCCCATGAATGGAGCACCACGACGGCCGCAGCCGCGGAGATCTCTGACGAACCAGGTGTGCGCGATGCCAACGGCAACGTGCTTGCCGATGGCGACAGCGTCATGGTGATCAAGGACCTGAAGGTCAAGGGCTCGTCCTCGGTCGTCAAGGGCGGCACCAAGGTGAAGAACATCCGCCTGACCGAGGCGAGCGACGGACACAACATCGCCTGCAAGATCGACGGCATCGGCGCGATGAATCTGAAATCGGAGTTCGTGAAAAAGGCGTAGGCTGCAGATCCGTAGATCGGCCCTGCCCTCTCTCCACGACAGCCGATGCTACCTCAGATGCCTGAGGCGGAACGCGCCGGTCGCCATGTCGGAATCCTGCAGAGGGTACGAGCCGCGGTCCCATCGTGCCGCGAGATGCTTGATCTCATCGAAGTTGAGTAGCCACGGCTCGCCCTGTCGCAGGATGGAGGCGTGACGCCGCTGGTCCGGCGGCAGGATCATGGCCCTCGCTACGGCCGAACACAGCGTCATCGGGCCGTGGTCTTCAAGGATGACGAACTCTTCCGGGTCTAGTGCCATCATGAACACCTTTACGCGCGTTGCCGATCAGAATCGGCGAAAGCCCCCAGGTGCCCCGGTGGAATGCTGAATTAACGATGGTTAACGACTCGTTAATTTCGACAAGTCGCGTAACGAGGCGCGCCATCAAGGTTGTTGAAAAACTTGCGTGGCCCGGATGAGCGGGATTGCCCGGCCGGCGACCCCGGATGCCGCTTCGCTCATCCGCGCTACTCGCACATCCGCCCGACGCGCGAACCAGCCTTCGCGCTGAGAATGCGCCTCGCGATTGCTTCCGGTTAAGGCGGCAATCAAGCAACTCGCGCAAATTGTCATCGGACATACCGAACCGGGTCACCGCCCGACGATTTGTCCGGCGCCAATCGCTTGCGCAGTCATCTCGCGATGACGCGGGCGCAACGGTCCGCTCGCCTGGGCGCGCAGGGGAACTGCATCACGATCGCGCCAACACGTTGGGGCAACAGGTTGGGGATTGTCGGTTGAAAACAACCATTGGGTCAACGCGCCTGCATTTTCAGACTCACTACGCCGGTATCTACTTCCGCAGGGGTAGCACACGCGCGTCGTTCCGAGTGCAGCATGCAGTTCAATCGCGTTACCACTCCGATCAAGGACATTCAGATCTGGAGTGCGAGCAGCAACGGCTTTTCCTTCGTGATCAGCTACGAGAGCCGCAGCGGTCCTGGTCTTCACGGCAATCCTGGCTTTGTGGTGTCGTGGCGTCCGGCCCATCAGAACAGGTCGGCCGTCAAAGTCGGCGGCTCCCCGTTCAATACGCTGGTCGAGGCCGAGCGGGCCTGCGAGATCATGCTCGAGCATCTGACGGGGCTGTCACGCTAGCTCAGCAGGAATCAAAAATTGGCGCGGGACACTTCTGCGGTTCCAATAGGGGAACCAGGGGATGGAGAAGATCTGATGACCGCGCCCGTGACTCTCTTGCCAGCATCGGTCAGGGTGACAACGCCGGTCAGCGTGAATCGTGTTGACACCGACTCGCTGGAGCGTAACCTTGTTGGCGGATCGCGAGCGGGTTCCCACGCCAGCAGCGCCAGAGCGGGTCGCTCCCGCCAGTGCCAGTCAAAGTGGGCCGATTCCACGCGTTTGGTGCACCAGAACGGCGCTGCTTGCAGCGCCGTTTCTGGTTTTCAGCGCTCGCCTCAGCTCTCACGTCAGAACTTGCTCTCAGATCAGAACGTGACCGTGATGTTTTATTCTTGTGGTTGTGGTCGCGGCCTTCGCCGGGACGACGGCGGAGCAAGCGGTGTCGTCAGTGATTTGCCGGACGAGCGCGGCTTGCCGATCCCCGTCAAGCCCTCAATGAAAAAATATTCTTATTTACAGAATTTCTGTTTTGCCGCAGAATGCCGCCCGTTCCGTTCCGATCAAAGGGGCGTACGCGTCGTCACGAACGTGGAGCGGAATTGCGGTGGACGTGAAGATGCCGTCAGACGTGCGGCATGGCCACGGACGGCGAAATCGTGTGGTCCTGGCGCACCCATGCTGCGCCAAGCTCTTGCGAAGCTCCAAAGGCTTCGCGAGCGCGACGGTGGCAAACGCTGGTTCACCGAGGAGATCACGTATAAGCCGTAAACCACTGCGCAGGGAAGGCCGGTGTGATTCCGTCTGTACCTGTGG
>DASRBG010000096.1:0-8174 GCA_035653735.1 Gemmataceae bacterium
CGACGACGTCGACCGACGCGTTGCCGCAATCGAGAAACACGGCGGCAGCGTCATTCGTCAGCCATTCGATGTTCCCGGTTTCGGGCGCATCGCCATCGTGTCCGACGCTGCGGGCGCGTTCATGGCCTGGGTGACATCCAAACGATGACCGTGACCGCCGCAGCCTCCGCGCCGTGGCAGCGCCAAGCCACGGCGCGAGCTCACCCCACCAGCTCCGGCCACGGCACGATTGTCGACTTCACCGTCTTCATGGCCATCGCATCCGCAACGGCGCTGGCTACGCCCGCCTCCGTGAACGGGTAAATCGTCTGCATTGCCTCCCACGGATATTTGTCGCGGGTGCGGTAGAGCATATCGACGCCGAGCGGCAGGTCGTTGCCGGTGAAGCCCCAGGAGCCGAGCACGGTCAGGTCCTTGGTGCAGATGCGGTGCCAGGACGTCTCGATCGAGCCCGCATCGGTGAACTGGCCCATCTCGACATAGGTGCCGCCGTCGCGCAGCATCTCGATGCCCTCGGGACCTGCGGTCGGATGGCCCGAGCAATCCATCACGAGGTCGGCGCCGAAGCCGCCGACAATGTCGCGCACGGCCTTGATCCGCTCTGGCGCGGTTTTGAATTGCTCAATGTCGACGGTGGCTTCCGCACCGAACCTGCGGGCGAGCTTGAGCCGCGGCTCTTCCGGCGCGCCAACACAGATCACCCGCCCTGCCCCCATCTCCTGCGCCGCGGCGACGGCGAGAATCCCGATCGCGCCGGAGCCCTGGATCACCACCGTCGCTCCCCAGGAAAACCCGCCGGCACGCGTGGCGCGGTTGAAGGCGCGAATGCAGGAGGTCAAGGGCTCCGACAGGGAGCCAAGCCGCAGCGACATGTCGTCGGGCAATTTGTAGATCTTGGTGCCCGGCAGCATCTCGAGATCGACATAGACATATTCCGCCCAGCCGCCCCACAGATGCGGCGCCTTGTCGAAGCCGAGATAGCGCCCGTAATAGACCGGCGTGAGGCACTTGTTGGCATGTTCGGGGTAATGGACGCAGTAGTAGCAGCGGCCGCAGGGCATCAGCGGCGGGATCATCACCTTCGAGCCCACGCGCAATGGCTTGTCCATGAAATCGGACGTGAACTCCGAACCTGTCTCGACCAACACGCCGCCGATCTCGTGGCCGAGGGTGAATGGCCAGGGCAATGGCTTCGGCCAATGTCCCCTCAGGATATGCAGATCGGTGCCGCAGACGCCGCAAGCGCCGACCTTGATCAGGGCGGCCTTTTTCGGAATGTTCGGCCAGGGCACGGTGCGGATGACAGGCTCGGTGCCCGGGCCGTCATAGGTGCAGACGCGGATCTGTTGCATGAGCGAATGTCCTCCCGCCCGCCGCTCGTTGTCGCTGTTGGCGCGGGCTTGAAGGAGCCTAGAGCCAGGCGGTCGGCTCCGCCACAGTCACTAACATCTGACAGCCCTGCTAACCCCTCATTAACCCTGCTGGACGTAGGGTTTTTTCCGCTCGACCGGTGTGGGTACAACGATGGCGTTGGCGAACAAGAAATCGATTCTCCCGGCGGCGGAAGAGCGTCGGCGCTTTCAGCGTGTGAAAGTGCATCTGCTTGGCCGCTACATGCTGCCGGACCGCCGCGAATTTCCTTGCCAGATTATTAACATGTCGCCTGGAGGGCTCGCACTGCTCGCGCCGGGCATCGGCAATGTCGGCGACCGCGTGATCGCCTATCTCGACCATATTGGCCGGGTCGAGGGCAAGATCACCCGCATCATCGACAACGGCTTTGCCATGACGGTCGCGGCGACCGCGCGCAAGCGCGACAAGCTCGCAGCCCAGCTGACCTGGCTCGCCAACCGCGACATTCTCAATTTGCCCGAGGATCGCCGCCACGACCGCATCGTGCCCCGCAACCCCATTGCTATCCTCACGCTCGAGGACGGCAGCAAGATGACCTGCCGCATCATCGACTTGTCGCTGTCGGGCGCTGCGATCGTCGCCGAGACCAGGCCGCCTTTGCGCTCACTGGTGATGCTCGGCCGGGTGCAATCCCGCGTGGTGCGAAATCTCGAGGACGGCTTTGCCCTCGAGTTCGTCCATGAGCAGATGGCCGAGACTCTCGAAGAGAGCGTTACCGCGCGGTAAAGCGCAGAATTCGAAAATCCAGGCCTTAGCGGCGCCTCCGGGCGCCGTTTGCGTTGCGGCGGCGCCGCAGCGCACATCGTGACGGTCTCCAATCCAGTTAACGTGAGGCACGCCAAGCCTCGCAAACGGCTGCAACGGCAACGCTTGAGGTATTAATCGATAAGATTTGATTCAATTGCAGTCATTTCAAATTCTAGGCGAATGATATTCAAGTAAACATCGATTTGTCCGTGGTTTTTACTTTCATTCGTTTCAATTGTACTTCGCCGGCTTAGCCGGGGCGCAAAACCTCTGTGCGAAACGTGGTCCCAACAAGAAACGGGGGCCACGATGGACTTTCGGGGACAGGCAAAGGGATTGGCGGTGGTCGCCATCCTGCTCACGATCGGTACGCAGGCCAGGGCCAGTGACGAGCGCGTGCTCTACGCGAGCCTTGGTGACACCACGCGGGCGCCGATCGGATGGGTCGACTTTTGTGCCGAGAACCCGGTCGAGTGCCGGGGCGGGCCGAGCGAGCCGCGCGACATCGTGATGTCGCAGACGGCCTGGCGCGGCCTTCTCAAGGTCAATCGCTGGGTCAACGACACGATCAAGCCGATGACCGACATGGATCATTGGGGCGTGATCGAGAAGTGGTCGTTGCCGACCGACGGCTACGGCGACTGCGAGGATTATGTGCTGCTGAAGCGCAAGATGCTGATCGACGCCGGATGGCCACGCGAGGCGCTGTTGATCACCGTCGTGCGCGACAAGAAAGGCGAAGGCCACGCGGTTCTGACGGTGAAGACGGACAAGGGCGAGTTCATTCTCGACAATCAGAATGAGAACGTCGTGCTCTGGACCGAGACCGGCTACCGCTTCGTCAAGCGTCAGTCGCAGGCAGACCCGAACGTCTGGGTCTCGCTCGGCGACGGCCGCCCGGCCGTATCGACCGCCAGCGCCCGCGACGGACGCTGAGCCCAAAGAGAGATTTTAAGGAGTTACGCGACCCGGTCACATCCCCACCCCTCCCCGTCCCAGACCGGTTCGCGCGCGGCCAGGCTTCCCCCAAAGCCTGGCCGCAACCTTGTTTGGGCGGCCAGCCTACGCAAACATCCGGAGTTTTCTGACTGAGGTGTGTCGCCTATTTGTCACGCATGGGCCGCCACATCCTTCTTAAATGTCCGACGACCGGCATGCACGTCCAGCACTGGCTGGCCGATGAGCCGAATGCAGCTCCGCATTCATACCGGCAGATCGACTGCCCTGCCTGCACCCGGATTCATTTCATCAATCCCGAAACGGGCAAGCTGCTCGGCGAGAAATAGGTCGCCCTGTACGCCAACTCTTGTGGCTAACGTTGCCCCCCCCCCGCGGAACCCATCCGATTCCAGGGGGCTATCCGCATTTTCGAACTTTTGCGTGCACCCGGACTTGTAGACACCATGTCGATTGCAGGTCCTCGCGATGACTCTTCAAGATCTCACCGATGAGAGCATTCTGAAGCTCTACGAGAGCATCCGCCAGCAAGTGGCGGCGGATATTCAGTTGGGAAGCAAATACCGCCTGCTCGGCGACACCGCAAAACAGCAGGCTCAGCGCCTGCGCGACGAATTGGATCGCCGGCGACTGAGATTCACGCCGATCGATTGGTCGTGAGCAACGGGCGGCCCGTTTGGGAAGCGGGCTTGATCCACTGCGGATCGCACTTGCCCGCCCGTTTTTGGACTTGCCAGCCACCTTTTTGTCGGATTCCCTGCTCAAATCTTGACTTTGCGCCGGCGTGAAGCGGCCGTTCCGCGAGTTTGTGCGGTTTTCGCGTCAGCCGACGGCGTTGCGTTCCAAAACGTCCACCTTCGTTTGGGGCTTGCAATCCGATGATTGACCTCGCGCGCGACGACCCTGGCCAGGGCGCAATCCGGATGGGCTCCCAGCCGATTGCGCTGGCAGCGATCACATTTGTCGTCATTCTGGCGGCGATTGCCGGGATTGCATTCTGGCGCGCCTATACCGGGGCCTCGCCGGAGCTCGACCGCGCCTTGGCCGCCCGTCAGCTGCAGGCCCGCGCCGCACAGGCTTCCGAGCAACTGGTGGAGAAAACCAGGGGACTCGAGGTCACCCAGCAGGAATCGATCGACCAGCTGCAGATGGTGCAGGACCAGCTGCGCGAGGTCCGCAAGCAGCTCGCAGCCCAACAGGCCGACTCCAAGCGCCTCTCAGACCAGATCACGGCCCTCACCGACGCCATCAGTGGGTTGCGCGAGTCCTTCGCCAGTGCCCGGAGTTCGGACGATTCCAGTCCAGCCCCCGCACACCATCATGGGCTGCGCGCCAGGGCGCACGCCTTCAGGGCGAGCCACAGCCCGGGCAAATCCGGGGGCTAAGCGGCTGATCGGAGAGAAAATCTGCCCCTCCGGCTGCACCGCACTGCAATTTTCCGCTTCCGATGTGAACCAGCTCACACTCGTCCGTGAAAAACCGGGGCAAGCTCCACCGCACCGGAAGGCGTGAGCCAATTTCAATTTCCGGGGCTGGCAAGGTCGTCGGTGGCATACTACGCCGACGGCCTTGTTTATTATTGGCCGCACAGCTGCCCGAACCGTCGATGCGTTTTTCGCACGCGTATGTCAGTTGATCGCAAAGCAATAAAACAGGCCGGCTCCGCCGACTCGCTGCAGATCTTCCAAGGCACAACCCGGTGTCTTATGGGAGTAATTCCAGTAGTTGGGACCTTGCGTATTCCCAATCAGATCGTGGTGCCCGACGATCGCGTGACCGGTCCCCTTCGTGCTGCTCGTCCAGTTGCTACATGTGGCATCATCGGGCCCTGGTGCCGCCGTACCGTCATGTTGCGATCCGGTGAGCATGTCGTGCTGGTTCGGTGTATCGATGCGGCCCTTGACCACGCGACCGTTCTCGTCGAGGGCCGTCTCCTTGTTGATTTTGTTGGCGTCGCTATGGAGATCGGCGACGCTTGCTGCGATCTGCACACCCTTGGCATTGTACCATGGGCCGCTGCCGATGCGGTCCTTGGCATTGACTGCATCCTTGCCCTGCGTTGACAGGTAGGCATGCCATGTCTTGCCTCCTGCACCGGCCCTTTCAGCAAGCTGCTGGCAATGCCGGTCCGCGCCTGCGAGCCCGGCCAAATCCCCGCCCTTTCCTAGCCCGACGCTAGTCACAAAGAAGCTCATCGAATTTTGCTGCGCCAGCACCGGCGCGCTCACGGTCACAACCAAGAGAGCGCCAGACAGGATTACCCCTTTAGCCATCTCCTATCCTCCTCCCATTGCCTGTTTCCAGCGCGGACGGTCGCGTCAACTCTGGCGAAGATAGCCGCGGGCACGTTTTGCTTTCAAATCAACTCTACGTCTTCCGCTCGCACGCGGATGGTCGCGCCCGATCCCTCCTTGCGATGCGGCATAAACGGAGCGGGCTCTTACGATGAACCTGTTAGCGCGTCCAATGACGAAAGACTATGACGTCCCACGTGGCGGACGTTGTGCCTTCCGATGCCCTGTTGCAAGAAGCACGATTCCCAAGGAGAAACCCGACCCTCTAGTCGATCGTTCACGCCGGGCTTTTCAAACCGGCTACCGAGCTCAATGCCACGCATGACGTGCGTGGTAGATTTTGCTTTTCGAATATTCGAAATCAATTGTCGTCGCCGAGACTTCCCCGTTCCCGGCTGCAAATCTGGCGCAAATCCCTTGCGAGGAAAAGCAGTAGTGCGCGTGAATTGTCTGCCGATGATTGTCGCCATGCTCGCAACCGATTTGCTGTTGCAACCGGCGCTCGCGCAATCACTCGAGCGGTCACCGCAATCTTCTTCATCGCCCTTGGCCGCGGTTGACAGCCAGTTTCCGACGGCGCGTGCTGCGAAGCCGCTCTCGCGTTTCGAGGCCATGGCTCTAAGGCCGGGAGACTTATTCAAGGAATGCGCGCAATGTCCGCAGATGGTGGTGATCGCTGCCGGTGAATTTGTCATGGGGGCACCGGTCGGCGAGGCAGGAAGCACGGCCGACGAGCGACCACAACACAAGGTTGTCATCTCGAAGCCCTTTGCTGTCGGTCGTTTTCCCGTAACCTTTGCCGAGTGGGATGCCTGTGTCGCCGCGCGCGGATGCCAATATCGGCCCTCCGATCATGGATGGGGCCGCGCCGGACAGCCGGTGCTTGACCTGACGTGGCAGGACGCTTCCGAATACGCGTCCTGGCTGTCGAGAGCAACGGGCAGGGCGTATCGGCTCATGAGCGAAGCCGAGCGAGAGTATGTAACGCGCGCGGGTTCGCAAACGGCATATTGGTGGGGCAATTCCTTCAGTCCCGATCGGGCGAATTCGCAACGACGCCCTCTCGGACCATTGACAGCAGGCGGTTCGGACATGCCTACACCCTACTCCACACCCCGCCCGCTACCGGTCGACATGTTCGAGCCCAACCCCTGGGGGCTCTATCAGGTCCATGGCAATGTTTATGATTGGGTTGAGGATTGCTGGAACGACACCTACGACGGAGCGCCAACTGACGGGTCTGCCTGGACAACGGGAAATTGCAGCCGCCATGTGCTTCGAGGGGGCGCCTTCAGCCGGGATCCGCAAACGCTTCGCTCGGCGGCTCGCCTGTGGTTTGGAGACGGCAATCGTATGACCTACATGAGTGTTCGCATTGCCAGGACGTTGTTCCAATAGCGACGTTGTTCCAATAGCACTCACCGCCCGCCGGGAGACGGCGGGCCGATCTCGTAGCGACCACGGCTCAGGAACTACGGCGTGGACGGGATGGCGACAGTCTATCGGTGACCTTAGTCCATCGGTGAACGTGAATCCGCCCCGGGGCAAGCTCATTCACAATCATGGACGATGCGGTAGCGCCAGCCGTGGCGGGTGTGCACGCGGCGGTGAATGATCAAGCACTCGCCGCTGGAGTAGCCCTCGTCATAGCCGACATAGGGATAATCATAATAGGGGTAGTCGTAGTAATAGGGCGCGTAGAGGCCGAGTCCCAACCCCACGGCAAATCCGGGCCCGAAGCCATAGCCGTGGTGAAAGCCGTGATAGCCGCCCCAGCCGCCGTGAAAACCACCGAACCCGCCGTGGAAACCACCGCCGCCGAATCCGCCATGGCCGCCAGGCCCGTGCGCTGATGCGGCTTGCGGGGCAACGGCCCCGATCGCGGCGATGGCCCACAACGCGATCATCGCCTTGCGCAACTTGCTCATGCTCATTGTCTCCCTGCTCCGGTCCCACGCCTGAGAATGTCCTAAGGCACACGACAGATGGCGGAATCTAGGACGAGGCCATGGCAATGCGCTTGACGCTGCTCAATTCTTTGTGCCCCATGCTAACAAAGGCAGCGCGCCACCGCGTCAGGTCAGCCATGCGCAAACTGATCGAGTTCGACGACGACACTTTCGACAAGCTGAAGCAATTGGCCCGCGACCGCATGGGCACGCTGCAGGAGCTCGCCGATGAAGCCTTCGCCGACCTGCTCAAGAAGCACGGCATCCCGATCGACCTGAAAGATGCTTTGCGCAAGAGCGCCAGACTAGGCGCAGGCCCTGACGAGCCGGCAAAGCCAGGCGCGCGGCCGAAACCTGCGAAGAAGAAAAGTGCGCGACGCTAAATTTGTCTTCAGCTTCGCATCCGCCCGAGCACATCCGGGTTCACGACATTGGTCGGGGTGCCCGCTGCATAGGCGACGATCTGGTCGAAAATATCCGAGAACTGCAACTCGTACTCCTCGCGCGTGACATAGCCGATGTGCGGGGTGGCCACGACGTTCGGCAGTTGCAGCAGCGGATCGGCCGGATCGGTCAGCGGCTCCTGCTCGTAGACATCGACGGCGGCAAGACCCGGTCGGCCCGCCCGCAATGCCGCCACCAGCGCACCGGGCGCGATCAGCGGCGCGCGGCTGGTATTGACCAGGAGCGCCGTCGGCTTCATGCGCGCGAGATCGTCGGCAGTTACGATGTGGCGCGTCGCATCGACGAGGCGCATGTGGAGCGAGAGCACGTCGCTCTGCTCGAAGAATGCCGCCTTGCTGTCGGCGACGGC
>DASRBG010000097.1:0-5441 GCA_035653735.1 Gemmataceae bacterium
CGAAACGGATCGATGAATTGCTGCCTTGGAATTGGAAGGCAAGCCAAGACCAAATCAAAGCCGCAGCCTGAGCCCCTCATTCAGCCTGAAGCGTAATTCAGTCTCAAACACCGCGCCTGTGGTCTTCGCCGGATGCGTACCGCGGGCCTCAAAGCTGCGCACAAAGTCTCCGATGCCGAACGCGCCGCGGCGCTTATCTGCGACGGCGAGATCGCCATGCTCGATGAAGGCGAGAAGGCGCTTTGGGCGCACGCACTCGCCCGTTCCGATGCCTGGGTGCTCTGTGGTCCCGACAAGGCGAGCCTGCGCATCGGCGAACGATTTAATCTGCGCGACCGGCTCTTTTCGCTTGAGAGGCTTCTGGAGGACGCTGGGTTTCGTCCGAAGACGGCACTCAAAAGCGCCTATCGTCAAGATTGGTTGAGCCGAACGCTGGTCGAGCTCGCGCAGCGCGAAGGAAAGATCGCATGACTGCGCCAAGCTCAACCGATGTCCGCGCACGCCTCGTCGAAACGTTGCGCCGCGATCTGATCGGCCCCGGTCCGTTAGACGTCGATCTCGCACACGAACAACTCAGGGAAAGACCTTCAGGCTGGTACGTGACCGGCTATCTCGCGCCCGTGCCGGAACCGAGCGGACCGTCTGCCGAAATCCCGGAAGAAGGTGAATTGTTCGAAGAGGGCGATCCGCTCGTCGGCGACGATCTAGGAGGCGATGCTGAAGCCGGTCCTGCGCGCGCGGCCGACGACGCGCCGGAAGACGTGCCGCCCGCCGTCCGCATTCGCGCGCCTTCATCTCTTGGCCTGACGGTTTTGCTCGACGCGTCAGTGCGCGAGGTGGAAGTGAACCTTTCCTGGGGCGACTACATCACGGTGCCTCCTCTGAGCGAGGAGGAGTTGCTCAGCGACAGTGCCGAAGCGCCGGAGGTCGTATGGGACCGTGTGCCCGGCAACGAGACTCTGAAGGTGTCTGTCCCCACGGATGGGAAGCGAACCACAATCACCGTTCCGAATTCCGGTGGCGCGCAGCGCCCCTCCGGTGCACTTCAACTGGAGCTCCATGCGCGGCCCTATGAGGTAACCGAACCCGACGGCGCCAAGCGCAGCCTTCGCGTGCTGACCGTGATGGTCGTGAATCGCCGTAGCTCGGTGCGCCGGCGCTATCAAGACGTGACCTATGCCTTCCAGATTCGGCTTGCCGTGCGTTGCGAGTCGGGTCTTCATCCGCGCGCCAATATGCGGGGCTTTGGCTCGAAGGACATCGATGAGGCGATCGCCGATCTGCACTACCGGGATGTGTTCGAGTATGCGGTGGGCGTGAACACGTCTGCCGATTGGAAGGCTGATCCGGACGGCGTGGTGCGCGAGGCCGCAACGGACTACCTGCCAACAGCCGAAGTCGAGCGAGTAGAGCCAAACGAGGACATCCCGAACGTCGTATTCGAGATGAAGGCCCTCGCCGATCTCGCGCGGACTGGATCCGACGATTTGCGACGGGCGCTTGACAATTTGCCGGCGGCGTACGACGCGTGGATTGCGGCAAAAACGCGGTGGTTAAGTCGATCCTTGGCGCACCTAGACAGGCGATCGCTCAGCACCTCGTCGATGCGGCACGCGATGCAAGCCGACGCATTTCCGAAGGCATTGCGTTGCTCGCGAGCGATCAATACGCGCGGCTTGCCTTCTGCGCCATGAACGAGGCGGTAGCGCGTGCCAATCGCCAGCGCGCGGCGGGTCACGGCGGCGATCCGGCTGCCCAGAAGGCGCCCAAATGGCGACCATTCCAGCTCGCCTTCATTCTGCTCAATCTCGCCGGTCTGCACGATCCATTGCATGCCGATCGCGAAACCGTCGATCTGCTTTTCTTCCCGACCGGCGGCGGCAAGACCGAAGCCTATCTCGGCCTTGCCGCTTGGATTATCGCGCATCGTCGCCTCACGAATGGCGGTAAGCTCGGTGCGGGTATAGCCGTGCTCATGCGCTACACCTTGCGCCTTCTCACGCTCGACCAGCTTAGCCGCGCTGCTGGCGTCATCTGCGCCCTTGAACTGATGCGCGGAGAGCCTGCCTGGCGTGACGGTGGGCGCAATAAGCTTGGCGACTGGCCGATCGAGATCGGGCTTTGGGTGGGAGCGGCCGCGACTCCGAACAGATTGGGCGGATGGGGCAACACCGGGCCCGATACCGCGGTTGGTCGCATTCGCCGTTACAAGCGGGATGGACGTGAAGCTCCGGCGCCGATCAAGACTTGCCCCTGGTGCGGCGAACCGTTCACACGTGACAGCTTCCGCTGTAAGCCGAGCGATCTTGCGCCTCAGAACATGGAGATCGGCTGCGCGAACTCGCGCTGCCCATTTGGCTCGGGCAAGCCGCTGCCGGTCCTGACAGTCGACGAAGCTATCTACCGGCGTCTGCCGGCGTTTCTTATTGCCACCGTAGACAAGTTTGCCGGCCTGCCGTTTGTCGATAAAGTCGGCGCCTTCTTCGACCATGTCGATCGTGAGGATGAGCACGGCTTTTATGGCGCGGCCGAGCCCGGCATTGGTCGGAAGCTGTTTGGCCACGTCCGTCTACTTCCTCCAGCCCTAATCATCCAGGATGAACTCCATCTGATCAGCGGACCGCTCGGAACTGTGGCGGCGCTCTATGAAGTTGCATTGGATCGTTTGGCGTCGCGCCAGTGGGGTGATCGAATCGTCAGACCGAAAATCATCGCGAGCACTGCAACCGTCCGTCGTGCTGACGCCCAGATCAAAGCGCTGTTCGACCGTATGAGGACAGCCATTTTCCCGCCACCGGGGCCAGACCGTCGCGACTCCTTTTTTGCGATCACGGTGCCATCGGCCAAGAGCCCTGGCCGCCTCTATGTCGGGCTTGCCGCACCTGGGAAGGGACCGAAGCTTCTGTTCCTGCGCGCGCTGACAACGCTGCTCGCGGCGGGCGAAAAGGAGAAGCCGCTAGGCGACGTGGCCGATCCGTATTTGACGGCTCTTTGCTACTTCAATGCCTTGCGTGAGTTGGGCGGGGCTCGCCGCATCGTTGAGGACGAGGTAAGGGCAAAACTCGCCGATTATGGTACGCGTCGCCGGCGACTGGATCCGAAGGACCAGCCTTTCGAGAACCGCGTGCTGCGCGATGTGCTTGAGTTAACCTCGCGTGAGAATACCGATAAAGTCGCCGCCGCGAAGGATGCGCTCGCGCGCTCAGCCTTAGCTCCAAACGGCATAGATGTGGCCCTTGCAACCAACATGATCTCGGTCGGCTTGGACATTAGTCGGCTCGGATTGATGGTGGTCCAGGGACAACCCAAAGCCGCCGTCGAATATATCCAGGCGACGAGCCGAGTCGGCCGTCTCGCCGAGAGGCCAGGTCTCGTCCTTGCGTTGCTCAACGTGCACAAGGCGCGCGACCGGCTCCACTATGAGGGGTTTCGCCAATTCCACGCTTCCTTCTACCGCACGGTCGAGGCAACGAGCGTGACGCCTTGGGCCGGACGCGCCGTTGACCGTGCCTTGGCTCCCAGTGTTGTGGCGCTCGCTCGCCATCTTGAACCGCTCCTCGCCGCAGAGCGCGCTGCAGGCAAGATTGGAGATCACTCCTACCTCCGGCAGGCGATCGCCGACGAGGTTGTGCGGCGTGCCCGGTCAATGAATGTCGTCGGTGGGCTCGTGGCGTTGCGTCAGCAAGTTGAGAACCTGATCGATCTCTGGATAAGGCTGGCTGCGGACGCGACTCGAAACGGCGGTCGATTCTACTATGGCTATCCAGTTGGGGAGGCGCTTGGTCGTCGTTGCAGAGCTGTTCCTCCGCGGACGACGTTGCCTTGGCTCGACGCTTCAACCCTCAAGTCGCGGCGACATTGGAAGGGTATTCCGACGCCGAGGTCTGGTCGCGCATCTCCACCATGCGGCATTCCGACGATCAGGAGGAACAAGCGGAAAATCCGCGTCTCGCAGAGTTCTCGATATTGGCAAACGGCCAACCTGTCATCGGCACGCCCACACCTGACGCGTTACTACATGCTGAAGGCAATCGCGCGCTACCGCGATCTCTGCATCATCGCGCTTGAGGCGCGCCGGCACGCCGCCTGATCACGGGTTCGCGGGTCCGGCGACATTCCAGAACGCCACGCGGCCCGTCACATGACGGGCCGTGTTTTATTTCCCGGCCGGCCAAAGCACGGCCGGTTTTGATGCTTGCACGTTGGAAACAGCTGCGACCAAAGAGGCGCCTGATCTCACGATAAGGGCGGCTCGTCAGATCGACGGCTTCCCGACCATAAAAAGAACCCGATCGGGACGATTTGTGCGGAATCGCCCGCAGGATGGCCGAAAACATCCCGAACGGGACGATTTTTGCCCTCCGACTTGGCAGTTCTAACGGGCGAGCGCTTTCGACGCCACACACATGCGGCCTCCGGCCGCGGTCACATCGTCGGCACTGATCAGCGCGGCATCGTAATCTGCAAGCGCTTATCTCAAGATTCGCGGCGATGGTGCGCACCCGCGCACCCGCAAAGGTGCGCACCCAAAGTCCGGGTGCGCACCCGGAAATCTTGTCTGCCGCTAGAATTCGATCGGGCCTTTGCCGCCCACATACCTTTGCGCCGGGGAAGAACCTAATGCCGGGGGCGCCCAAGATCAGCAACTGGGACACGAGGCAAGGGACAAATCCCAAAAGAGATTTGTCCCCTTTGCCCCGTTGGGTCCTCGGGACCAAGGCGGGATTTTTACTCTTTTGTCCTATTTGCCCCATGAGCATCTTTCACGACAAAGACCAAAGCTTGCCCCCGTTCATGGCGAGCACATGCCGCTCCATTAGGCGAGTGATGGCCCTTCGGACTGCCTTCCTTGCCTCGGATGGCGACGCTGCCGTCACGCGCCCCGCAGCGAATTGGAGAAAGGGTTCAAAGTCCACAACGTGCACCCGACCCGATTCGGGGAAACCGGTGCCGGCCGGATTTGGCTCTCCGTGATCAAGGACGAACTGGTGAAATGCATCGTGGACCAGTTCCTGAATCCTCCCCTGCGGCCGAGGCTTTCGCTTCGGAGCATCTGCGTCAATTGCGACGGCGCTAGTCACCGGATCGCCGTCTTCATCTGTGCCCAACGTCGCGGCTTTCAGCACGAATCCATACTCGGCGCCGTCCGCGCCATCGCGCTGCTTCGTCACCTTGATCGCACCCGGCTCGCCCTGCTTTCGGGTGATTTCAATCTCGGTCGAAACGGCTCCGAGCAGAAGGCTATGCCCTCGTGCACCACGTGCTTCGTCCTTTCCGGTATGATGAACGATCAGCACAAGGCAGCGGAGTTCTTTCGAGATTCGGTCACACAAATTGACGAACGCGCCCATGCCCGGCAAGCGCGCGACGAAGCCAAGCGGGTTCTGGCCGGCGGGTGCGATCCATCCGAGGAGAAAAAGCAGAAAAAAGTCATCGCTGAA
>DASRBG010000098.1:0-28256 GCA_035653735.1 Gemmataceae bacterium
TGGGCAATGCCGATGTTTACGTGACGCTCGATAAAGGGCGGAGCTGGCAAAAGATGCCGGAGGAGGTACCGATCAGTCTGGCGAAAGGAGCCGAAGTCCACGGGCCGGAGCCGGTGTCCGGCTCGGTGGGCGTCCAGCTGCCGAAGGAGGGGGTTATCTACGGGTTCATCGTAGCAGTCAAAAGCAAGGCCGGCCGGGCGCCTACGCCTCCCAAGTCGGGCGATGCGCCGCAAGTGTTGGTGGAATGGGACAAGACGGAACCCACGGGCCAGCTGTTCATGCCGCAGCCGGACGCCACCCAGCAGAATACGCTTCTCCTGGGCTGGGAAGCGAAAGATCGAAACATGGCGGAAAACCCGATCACGCTGGAATGGGCCGAGCAGAAGGACGGCCCCTGGAACCTTATCGGCGAGCAACAGCTGCCAAACATCGGGCAATATTCTTGGCGGTTGCCCGACCGGTTGCCGCCGCGCGTCTTTCTGCGCATGACCATGCGCGACGCGGCCGGAAACGAAGCCCGCGCCCAGACCGATAAGCCTGTGCTCATCGATCTCAGTGTGCCCCAAACGAAAATCACTCGCGTTGCGCCAGCTACCCGTTAGAGGCGATTTATTGTTTGGCGTCGCTCCTTTCATGAACTAGAATCAAAACGAGGCTTTGTTTAGCCGCGCGCCTTCAAGTGCCGACTCTCCTTGCTCGCTCATGGGCCGCGGCTGAATAGATGCGCCGGGGAGCACGCATGGAGAAGGCAACGGAAACCTGGGTCACCGCACCGGATCGCCTGATCTCGACTACGCGCCGCGACGCTTGTGTGATTCACATCTATCCGACTGGTCCAGGCATGGGAGCGCGCTATCCCTTGGCGGATACGCCGGTGGTCCTGGGTCGCGGCAACGACTGCGATATTCGCATCAACGATCACTCCGTCTCGCGACGCCATGCCCGTATCCAACCCGGCGCCGACGGTTACTATGCCGTCGATTTGCAGAGCACTAACGGCACCTTCGTCAATGACGTGCCCGCTTCCATTTGCAAGCTCAAAGACGGCGATTATCTGCGCATCGGCAACTGTATCTACCGTTTCCTCGCGGGCGGCAATGTCGAGGCCGAGTACCACGAGGAAATCTATCGCCTCACCATCATCGACGCCCTAACAGAGGCGCACAACAAGCGCTATCTCTTGGAGTTTCTTGACCGTGAGCTGTCGCGCTCGGCCCGCTACGGCCGACCCCTGGCGGTCATCATGTTCGACCTGGATCGCTTCAAAAACATCAATGACGAGCTGGGTCATCTCGGCGGCGATTTCACGCTCCGCGAGATGGCTGCCTGCGTCAAAACCTGTGTACGCAAGGAAGAACTGTTCGCGCGCTACGGCGGCGAGGAGTTCATCATTGTGTTGCCCGAAACGAACCTGGAGGGCGGGGTCGCCGTCGCCGAACGGCTGCGCTTGATGGTGGAGCAGCATCTTTTCCAGTACGAAGGCAAATCCTATCCGCTGACGGTCAGCGTCGGCGTCGCCGCCACCGACGGCAGCCGTTCCTTGTCGCCATCGGACCTCATCGGCGAAGCCGATCAAAAACTCTTCGAAGCCAAACGTCAAGGCCGTAACCTCGTCGTGGCTTAACACTGGCAAGGCCGTTCGATGATTGAAGCGGGGGCAGCCCCAGTAATCCAAGGGCTTCCTAGGAATGTGCCGCCAACTGCTCCGTAGCCGCGGCGCGACTAACGTCCTTGACGCCTGCGAGAAGAAGCACCACGGCATTGCGATCAGCCGCCAACACCTGCGGGGCATTGCCCTTCCGCACCTGGCAGATATCACCTTGCACGAGATGGTGGTCGAGCATTTACGCACGTGACTTCGCCACGGCCAACGCCCCGCGGACGAAGTCCGAGGTGCTGCAACAGCTAATGCGACATAAGAGCTCCCAACCCCGTAGGAGCTCCACATCAACCCGACCAGCCAGATGCAGAATGCCGTATCGCCGATGCCCGTGCCCGTCTCGGACGTCGTGAGGAAGGAGGTCGAGAAGGACCAACCAGAAAAAACGAGGACGGGACGTAGCCGAGAAAAATGAACTGGTGTGCATCGAACCTACCACGAGCAGCCCTCGCTTACCGACCGAGGTCTGCTCTTGGTAGGTTTAGTGTAGGTCGGGTAAGTGGATTCGCCGTAAATCATTGCCCCTTGTAGGACTCGAACCTACAACCCACTGATTAAGAGTCAGTTGCTCTGCCAATTGAGCTAAAGGGGCCTAACGCTGAGTAACGATCGAATACGACACTTGCCCTGTTTCTTGCGTTTCTTACTACACCATTTGATATACCCGCCGAGTAAGTTAATAAGCCCGATCCGTCAGCAGCGCGTAACGCATGAACGTAGCCAGTCGCGTCAGGGATCATTCGCCATATCCAAAACTCATTCTATATCCACCGACGAGCTGAGCAAGCCCCATTTCCCATAGCTAGCTTGCGTCAAAAAATCAGTACACGATACGACGGCGGGCGCACGGTACGCCGGCAATGGCTTCACCTCGTAGCAGGGGCTGCATACGATGAATACATGAGCGATCCGTCTCCTCGAAGCACGCTTCTGCGTCGTCGCCGTACCAAGATCGTCGCCACCGTTGGGCCGGCGTGTCGCGATCTAGAAGTGTTGGAACGACTTCTCCGCGCCGGCGTCAACATTTTTCGTCTCAATTTATCGCACGGCGATTATGCCGGCCATCGCACCAACTTTGCCAACATTCAGGCGGCCGCAGCTGCGGCCCGCGAACATGTGGCTGTTCTCGCCGACCTGTGCGGGCCGAAGATCCGGGTCGGTTCCTTCGCTGGCGGAAGCATCAAGTTGGAAGCCGGAACGTCGGTAACGGTGACGACGCGCAACGTGCTCGGCGATACGGGTGTGATTCCTTCGCTATATACTGCCTTGGCCGAGGATGTTCGGCCTGGCGATCGCATCCTCCTCGATGATGGCATGCTGGAACTGCACGTCGAATCCGTGGCCGGGGACGATATAGCATGCAGGGTGATCTCGGGTGGCGTCTTGAAGGACCGTAAGGGCATGAACCTGCCCGGCGTGCTAGTGTCAGCGCCTTCGCTTACGGACAAGGACCGCGAGGATGCTCGCTTCGCCCTCGATCTTGGCGTCGATTTTCTTGCCCTGTCGTTTGTCCGCCGCCCCGCTGATGTGGCCGATCTCAAGGAGCTGATTCATACCGCCGGGGCGAACACGCCGGTAATCGCCAAGATTGAGAAACCCGAGGCTCTCGATGCCATTGACGAAATCCTCGATGCGGCTGATGGCCTCATGGTGGCCCGCGGCGACCTTGGCGTCGAGCTGGCGCCCGAGGCTGTGCCGATTGTGCAGCACGATTTGGTCCGGCGCGCCCGCCGCCACAACAAGCCGATTATCGTGGCCACGCAAATGCTCGAATCGATGGTCGCGCATCCCCGGCCGACTCGCGCTGAGGTGTCCGATGTCTCCCATGCCGTCTTCGCCGGCGCGGATGCCGTCATGCTGTCAGCGGAGACCGCGGTAGGAGCGTACCCAGTCAAGGCCGTGGAGATGATGGATCGCGTCGCACGCCAGGTCGAGGGCTGGCAGTGGATCGAGGGCGCATTCCGGTCGCTGACCAATGACGAGCGTGAAGGTCCGGCCCCGTTGCCGTTACGTGAGGCAGTGGCGCACTCGACGGCGCAGCTGTCGCGTGAATTGCAAGTGCGGGCGGTGGTAGTGCGGACAAAGCACGGCACTTCCGCCGAAGTCGTTGCCGCCACGCGGCCGGCCGCGCCCATCATCGCCTTGACGATGGATCCGCGCGTCCATCGGCGTATGAGCTTACTTTGGGGCGTTGTTCCCCGACTGATTGACGCGGCCGAATTCGATCGCCCTCAGGATGCGGCGCGACGGCATGCGCGCGAATTGAATTTGGCCGACGCGGGGCAAACCATTTTGCTTCTGGCGGGCTTCGGCATTGGCGAACCGATGATTACCGTGCTGCCGGTATGAGTGTCAGCGAGCCAAGCGCTCGCCCGAGATACTCCGTTCGTCGATATCGTTCTGCAAATGGCGCAGGCGCATTAAGAGGTCGTAGGCGCGATGGTAGCGCCGCCACGGATCCTTGTGCAAACACCGCAGGCAGCATGCCTCCACGTGCGGAGCCACTTTGGGATTGAGGCGTGACGGTGGAATCGGCTCATCCGAGCGCACTTGTTCGAGTATCTCGCTGGCAGTAGCCCCAGCAAACGGCGGCCGACCGGTCAATAACTCGTAGAGGATTATCCCCAGCCCATAGATGTCGGTGTAAGGGCGAGGCTCCCCGGCCGGCTCGCGCGCAAGCTCGGGCGCCACGTAACCAAGAGCGGCGGCATCGCGACCATCCACGAGTTGCGGACGTTGGAACCATCCGATCGTCAGAGGGATGTCGGCCACGCGAGGAATGCCGTCGGCGGCGAACAGGACATTGGTGGGCTTCAAATTGCCGTGAACGACCCCTTGCCGGTGAAGGTAGCCAACGATCTCTGTTAATTGTTCAACCAGTCGGAGGCCCTCGCGGATGGGGTAGGGTTGCCCTGTGAGCTTGCCGGCCAGACTGCCGTTTGGAACATACTCGAAAATGAGGCAAGGCGAGCCGTCCCACCAGCTGGCTCGTCGAACCGGGACGATGTTTGGGTGCGTGAGTCCCGCCCAGACATCGGCGGCGCGGCGGAGCAAGGTTTCCCATTCCTCTTGAGTGCAAATCCCTGCCCGGAAGACCTTGAGCGCCACGGCCTGCTTGAGCGGGCCTTCCAGCGCGTGGTAGACACGGCTTCGTGGTCCGCTGGCGAGCACGCCAACGATCTGATAGCCCTCTCGCCCGGCCAGGCGCTCAAGCCGTTCTCTCTCGCCCAAGGGCACGGCGGCCACGGGCTGCCCTTTGAGGAAGAAGCTCAAATCGTCAGCCAACTCCCCCGCGCTGGCGTAGCGATGGCTTGGCTCCTTTTCCAGACATTTGAGACAAATTGTCTCCAGATCGCGTGGGACATCCGGCTGCAACCGCGTCGGTCGCTCCGGGTCAGCGTGGAGCACCTGCTGCACGGTTTGGTTCCATGAATCGGCCTGAAACGGCGGCCTGCCAGTCAGCAGTTCGTAAAGGATCGCCCCCAGGGCATACACGTCCACCGCTGGCCCGATCTCGCGGCTCCGCCCTTCGGCTTGCTCGGGAGCCATGTAGCTGGCAGTGCCCAGCACGGCCCCATCTCGCGTCAAGGCCGTGCTATCGCTGTCGAGGCGCTTGGCGAGGCCGAAATCGGTTATCTTTGGGACAAACGATGAAGCTTGGAGGATCGAGGCGGAATCCGCAGCCGACTTCCCGGCTCCCCATTCAGCCGGTGTGCTCCCTCCTTGATCCTTATGGAGAAGTATGTTCGCCGGCTTGAGATCGCGGTGGACGACTTTCTGCGCATGGGCGTGCTGCACGGCTAGGGCCACGGAGTAAATCAACTCGGCAGTCTGCCGAGCGGGGAGAGATTGACCAACAAGCTGCTTATCGAGGCTGCCACCTTCGATGAGTTCCATCGCGAAGTAGGGTCGGCCGGCGTGTTCTCCAATGTCGTAGATTGCCACGATATTGGGGTGCCGCATACGAGCCGCCGCCTCCGCTTCGATCTGGAAGCGCGCTCGTTCCTCCGGGCTGGCCAGGGCGGCGTCGCGGATCAGTTTTAGTGCGACCAACCGCTTCAAACTCACCTGGCGTGCCTTGTAGACCACGCCCATGCCGCCTCGCCCGAGCTCTTCGAGAATCTCGTAACCGGGGACCGTTGGCCAGTCCGCCGTCACGGTTTCCGCAGGCGCCGGCCAGTCTCCGGTAATGGGATCCATACTCATCGGCTGTCCTCCCTTCCCTTGCCGATGCTGGGGAGCGGCTTCGGGTTCGTGGCAGCACTACACAACCCGAATGTACGGCCCAACCAGCGAGCTTACAAGGTCAGCCGATGGGCCTCCTCCAAAACGCTAAATTCGGGGGTCCGCCTCCTTTTCGATGGAGCGCGATCCTGTTAGGATGGTCGAGAGTTTTCCCACCCTGCAATGCGAGACATACCTCAAATGTTGACCCACTTCCGCATCACAATCGCAGCAACCGCCTTTTTGGGGGCGTTCCTTTGTTCGGTCGATGAAGTTCTTGCGGTAGACCAAAGAACTTTCACGCAAAAACCTGAGATCGCTCCCGCCCATGTCCGCGGCGAAGCGACGCCGCCAATTCAGAAGCAACCGCCACGTCCCCACGATGAGCTCCTCAGGAGAGGGCCCAAACCGCTGTGGATTTGGGGCACCGACGATAATCGCCGGTATGTTCTTCGCAAGGAGTTTGATGGGGGAGCTACGGTCAGCTGGCTGAAGGCGGCCTGCGACAATCGCATGAAACTCTCGCTTAATGGCCGGGAGATCGCAGAGGCCGATGATTGGCAGAAGCCTGTTGAATTAGATATCAGCAAACACCTCAAGCCCGGAAAGAACGTCCTGGAAGCAGAGGTGACCAACGACGGCGGAAGTGCCGGCTTCGTCCTCAAGCTCGCGCTGAAGATGCCTAGTTCGAAAATAAACTATCTCATCTCCGACGAAACCTGGCAAGCTAGGGAAGTGAAAAAGGACGCGAAATCGGTGCCGGCACGTAAGATTGCCAAACTCGGAGATGCTCCCTGGAACGACATTTTCTCCGCACCAGCCGAGCTTAGCGGAGCCAGCAATGCGTTCCTCGTCTTGCCGGGATTTCGGGTGGAGCGGCTCTTCACGGTGCCGCGTTCGGAGTGGGGTTCGTGGGTCTGCATCGCCTTCGATAACAAGGGCCGGATCATCGCCAGCGATGAAGGGCGGAAGGGACTTTGCCGTATCACGCCGCCGCCTCCGGGAAGTCGCGAAGAGGTGAAAGTCGAGCATTTGGCCGTATCCATCTCGGCGGCGCAGGGACTCCAATGGGCATTCGGCAGTCTGTACGCGATGGTCAATGGCTCTGGCAGCGGGCTGTACCGGCTGCGCGATACGACCGGCGAAGATCAGTTTGACGAAGTGACGAAGTTGCGGCCAATCGCCGGTGGCGGCGAGCATGGACCGCATGCCGTGCGGCTATCGCCTGACGGAAAATCTCTTTTTTTCGTATGCGGCAATCACACCGACATTCCGAAGAAAATCGACGCCAGCCGCATCCCGACAAACTGGGGCGAGGATTTACTGCTGCCGCGCCAGTGGGATGCTAACGGTCATGCCCGCGGCCGAATGGCCCCCGGCGGCTGGATCGCCAAGACTGACCCCGATAGCAAACAAGTCGAATTCATCAGCATCGGCTATCGCAACTCCTATCGGTTCGCCTTCAACGCCGACGGCGAGATGTTCGCTTACGACTCGGACATGGAATGGGATGTAGGCACGCCCTGGTATCGGCCGACGCGCCTGGTCCATGCGACCAGTGGCAGCGAGTTCGGCTGGCGCAGCGGCACCGGCAAATGGCCGGCCTATTATGTCGATAGCCTCCCGCCGGTGCTCGACATCGGACCAGGCTCGCCGGTCGGAATGACCTTCGGTTACGGTTCCCGTTTCCCGGCCAAGTATCAAAAAGCTCTGTTCTTGCTCGACTGGACCTTCGGCACCATTTACGCCGTGCATCTGGAACCGGATGGAAGCAGCTATAAAGGAGTCAAGGAAGAGTTTCTGTCGCGCACTCCGCTGCCCTTGACCGATGCGGCCATCGGGCCGGACGGAGCGCTGTACTTCACCACCGGCGGCCGCGGAACTCAGTCCGAGCTGTTTCGCGTTACCTATGTCGGCAAGGAACCGACCCGACTTGTCGATCCGCGCGATCCGCGCAATGCGGAACTGCGCAGACTGCGGCACTCTCTGGAACGCTATCATCGACCGGATGAATTTGGCGCAAAAGAGGTCCGGTTTTCCTCTGGCTTTCCAACGATTTACTCGTCTCTCGGTCACTCCGACCGCTTTATCCGCTACGCCGCCCGCTTGGCCTTGGAACACCAAAATCCGGCCCTCTGGCAAGACGAGTTGCTCTCTGAAAGGGATGCCGAGACACTCCTTACCGGCGCGGTCGCCCTGGCGCGGCAGGGCGATAAGTCAGTGCGTGGCCGACTGCTTGCCGCGCTCGATCGGCTCAATTACGATCAGCTAACCCAGACGCAGCAGCTGGAGTTGCTGCGAGTCTATCAACTCATCTTCATCCGCATAGGCGAACCGGATGCGGCCTCCGCGACTCATTTGACGAAAAAGCTCGATTCCCATTATCCCGCCAAAACGGATCCATTAAATCGTGAACTCGTAACTTTGCTCGTCTATCTGAAATCGCCTACCGTCCTTGCCAAAACCATCGAGCTGATGCGGCAAGAATCGAAGAAGACGAATGCGGAGCAAATGGACGAGCTTCTGGCGCGCAACCGCGGCTACGGCGATGTCATCGCCAAAATGCTGGCGAATGGTGCGGATCTGCAAAAGCTCCATTATTTGTTTGTGCTTCGCAATGTGCGGGATGGCTGGACGTGGGAGCAGCGCAAGTTTTATTTCACGTGGCTGAACGATGCTCGTAAGCACAGCGGCGGCGCCAGCTACCAAGGCTTCCTCAACAACATCGAAAAAGATGCCTTCGACAACGCCAGCGATGCCGAGCGATTGGCGATCGAATCGGCGGGTCTGCGAAAACCGTTCAAAATGAAAGAGCTGCCCAAGCCCAAGGGTCCAGGCCGCGATTGGAAACTCGACGAGCTAGTGAGGCTCGCGGAACCCCAATTGAAAGGCCGCGATTTCAAAAATGGTCAAAAGATGTACGCGGCCGCCCGCTGCATCATATGCCATCGCTTCAACGGCGAGGGCGGCGCCACCGGACCCGATCTCAGCCAGGTCGCCGGCCGATTCAGTTTGAAGGACCTCTGCGAATCGATCGTTGAGCCGAGCAAGGTGGTCTCCGATCAGTATCGCGCTTCGGTTGTCACCACGGAGAGCGGCAAGCTCTACACCGGGCGCATCGTCACCGAAACGAGCGAGAAGCTGACAATCCTTCTCGACCCGGAAGACTCGACGAAGATTGCCGAAGTGAAAAAGAGCGATATTGAAGAGGTCAAACCTTCTTCGGTGTCCCTGATGCCCGAGGGTTTGCTCAAGCCCCTCAACGACAACGAGGTGCTGGATTTGCTCGCTTATCTGCTGTCGCGTGGGGATCCCAATAGTCCGATGTTCCGCAAGTGATCGCCGTCCGCCTTGTGCGCCTCGACACAGGTGGATATAATGTTATTGTGTTCAGCGAAACACCTTTTCCCCAAGGGGGCGACTTGGTTTCGACCGGGTAAGTTGAGGTGCAGACGGCGTGTCGTGGTTGATGAGCTGGCCACGTAAAAAGCTCATCACACAATTAACTGCTGAACCGCAGTTGACTCTGGCTGCCTAATAACGGCTGCCCCGTGTCCGGGAGCTTCGCCTGAGAGGTCTCGGCTCGGTTGCCAAATCAGGCTCGCTATCACCAGAAGTCGGTCCTTCGGGATCGGCTGCACCGGTGGCGGTGACGGCTAGATTCACAATCGGTTAGCTCTTTCCACATCCTGCTTGGCGGAGGTTGGAAGGGCGAACGTGCCTGGCGAAGCCGCAAGGCTCCGGCCCGGCGAAAGAAGACAAGCTACACACGTAGAAGTTTGCACTGAGATGCCACGGGACCGGGGTTCAATTCCCCGCGCCTCCACTAAAACCCCTCAAGGATCAAGACTTGAGGGGTTTTCGTTTAGAATCTGTTCCAGAACGGTAGTCCTAGCTGAGCCGCGACCGTTAGGGAGTGGTTTTTTCAAGCCATTAGGCCACCGCTCTCTTACCGTCGCGGCTCAGCTACTCCTTCCGTTCACTGAGAGACCGAATGGTCTAATTGCAACGCAGCCAGACAGCGAAGCGGTCGCCATCAAGGGCGAGGTGCCAGCCCCCGCCAGGCGACCAATTTCGGCGGCCCAGCTTCATTGCCACCTTGCCGTCGATGAACGCGGCGTACAATCCGCGGTTGGCCTCCTTGATGTCCACGTGACTCCGCGAATGGATACCGCAATACTTGCGTAAGAGTAGCAACCGCTCAATGCGCTGCCGCGTCTCTTGCCCCCAATCGAAGAAGTGCGGCCAGAACACACACGGGGTACCGGGATGCGTCAGGATGTAAGCATATCCCATCGACACCGTTTCGCCAGGGAAGTGGCGTGTACCATCGTTGTGACAACTATGTTCGTAATCCCGACGATATTCCGTATCGTGATTGTCCAAAAATGTCACGGAGCGGCTGGGCCAAAAACCAAGCACGCCACCGGGTACTACTCGACCGTTGTGCGTCGTGTGCAATCGGCCGTAATCGTCACTCAAGCACGCTTCGTAAAGAAGATAACGCGTCGGGAAGTCGAACGCCGTCGTCTTACCGCCGGTGGCATCGATCCAGCTTGTGACTTTTTGGCGGTCGCCGTCGTAGAACTCACCGACGGAAAAAGCAGGCTCGGTGGCATCGTTGTACTCAGCGATGAATTGTCCGGCGTAACCCTTAGTCAAATCGTATCTCCAACCCTGAAAGCCGATATTCTTCAGCTTCCGCAGATAGTTCTTGATGGCGTTACGGACATCAGGGTTGTGGTGGTCCAGATCACGGCCGGCGGCGTGGTGTTCGCCGGAATCGAGATGGCCGGTGCCCACGCCGGAAGAATCGTCCCGCGCGATCGCCGCCCGATTGTCAGGAAATGGAGGATCGTCAAAGTCTGCCCCACTCGTATGGATGCCGACGCGATGATTTATGACCACATCAGCCAACGCACGTACGGGTTCCAATGCTCGGATGGCCGAGCGCAGCTCCACCTCACTCCCATAAACCGTATCGAACTTGTTCCAACGGCGCGGAATGTAGCCCTGCGGCGCCAGCGAATCGGACGGCGGCGGGAACCAGACCCACGTGAAGCCGGCTGCCTTGATCGCCGGCGCAGTTTCCTCAATAATGCGATACCAACTCTTGCGATTCCCGGTCGCCGGATCGCGTCCTCCTTGGTGCGATTCCCAATGAAAACCTTCCAGTAGGATGTCACGCCCATTCCCAATGTATTGTCTCGCTTCCGCCGGAGCATGGCCCTGGGGGAAGGAAACAACTGCAACCCACGGCACTTTGATTTCTTGTTGCATATCTCGGTTCCGCCCTCAAGCTGTGGACGCAGCCCTCCCAGGTTGGCCGTCGTCCAACTGTTCTTCAGTAAGCCTCAACCAAGACCCATTCCGTCTGGGCCTCCCCTTGAAAGAGGCGCCGTCTCCACGGCTCGATGGCCTCCGATCGCGGAACCCGGAGGCCAACAATCACTAGTAGAGCAAGCGGCGCGCCAATGGAACTTTTGCCGATTAACTCTGCTCGGGCGAGAGAAAAAATCCTCTTTTTCATCGAGAAATTCGCGGCGCGGCTATCCTTACTGTTTTTGCTCTCAAATTTTCGCTTTTTTTCACAGTTTCGCGCGCTCGTTTATGGGCCGTGGGCCGAAGGAAAATCGGAACTGATACAGAAGCGAGTGAGAAAAAAAGGTGCGACTGGCGACAGAGCTGAGCAATTCCGCTACAACGCATCCTCATCCAAATCGGCTGAAGGATGCGGTTCCAGAATGCCCCGCAAGCGTGTAGCCGCTTCGATGAGTAGCTCGGGCGGATCGGGCCATTGCTCCAATATCACAGCCCCGTTGAATGCACGCCGGTGCAAGCGTTCCGCGAACGCTCGAATGCCCGCATCATCTTCGCGCGATGGACCAGTGAACAGAGGCAAGTGGCTATCGCGATCGCCGTAATTCTCGTGGGCGTGAACGTGAATAATGGGGACGTTATCGGCCAGCAGGTCAAGGTAACGGATGAAATTGTTGCGGGTTGGCTCGCACAAATTGGCGTGGCCGATGTCGAGACACATGCCGGCCGTGCCGTCCGGGAAGTCGGGCAACATGTTCAGACAAGCAAATGTTTGATTGAAATCTTCCGGCGTCGTTCGAGGCGTGTTTTCGATACTAATTCGCAGATTCGCGGCAGTCGCATACCGTAGGACGGGCTTCAAAGCCTGAACAAAACCCTCCGGGCCAGCCTCCATGTAGAGGTGCAGATTGACCAGGTCCGCGCCGATGTCGCGTGCAAAGTTGATGCTACGGATCAAGAGGGGATTTCCGCCGGCGTCGAGAGGGTTGGCTTGCCAGGGAGCGTGGACAGTGAAGAGGACATCGTGAGCGGCGCCCATCTCGCGTATCCAGGCGCGCCTGTCGGCGTCCATGTCTGGCTCGTCCCATCCCGCGATAGTGCCGTCGCTCGACTCCTTCTTGTCGGCAAACCACTCGAATGCATCGAAACCGTGCTGTAAAGCGAAGCGAAATGGCTCAAGAGTATCGGTGCACGAGATCGCGGTTTGATTGCCGATGCGAATGCGGGGCATCCCGAGAGATCCTTTCTATCGACTGCCGGCCCGCAGCCAATTTAGGTGGTTAAATTGGTGGTCTCAACCGTCTACCCCTATCTAACCACCTAACCACCTAAATTAACTGCGAGCTGGCAGCCCTCTTTCGCGGTCCTCATGCCGCGAGGGAATCGTCGGCGCTTAGCCCCACCTGCGGCCGGGTTTGCACAATGTAGTATCGCCCGCCGGCGATCGCCCCCTCGATATCCTGGGCCGAGCCGAGCAAACGCTCCACTTCCGCGCCGATGCGGGCGATGGAACGCAGCAGCTCATCGCGGAACTTAGCGTCCCAAACGAGCTTTTCTCCGCGATAATCCAGCAACCGATGCTCCGGCTCCTCGGCCAAAAAACTATCATAAAGACCCGCGCCGGCAAAGCCCGGTAAATCCTCGCCGTTGGAATCCGAGCGGAAGATCACCCCTTTGCCGTAAATACCGATACTTTTACTTGGGTAAGAGAGGATTTCCGGTTGGAGATCACTCTTTTTGCAGAGGAAGCTGAGCGCTCGGCCGGGATAATTGCCGACCAGTGTCTCGCCCATGCCCAGCACGACCTCGGCAAAGATTTCGCCGCGCGCCCCCGTGAGCGGATTGGCGGTATGGATGACGAAAGCATAATCGGCCGGCACGACTTCCTGAATGAGCACGGCCATTTGCAGACTATCGTGCGGAATGCCGCGAGCGCGGCGCGATAGATAGGCGCGATCGTTCCACTTCGACGCCCAAACGCGCCGGACGGCGCTCCACGTCTGTTCCCACGGCACAGGTGGCAATCCAGCGTGCTGCCAGTGCTCACGTAGCACACCCTGGAGATCCGGCGGCGGCGATAGTTGCAGCACCTTCGTTCGCACTTGTGCCAGTGCATCCGAAGGTTTCTCACCCGCTTGAGCGATCAACGCGTCGCACTCTTCTCTCAGGCGGCGATTGCGCTCGTCGGCCAGTACGCGCTCAAAAACGCCGAACGGTAACGCGATCGACTTCGGCAAATACATCCAGTCAGCCAATCGGCCGCGCAGACCGTTCAAGTTGTTGGATTTGCCACCCACTATGTCCGGTTTGAATTCTTCCTGGCCGATCACCCAACCGGCAAATTCTGCCAAGTTTAGCCGCGGCTCGAAGAGGAGCGCGTTTGCGCTCGGCTGCGCGTCGCGGCTAACCTCACCTTCTTGGTACTCGACATCGCCGCTTGGCGTCACCAGTAACGACAACGTTTTGCCGGCAAGTTCTCTGAGTCGTTGATATTCCTCTTGGTCAAAGCAGGTGGCGAAGAGGACGCCGACGTTCCGTGCGCGTACAGCAACATGCGAGACGAGATCCGGCGCGTCGCAGGTCAAGACAGCCTTCGCTCCTTCAGGGATTTCCTCATCGCCGCTCACTTCATCCGCGACGAGTACCGTCGGCTCCGAGAAGCGTTCGCTTTGCACGTCGAGGAGCCGTTTGACCGCGCGGACTTTGCCTCCGCCGCTCGCGGAGCTGATGATCTGCCAACCGCCTAGCCCTGCCTGCTGGCGCAACATACGGTCGAGCGGACGCAGTAACAGCGACAGCGTGAAGGCGGGTCCGCCGCGAATTACTTCCTCACTAAACAGCGGGATGGTCCACGGCTCTGCATGAAACGCAGCGCCCAGCGCCTCTGCCTTTGATTGCAGACGCTGATAGATGTCGCTGGTGAATTCCTGTACCCAGCGCGCGATCCGCTCCGTCACTGCACGAGCATGCAGCGCCCAATCGCGGCCCTCTCGCGGCAAACCGAGCAACGCGGACCAGTGATCGCTACAGATCGGCAACTCCGCGGAAACGACCGTCAAACAGAGATTTCGCAAGGCAGAAAGAACCAGTTCGGCTAGCTCATTGGTCTGCAAGTCGCTCAGGCTCTCCCGCTCGATCGTCGCCCGCAGACACTCTTCGAGGGCGAGATCGAGGAAGAGTAAGTCGCGCAGTGCGGCATCGTCTTTGTTCGCGGCCATCGTCTTCGCCAATCCCTCGCGGGCCGAAGTGACGGCAGCAGCCAGCACGCCGGCAGATGGTAATTTAGCGCGCAGCGCGAGCAGATCGTCGAATTGCTTATTCAGTCCGCCGTCGAGCCGCCCACGTGCCGCGGCTATGGCGCTATCGAGGTCCGTACCCGAATGCACCGACTTGAGGATGCTCAGAAAATGCTCGAATTCTCCGATCAGGGCATCTTTGCGATCGGCATAAAACACCGGCTCGCTTTTAATCGGCCGTTCAAAGCTTTGCAGGCGAGCGCGGGTTACACCACCCTGTTCAAGAGTCCGGTAAAACGCGGTCGCATCGCCGTTGCTGCGCAGGAAGGCCAGGTAGGCTTGGCAAATCACCACGTCATCGGGCGTGGTGTTGTTGTGCAACTTTTGATGCCATTCCTCGATGAAGTGGCCGGCTGCCTCCTTGAGATCATTGCGATGCATGATATGCAGGATCTCATCGCGCACACGCTGTCCATCGCCGCCGCGACCTAATGTCGTGAACATTTGGCGCGCCCAAAAGCGGCAACGGGATTCCGGCGAATGAGAACGCCACACGCTCGCCAGCCGTGCCGTGAGCCGATCTTGGGCGTGGCTCAATTCGCGAGGTTTGGTATTGTAGCGACGTTGCCAATCGAGTTGGCGGATGGCACTGTAGCGCAGCCAAGTAAACAGCAGCGCGAGGGAATCCTCGTCGCCTCCTGCCTTGCCCAGCAGATCATGACACAGGTTGAAGCGGTGCATCAATGTCCATGAGCTGGCTCCCATCTCGGCACCGATGATTTCTTCGGCGAGACCGGCCAGGTTCGGTGCGGCAAGATGGGCATCCAGTTCGGCCTCGAACAGCGACAAGAACAGATCGTTGCCGTCGCTCTTGAGCCAGTTGGCCTCTCCCTGAAGCAGCACGAAACGCATGCCGCATGGAACCTCGCCTTCGGCAGGCTTGGGGAAGTTCAGTTCCAGATACTGCAGCCCTTCTCTTTCCGTGAAGGGCGTGCGCGCAGCCTTGTCCGCGATCGTGGTTCCTTGCGGGCGATAGTTGTCCGGAGGAGTCTGCCAATCGTGACGAAATTGCCAGGATAATCCCCAGTGTAACACCAAGGGTCTCTCGGCATCACAGACCAACCGGACGCGAACCCTTTCCGGCGTTCGCTGCACGGATGCCGCCAACCGATCGCCGCTGTCGAGCGTGTACGTTTGCCGAGCAGCCTCCTCTTGATCCAGCCAGGCGGACAACGCTTCCTCGGGTGAGCGACTGTTTGGGCGGAGTAGCGTTATCTGAAAGTCTTTACCGCCGTGTTTGATCCAGCGATTTTCCTTCGACGAATGGATGACGAAAGCCAAGCCTCGCCACGGACTCGATGGATCGAAGTTGATGGCGACTTCTTTTCGGCCATCACCTGCGAACGGCGTCCGCACGGCGTTGCCATCGAAGGGTGTCGTTCCCGGCGGCCAGCAATGCTCCGGAGGACGTTCCCAAGCTCCGCCAGGACGTCGGCTCAGGCCCCAGTGCAGAACACAATCGGCGGCACTCTGATGGGCTATCGTCAAAGTAAGTCCGTTGCCGTTGGCTGCCTGCGTCACAGATACGCCGTCGGCGAATTCCGAAGTGCTCTCGGTTCGTGTTGAATCGGCCATGTTGAAGGATCCTCCTTGCAAACAAATCCTTATCGGCCAAAAACCCGTCCCATAGTGAGCAATTCTCGTGCCTGCTCAAGCGAGGCGATTTAGGATCTCGATCCCCCGCTCCAAGGTGCGATCATCGGCGGCGTAGCTGAGGCGAAAATGCGTGTCGCGTGTACTGAATACATTGCCAGGGATCATCAATAGATTGTTGCGAATTGCTTCAGCGACGAATTCGCTGCCCGACGCCCGCGGCACTTTCGGCAAAGCATAGAACGCTCCTTCCGGACGAACCAGTTCGTAACGACCCTTCAACCCGTCGTAAATTCGATCACGTTTGCGTCGATATTCACCAACAATGGCGGACACGTCATAATCCCACGCCGCGATGCCGGCGTGCTGCACAATGCTCGGCGCACAGACGAAAGTGAATTGTTGCAGCTTCGTCATTTGTTCGATAACCGTCCGCGGGCCGTGTGCGAAACCCAGACGCCAGCCGGTCATGCCATAGGCTTTGCTAAAACCATCGAAGACCAACACATCCTCGTTGAATTCCGCTGGACTGGCGAACGGCTGATCGTAGCAAAAAACGCGATAGACCTCGTCGCTCATCAGCAATACGCCGTGCTCAGCCGCGAGCCTTGCCAGGTCGCGCAGCACCTCCCGCGGATGGACGCGGCCGGTCGGATTCGCGGGACTGTTGACGATGATGGCCTTGGTACGCGGCGTCAGAGCGGATCGGACGCGATCCACGTCAATCGAGAAATCGGGATAGGTGTCGATCAAAATCGGGTTTCCCCCCGCGAGCCGAATCAGATGCGGATACATGACGAAATAGGGATCGAAGACGATCACTTCATCGCCGGGGTTCACGGTACAGTTCAACGCGAGCATCAACCCGCCGCTGGTGCCGCTCGTGATAAAAAGCTCACGGTCGGGATGTCGATAGCGAGCGCGGACATCGGCATGAATCTTCTCACGCAGTTCCGGGATGCCCTGCGTGATCGTGTAAGCATTGGCACCGCGGTCGATCGCGGCATTGGCGGCAGCCTTGATCGGCCCCGGGACGTCGAAATCCGGCTGACCAATACTGAGATCAACAGGATCTTTCAGCGAGCGAGCCAATTCAAAGATTTTACGGATGCCCGAAGACTCAATAAGACGAATCCGATCGGAGATCCAGCGCTGGTGATCCGCCCGTTGGGCCATGTCGTGATTCTCCTTGAAAGTCTCGATACGGTTAGGGTTGTTTCTGAGGCGCGGTTATCAAATCCAGTCCGTTCGCCCCAAGATGATGGTCGAGCAAATCGATTTGCCCATTCTGCTTGAGGCGTGCGAACAGCTTGCTGCGTTCTTCCTCCCAGATTTGTCGCAAATAGTACGGATTGTCCTTGCGACCGATTTCATACTGGCGGAGTCGCTTAAGAAAGCGATCGGCCTCTTGCTGGGCTAGCAGTTTGCGCGAGTGGACATAGGCCGCCGTTTCTTGTTCGAGACGATATTTCTCGGCCTCGGCCATGCGCAGATCGCGGGCCACGTTTTGTTCGGCGGTGTGGCGGAGTGTGGTGTTGCGCGTTTGAGCCAGGGCGACGCTGTCGAAGTCCGGTTTCACGTCGTCCGGCGGGGCAATCAGGGCCACGCGGGCATCGAGGATTTGTACACCCAGGCGATACGGATCGATCCATGTCTGCGTCTGCTCTTTCAGCACGGGGCGCATTTCGTTTTTGCCGTTGAGGAGAACATCATCGACTGTGCGGCCGGCAACCCATTGGCCCATGACGGACTCGACGGCGCGGTTCAGTAGTGCGTCCACACGATCGGCCTGCAACACAAATTCGGCCTCTTCATTGGGGCGGACCTTGTAGGTGAGAATCGCCTGCACGTTGACGAGATTGTGATCGCCGGTCAGAAGCTGGCCGGCCGGCATCGCTTCGCCGGAGAAATCGTCCTCCTGATAACCGACGGTGACGCTCTGGACGCGATCGACAGCGACGCGATCAACTCGATCCATGCCCCAAGGCAACTGAATCGCCAGTCCAGGCTCCAGAGGATGAGGCAACAAGCGGCCAAAACGGCGCACCACGCCGCGCTCGCCGGGCCGAACCTGCACCACGCCCGTCAGAGCGTAGACAGCCACCAAAACCACTGGTACTAACCACCACCGCCGCATGATTCACTCCAAGATAATCAACCACGAAACACACGAAACACACGAAAACGACAAAAATCAAATCAACAATACTTGACCGTTATGGCCCTTTCATTGTCTGTTTTGTCTTTTTTTCGTGTGTTTCGTGGTTCAATTCTCTGCTCGGCTTGGGTGGATTGAACAACAGGTCGAACAATTCGCGGTGGGTCGAGAGCAGCAGTGTGGTCTTGTTATCACCGAGGATGCGCTGGTATTCTTCCAACTTCTTCAGAAACGTGAAGAATTGTGGATCCTTTTTGTGCGCCTCGTTGAGGATGCGTTCGGCCTCGACATCGGCGGCGTTTTTCAAAGTCCGCGATTTCGCTTCTGCCTCGGCTCTCAGCATCTCGACGCGTTTTTTCCCTTCGCTCTCGATGTTTTGTTTGAGCTGCTCGCCCTCACCTTCGTATTCCGCCTTTTTTTTACTGCGTTCGCTTTTGATGCGCTCGAAGATGGCTTCGCGCACAGCCGGTGGATGATTGGAGCGGCGCAGCCGAATGTCCACTACTTCAATGCCGTATTCGGTCTCCGCTTGTTTTTCCAGAGATGTGATGCCCACGCCTCCGTGGAGCAGGTGTTGACGTAGCTCCTCGCGTTTGGCATCCACTTTATCCGGATTGGTATCGATGAGATCATCGAGTTCCATCCGGCCAATTTCGGCGCCTAGCTCGCTGGTGATGCGTTGACCCAGGATGGCCTGCGCTCCGGCGGGTGTACCGACGCTGCGGATGAATTGGTCCACGCCTCTGGCATCGGCGATGCGCCAGCAGACGTAGGCATCGATCGTCAGGGTGCGGTCGATGGTGTTGCGCTTGGGGTCCCGAGTCAACAATTCCGCACCCGGAAGGTCGAAATATTGCAATCGGCGATCGAGACGCTGAACGGACTGAATCGGCCAGGGCCATTTGAAGTGCAGACCGGCCTGCTCGTCGTTTCCGCCGTCAAATGTCTCCAGGTGTCGCCCAAACTGCGTCAAGTAGACGTATTCGGTGCGGTCCACCGTAAAGACACACATCGGGGCGACAATCGTCGTCATTATTAAAGCGAGGAGTACCAGAAGTTTCCAGAACATCGGGGTATCTCGTTCGTTTTTGGTTAGCAACGCTTCGCAGAAGCGTTGGGATACGCAACACTTCTACGAAGAGTCGCTAACCCAGCTACGTTTCGCCGCGCGGGTTCGACGGTCGCGATTGGGGAGCGGGTACCATGCCGGGCGTGGGGAAACCAAACGGACCAAGCGGAACCAACCAGAGGTTCCGACGGCCGGGGACTTTATCCGCGTCGATGATGACTTTCTCGCGATTGGCCAAGGCCGCCGACAACGCATCCCAATACGCGCGGAAATCGATCAACATTTGTCTTTCTGCGAGCGCTTCCTCGCGGCCGCGTAGGTACTCTTCTCCCACCTCGGCCGCCGGCCTACCCTTGCTCAATTCCTTCCATGCGGCGCGGAACAGGCGCCATTCCTCGGCCAAATCAAGCCGGTGGCGCAGCCGAAAGCGGGCATCGAACGACGCTTGATCGGCCTGAGCGAGGAGGATTTTCTTCCGCGCCTCCGCCTCGGCCTCGCGCACCTGTTTCAGTCCATCGGCCTGTTGTCGCCGTTCGTCGCGCAGCACCTTCTCCTCGCCTTGGTTAATAAGCAGATCACGTGTCTCCATGGCGCGCGTGACTTCGTGATAGGCAGGAACCACATCTTGCGGCGGGTGCATGTCGTGCAAATCCAAACCCTCTAGCTGGATGCCGATTCCGTTCCCGCCGTACTCGGCGCAACGCCGGCGCAGGCGTTCCAGGGCGATGTCCTGAAATCGGCCGCGGTTGCTGGTTAACAACTCGGCGAACGTTCGGCCGGCGACGGCCTCACGGAGCACCGACTCCGCCGCGCTCCGCAGGATCGCGTCGGGGTCCGCCGCCTCAAATAGATAAGCGTGCGGTTCGGAGATGATGTAGCGGATGGTCCCTTGCAATTCGATGAGGTTATTGTCGCCGGTAATCATAACGGCTTCCTCTGGCATCGACCGAATGCCTTCATTGGCATGGAGGCTGCTCCAGGAGCCGGCGCTCAAGGCCGCCTTGCCGGCGAAGCTGCGAAAGCCGATTTCGATCGTGTGAACGCGGCGGGGTTGCACGCGCGTCACCGTGTCGATGGGCCACGGCCAGCACCAGTGTAGACCGGGGCCAAGATTCTCCGCGAGTGGTCGGCCGAAGCGGCGGACGACGCCGATTTCATCAGCGGCGATGGCGTTGAGACCGCTCAGTGCCCAACTGCTCAGCAGCAACAAGAGGAGAGCGGCAAGCACGGATTTCCACTGATGCGACAGCCAGTGCAAGCCTTCGTCAAAGTCGAGGCGATGTTCGAGCCAGTCATTGACCTGGCGCAGACCGGCGGTGAGATGCTGGAAGAACGGGCTGGTCGCGGTGCGCTCGAACCAGAGTAAGCGCATGGCATTGAGCAACACCGCCAGCGAGCCGAGTTGATGATAGACGACGGCAGCGACCGGCGATTGCTCGTACCATGAAGCCGGAACCAAGAAAGGCCACAACCAGGCCGTAACGAGAATGCCGACCGCGTTGACGCCGAAGGCGAAAATCACGATGTTCTGCTGAATAACGCGAACCGTCTCGCGCGCCAGGCGGAGCAGCAGCGGCAAATGCCGCAACGGATCGCTCATAAAAACGACATCGCCGGCTTCAGCGGCGATGTCCGCACCCGTGCCGCCAATGGCCAAGCCGACATCAGCCCGCGCCAGGGCGGGGGCGTCGTTGATACCGTCGCCCATCATGGCGACCTTGCGCCGCTTCGGTCTTACACGCTCCCGGCTCGACTTCTGCCAATTGGCGATAAACTCGGCCTTTTGCGGCGGCAATAGCTGAGCGTACACTCCCGTCAGTCCGAGGTCGTCCGCCACGCTCCGTGCCGCCGCTTCGCGGTCGCCGGTCAGCATGGCGATGTCGCGGATGCCCAGCGCCCGGAGCTCTTGCAGGACGGCCGCAGCCTCCGGCCGCACGCGATCTCGCGCGCCCAAGACGCCCAAGACGCGACCATGTCGAGCGACAAATAACGACGTGCAACCCGCGGCGTCGAGGCGTTCGAGGGTAGATAACGCCTCCTGCGGTAGACTAAGTCCCAGTTCTTCGATCAGCTGCTTGTTGCCGACGATCAGTATTTCCAGGTCGGAGGACTGCGCGGTGACACCGATGCCAGGATAGCTTTGAAATTCGGCGATGGTTTCCAGAGTCAGGCCGCGCCGCGACGCTTCTTGCAGTATGAGGCGAGCAAGGAGATGCTCGCTGTGCTGCTCCGCCGTCGCGGCCGTGCGCAGTAATTCCTCGACTGAGACGCCCTCCATCGGCACGATTTCGCTCAACTCCAGACGCCCCTCCGTAAGCGTGCCGGTTTTATCGAAAGCGAATGCAGTGACTGCCGCCAGGCGTTCGAGCGACGAGCCGCCTTTGATCAGGATGCCCGTGCCCGCGAGACGGCCCAGCGCCGCGATTATCGCGGCCGGCGTTGCCAGGATGAGAGCGCAGGGACAAGCGACCACGAGCACCGACAGGGCCGGCAGGGTCACGAGCTGCCTGAAGCTCAGATTCGTCGCCGGGGGGCGCATCCAGCCCGTGCCGTAACCCACCAAACAGACGAGAAACGTCAGCGCCGATAATGCAAGAACGGCGGGCAAGAAATAACGGGCCAGGCGGTCCGCGGTGCGTTCGAGCGGTGCCTTGTCCTTGAGAGCGCGGGCGGTCATTTCGATGACCTGGCCAACCACGGTATGCTCGCCGACCCGACGTGCCTCCACGGTTAGAGCACCGAACTGGTTGAGTGAGCCTGCTAGAACCTCATCGCCCGGTCCCTTGTCCACCGGCAAACTCTCGCCTGTCAACGCGCTGACATCGACGGCCGATCGGCCCTCCAAGACGATCCCGTCGGCAGGCACGCGCCCTCCCGGTTTGACGACCACGCGATCGCCGGCCCGCAACTCGCCGACCAGAACCCGCTCCTCAACACCGTCGCGCAGCCGCCAGCATCGCCGCGGGCAGATCTCGACGATGCGCCGGATTGCCCGCTGCGTGCGTTCGAAGGTGATGCTCTCCAGGCATTCGCCGAGCATGCCGATGAAGACGATCTCGGCTGCAACGAGATGTTCCCCTACGTAAATGGCAGCAACGCAAGCGATGGCCACGGCCAATTCCGCCCCGATACGTCCCTCGAACAGCGAGTTGAGCGAGCGGTAAACGATGGGCACGCCGCCGAGGATGGCGGCCAAGAGAGCGATGCGATAGCCATACAGCTCATTCGGCCACGACGGCAGCGGCAGTCCCCATGTGGCTAGCCACTTTGCGACAATCGGCCACATATCGGCGCTGATGATTATGCCAACCAGTGCTGTCAGCAGATACAGGCCGAGCCGGCTCTCCTGCTGGAAGGCGTGATCGGCATGAGAGATCTCGCGGTGCATTCGGCCGGCTCCGGCATGCGGCATCAAAGTGGGTGACTCAGATTTGTTCAGGCTACGGTGAGCGAAGAGCGCCGTCAAGCGGAGGTCGCGCGAATGGCGGCGTCATCGAGCACGTCGATAGTGATTTCTAGCGCTATGGAATTAAGAGCACTGGCTGCTTGACTTTCCCACATCGGCCCTTGATAATCGTGGGCTAACATCGTCTTGGAACTGCTGAGGTAATGACAGCGAGGTCCGTAATGGCGCACCGCTTGTCCTGTCCCAAGTGCAACCGTCGTATCAACGTCCCGAAAGCGATTCGCTGTCCATCCTGCGGCGCGAGACTGACCAAAGCCGTAGCTGCACCGGACGACGAAGATTATGAACTCGTGGAGGAGGAAGGCTTTGAACTCGTGGAGGATGCCGGCTCGCCCCCCACGCCGGCCGCGCGGCCGAAGGGTCCGCGGAAGAAAAGGAAGAAGAAGGCAGCCCCCAAGCGATCCCTGCTCGTTCCTGCTCTGGCGATCGGCGGCGGCTTGCTGGGTGTTGTGCTACTCATCGGTGGGCTAGTTCTGTTGTTCCGTAACAAAGGGCCTGGCGGCGCGGGCGATGTCGTGAGCAGTCTCCTGGGTGGGGGCACTGCCGTGATCGACGAGTTGCCGGACCCACCAGCGGCGGAAGACTCTCCTCAGCCGGCACCCGAGCCGGAAGCGCGGAAAGGCACGTCGCGGACCGCCTGGACCGGCAAGCCCGACCCGGCGACGAAGCCAGTGGATTATTCCCACGCCGTTGGCGCCGCCACGCCGGAGCAACTCATACTCTTGGCTGCCCAGAATGGACCGTATGCGATGGGCGTTCCGATCTTCTCCGAGCCTGCCCAACGGGTCAAGAACGTCAAGACGAACGACCCCAACAAGCCGTGGAAGATCGTTCCGCTGGCCGACGCGTCGTTCCCCGTTGTTGATATCCTCACTGGCAAAGAAGTGGGCACGTTTCCAGCGTCGTGCAAACTCTCGCGGTACTACCGGCTCAGCTCAGACGGACAATACCTGGCCGGGTTCCAGATCCAATTCGATCCGGTTAAAAGGACCAACCTCGCGGTGCTCGCCGTCTGGAAACGGGGGAACGACCAGCCGGTCTTGCGGTGGCTCGTGCCTGGCCCCGTGTTTTGGATGGAGTTCCTCGGTCCTGATCGGCTCGCCCTGGCCATCAACGGCCGAACGCCGCGGCTCTTCGTGTTGGAAGCGACCAAGAGCGAACCCGTCGTAGGGGTCCCGCTCCCCGCCGACGTATTCCCGCCCACGCCCGATGAATATGGTCCGGACACGCTTCCACCATTCACAAACCAACAATATCCATGTGGTGCGGTCAGTCCAGGCGGGAACTATGTAGCTCTGGCTGGCAAGGGTGCCGTATCTGTGCTTGCCACGGCCGATGGCAAGCTCGTCGGTAAGCTCCGCACAAGTCCCGAACTAGGAATCAAGAACTATTGGGCCTTGGCGTTCGACGAGGCCGGGACCGAGCTGCGCGTGGGTTTCGGGGTCCAAAACCAGCAGACGCTTCACATCTGGTCGATGAAGCACGGCCAGATCCTTCACTCGGGTCCATGCGAGGTGGTCTCTCCGGAAGTTCTTTCCGGCCCCGAAAAGGGAACTTTGATCATCGGCGGAGTGGTCGTCGATTTGGAGTCCGGCAAACCAATCGCCGATGTGCCGGGGGGGATTCAGCGTTGGGCCGGTCCGGATCATTATCTCGCCCAACTCCCCCAGTCAGCCGTGAACGCCAAAGCTCTCGAACAGACCACCGACTTCGAGATCATGAAGGGGAGCTTCCTTACGCCATTCAAGCGGACGGAGTATCAAACGAGAGCGACGGCGTTCGCCGCTGAACGGGCGAAAGCCGCGGTGACCCGCCCGCAGACCTCGCTGGCTGACCGCACGCGCGTCGTGATCATCCAACCGCGGGCCAACCCGCCGTGGGGGGTGAAAGCCTCTCCGCCCCCGCCGCTCCCGCCGGAATACTCCCTGGCGATCTGGCCCGAGGCGTTCGCCGCGACCGAAGCCGCTGTGATTCGAGACGGCCGCAGCTGGGTCCGCTATGATCTGACGACTGGCAAACCCATCGGCCAAGCGGTCCGGCTCTGGCCGGATTCTGTCGTCGGCCTAGGTGGGGCCAACGGGCGGCTCCTCGCGCTCGCCCTCGACGGAAAAAGGCTCGCCCTCGTCGATCCCATCGATCCGACCCGCGTCGATATCTGGGAGAGTAGCGGCAAACGGCTCATCGGCTTACGACCTTATATGATCGACCCAATCACCTGGCTTGGGTGGTCGTCGAATGGGCAACTGTTGACCGCGACTACCGACCTGATCACCGGCTGGGACGTGGCGACCGGGAAAGCTCTCTTTGAAATCGAAGGCACTTACAAGAGTTTCACATTAGCTCCAGGCTGTTCCTGGCTGATGGCGACGACACCGGCTGGGAACCTCGACTTCTTCGACGCCGCCAACGGCAAGCAGCTGGGGCGTCTTCCCGGCTCGACCGTGGTCTCGCTAGCCCCGGACGGCAAAACGTTAGTCTGCGAAAGTCCCGGAATTGTCGTTTGGGATCTTGAAAGCGGAAAGCGCTCGCCCGCACCCGAAATGCCGATCGGACTTGTGATCGGCTCCTGGGTTGGACCACGCTGCACGATCCGGTACATGGATACACAGGGGAACACGCCGGCCCGGTATCTGCTCTACGACCTCGATATGCACACGAATACATATTCGTTCGCGAATGTTCCCCCGATCGAGGTACGTAACGATTCGTTCGGCCGATCATGGATGGCCCGATTCGGGCCGGCGGGTCGCGGCCCGAACAACGCCCCATGGGGCTGGGGGCCGGTGCGGTTGCAAGGCAAGGATGGGTTCCGCGGCGAACTGGCCTTCGGGCCAGGCTCGACGATTCGGGTCGAGATCAACGTGGGACACGGGACCTACAACCAGAAGTTCGCGCAAGGTACAGCGCAGCAACTGCAACGGCGCGGCTTGAAGATCGGCCGCGACGGTTGGGTCCTCCGGGCCGACTACAAAGTGGGCACGAGTTCACGGAAATACACTGAACCCGTCAGTGGAAAGCAGTCTATCTCAGTAGCGTCCCTGACGATCACTTGGAAACTGATCGCTCCGGACGGAACGGAAGTTTGGCAGAATTTCGACGGCGGCGACTTCGATCCTTTCCGCTCGAAGTACGTCAAAGTCGGAAGCCGTCGAGGCCAAGTGAATCCCCGTCAAGGCGGGTATCAACAGGTCGAACTCGACTTCGGCGGCAGAGACTCTCAATCAGCCCAAATCGAGGAGATTTTGGAGCAGACGCTAATGAATCGCAACGGCCCTCCACCGGGGCTGCCCGCGTGCGTCGTCCGAAAGGGATCGGGCTATGAACCGTTGCCGATTAAGGGGAGCTTGGACGGCGCGCAGAAGCCGTAGGGGGCAATTAGGCCTTCCGGTCCTCGGCTAACTGGGACACCTCTCGGGAAGGCCGGGATTGACAATTGATCTCTCGAACTCTTAAAATCTGGTTAGAGTGCAAAAGGAGTTTGCACACTCCCTATCCTTGGCATCATTCCCCGCCCGTTCGGGCAATGCGGCCCTCCGATAGATTGATGATCGCTTCAAGAGCAGCCGGCCGAGCCGGTTGCTCCTGGTACTTGGGCATCGTTCTCACGTATTGTTGAGAAAACGCTCCGACAGCGGAATCAACGGGAGGCCCTCATGGATTCGACCATTACCCTAATCGCCACACGTGGACCGCTTTCCGGTCAGAAGTTCGTCTTTGCGGAACCGTCGAGGTGTTACATCGGCCGCTCGCGGGATTGCACGATCGCTCTTCCTCACGAGGAGGAGCATTTGGACGTTTCCCGTCACCATTGCCTTCTCGAAATTACTCCTCCGGCTCTCCGCGTTCGCGACCTCGGAAGCCTGAACGGCACCTTCGTCAACGACAAGAAAATAGGGCAGCGCGGCATGCCGGTGGCGACGGGAGACTCGGACAAGAGCGCACAGCCGGCCGTGGCGCTGATCGACGGCGATGAAATCCGACTTGGCGAACACACCGCTTTTCGCGTTTGCGTTTTCACTGGGGAATGGGAAAATGTCGCCCAACGGCCTCGTCGTTCCAGCGGCGAGCTGCGTTTTGAAGAGCCGGTTCATTCGTGATCGCTGGGCGGTGCCGACGATGGCCGAGTATTTCCTCTGTCTCGACGCCGAGACATTTCTGAAACGCATCCGTCCAGCCTTCGCCGGCAGTTGGCGATTGCGAAGTTTCGAGCCATGCCGTTCGCTCTGCAAGGAACTCCTTCCCGCCGCGCGCGATTACACGCAGCGGTACCATCTCGGTGAAGAGGAAACACTAGTCGCTCAGGTCGCCGGAGGAGTTCCTTTTGATCGGGCTGTTTGGCGTCTTCTTGTCGGTGAAGTTCTCCTGTTCGCCGCCGTCGAAATCCCCGAATTTCAGAGCAATTCCGAAGCCTTGTGCTGTCTGCTCGCTCCCGAACAGTTTCGCCGCGGAGTGATGATCCGCGAGCAATTCGCTCCCATCCAGCAGGTTCTTCGGGGCAGTCGTGATCTAACGTTCGGTGCCGCCGTGTATCGACCGGACCAGGCGGGTTACAATGACCCCGAAGATGTGGCGCGGCTCGCCGCTTTTCTCGCCGCCGTTCAGCCACAGAATTGGACTGTGGACGACCTCCGCGCACTCCCCGAATTATGCGATGACGACGAGCGTTCCGACGAGCTGGCGTTCGTTCGTGAATGGTTCCCGGTCCTGGTCGATCTGTATCGGCGCACGCGAGTGGAGCAGCGTGTCTTGATCATCGAGAGCATCTATTGATCTACGTTGGTCTCGTGATTGGCAGCAATCGCGGACGCGGCACTACGACTCCGACCACGCTGCCGTGGCGATGTCGTAATTGCGCGAAGTTGAGGCGCAGAAAATCGTGGAGAGACCGCTCGGCACCGTTAGACAGGTACACGCGGGCCAGGTGAGCCATGCGGTTGTCGTAGAGGCGTTTGCTCTGTGTGTGCAGAGAGCAGCGGCCCGAATGGCGTCGCAGGTCGCCGTCGAAGCGGGGACTGATGTGGTACAGCTCGTGGAACAGCGTGATGAATTTGTCGTCAAAATCCTGATCGAGAAAGCGCGGCAGACAGAACGTCACCAGGTAGAGCATCTCGAGGCCTTCGACGAAGTAGCGCTGCACCTGATAATGCTTGGCGCCGCGCCGATGGGTCAGTCGTCCCTGTCCGAAACGCATGGGAGTGACCCGTGCTTGCAAACCGTGCCGCCGGTTGCTGCGTGCTTGCGTCATGCCGAAAAGCAGACGCGAGACATCGATGTGTCTCAGCTCCGGGCAATGGCGAACAATGTCGGCACAGAGCGCTCGAACGCGGCCGGAAAAATCGAAAGGAAGATCAACCGGTCCAGTCGAGAGCCAGGGCGGCGCCTCAAGACCGGCTGTTTGATGCCGCGCCCGCGCGGGTACACGCACCGCTCGCAACGGCAGCGGATTATCCGCCGCGCTCCACCGAAACTCC
>DASRBG010000099.1:0-48157 GCA_035653735.1 Gemmataceae bacterium
TCACGACTACACGAAGCCGAGGGCGAAAACCTACGCGGAGGAGTTGAAGACGAAGTTCAGCAAGGCCCTATCGGACAGCCGGGCCGCCGTCCCCACGCCCATCACTGTAGAACACACGCCCTCAACGGTGTCGGGCGCACCGAACCTTTTCGGCAACGAGGCAGGTGACGGTGGGGCAGGAGCCGAGGACGGCGAGCCGGTGGATACCCCGGTTGACATAAAGGAAACCTACACCAAGGCTGCGTTCGCCAAGGTCGCTGGCGACCCAGCGTTCATGGAGAGAGTCAAGAAGGGCATCCCTTGGGCGGCGGTCGGCAAGGCGATTGAAGCCGCTCTCCCAGAGATCCTCGAAGACCGCAACAAGGAGGCTTTCAGTCTCGTGGTCCGGTTCCTGAACGAGACGTTCGGCGAGCGCGAAAAAGCATGGGAAACGCGACAGCAGCCGAAACGGGACGGGTCTGGCATGACGCCATATGTGTACCTCAAGTAAAACTGAAATGGGATCGGGCCTCGGTAAATTTGCCATACAGATCGACGGCTGGCAGTACGAGACGAGACGGCGGTGCGTCTGGGGCTGGGAAGCGCGCTGAAGTTCTTAAGCTGCCCGCGAAAAGATAAGCCGGCAACACGGGTCAGCTCCTCTTTGCTTCGATGCTTCTACCCATCAGAACGAATTTCCCTAACTACGAATCCCGCCCCCGATTCTTCCAAGGCAACTTTACACTGCAACGGCTCTGCGTGCGCGGAGTGTAACAGTATTTCCAAGCCAAGTGCCGGAATTCCGCGCCTTGCCGATTTGCTCTTCCGGCGCGCCCGCCCCATGTGGTTTGATGATCGACACAAGGAATGATTTCGATTCCCACGGGTACGAACGAACGCACATGCTGTTGTTGAGCTGCTCGCGCCTCTCGCGCGGATTTGACGAGGGGCCGCTTTTCGAGAACATCGGTTTTGAGCTGCAAGCCGGCGAACGCGTCGGATTGGTCGGTCCCAACGGAGCCGGCAAAACGACGCTGCTTCGCATCCTCGCTGGACTGGACCGGCCCGACGACGGCGAGGTACGGCTTCACGCCGGCGCTCGTGTCAGCTTGCTGCGCCAGCAGCCGCTATTCGAGCCGAACCGCACCCTCTTCGCCGAGGCGCGTTCCGCCCTCGACGAGCTGGTCGCCGCGCACGACGACATGATCCACACCGCCGAGGCGCTGGCCCGCGCTACGGAGCCAGGCGAACGCAAAGCCCTCGCCGCCCGCTACGACCGGCTCAACGAGCTGCTGCGCCATCACGACGCCTACAACGTCGATCATCACGTCGAGCAAGTGATGGATGGACTTGGTTTTCGCCGCGAGGATTACGACCGTGCCGTCGAGACGTTCAGCGGCGGCCAGCAGAGCCGGCTCATGCTCGCCAAGCTACTGCTCGCTTCGCCCGATGTCATGCTCTTGGACGAGCCGAGCAATCATCTTGACATCGACACCACCCGCTGGCTCGAAGAGTATCTCGTCAAGCAGCCCGAAGCCATGCTCATCGTCAGCCACGATCGCTATTTCCTCGATCGCGTGGTCAACAAGGTGTTTGAGCTGCACGGCCGGCGTCTCACGTCGTATCCAGGCAATTTCAAGCAGTATTGGCGGCTACGGCAGGAACGCTACGAGCAAGAGCTGAAAGCGTGGGAGACGCAGCGCGAATACATCGCCAAGCAAGAGGAATACATCCGTCGCGTTCACTACGGCCAACTGCACAAGCAAGCAGCCTCGCGGCAGAAGACCATCGACAAAATCGAACGCCTGGACCGGCCCACCTTAATCGAGTCGCCGCACATGCACTTCGGCGGCGTGCGCCGCAGCGGCGACGTGGTGCTGCATGTCGAGGATCTCTCGAAGTCCTACGATCGCCCGCTGTTCCGTGATCTGAGCTTCACCCTGCACCGCGGCAAGCGCCTGGGCATCATGGGTCCAAACGGCAGCGGCAAGACGACGCTGTTGCGCGTGCTTCTGGGCGAGGAGGAGCCGGACGGCGGCAAGGTGCAGCGCGGCCATCTCGTTGAACTCGGTTACTACGATCAACACTTGCACACACTCCCGGCCGACAAGCCGGTCATCCGCGCCGTCTGGCCGGACGCCGACCCCGGCACCGTGGAGCAAGGCATGCGCGACCTGCTGGGCCGATTTGGCCTGACCGGCGATCAAGTGTACCAGCGTGTCGGCAACCTGTCCGGCGGCGAGAAAAGCCGCGCCGCCCTGGCCAAGCTGGTGGCTCAGGGTGTCAATGTCTTGGTGCTCGATGAGCCGACCAACCACCTCGACTTATGGGCATGCGACGCCCTGGAACAGGCGCTCTTGGAATTCGAGGGCACGGCCATCGTGGTCAGCCACGATCGCTATTTCCTCAATCGCGTGGTCGATCTGCTACTGGTGCTCGACGGCGCCGGCAACGTGCAGGTGATCCACGGCAATTACGACACCTACGAGATGATGCGCGCCCAGAAACTCGAAACTCGAAATCCGAAATCCGAAGTCCGCAAGAAGGCCGAGACGCAAACAGCAAGTGTACGAAGCGCCGAACCGACGAACGCAAAGGGGAAACGCAAGCGCAAGTTTCCCTATCGCAAGGTCGAGGATCTGGAAGCGGACATCGCCGCTTTGGAGACGGAGATTCAGGAGCTGGAACAATTGCTGGCATCGTCCGAGCTATACCGCGACGGCGAGCGCGTCAAGCAAACCACTAAAGCATTCGAGGAAGCCAAGACGCATTTGCAGCAGCTCTACGAACACTGGGAGGAAGCCGTGGAGCTGAATTGAGAAAACGATGAAATAAAAAAGTGAACGATTACCCCGCTCGTTCCGATTGTTGTCGGCCCTCAGTCACATGGTATCGTGCGTTGATGGCCGGGTGATCGATCCTTTCGCGCAAACCGCTGGGCCAATGGATGTCCACTCTCTCGATGTCGGTACGATCACCCAGCCCGAAATGTACGATTGCCGATGACTGCGACAGGTATCCGCCGGCCGCATGGACCTGACGAACCATCTTTTCCGCGCCCAGGTCGAGCATGACCAAAGCACCAACAGCGTCGCGATTGCTCTTGGTACCCGTCAGACGAAAGGCGATCCAGTTCTTTTGCACAAAGCGGTTGCGGAAGTAAAAGGCGCGATCATTGAAGTTGTTGACAACGAGATCGAGTCGGCCATCGCCGTCGAAATCCGCGACAGCGGCGCAACGCGAGCTGCGGGCAGCGCGTTTGCCGCCGATGTTCTCGGCGAGATAAATTCCGCCCGGCGGCGGCTCGACGCCGAATGGAATGGCCCGATCGGTGAAAGTCTCATTGCCGTTGTTCATCATCAAGGCGTTGGGCCAATGGCCGTAAGGGTAGCCCATCCCAGAAGAAATATAAATATCCTCATATCCATTATTGTCGAAATCGCCGACGGCGATGCCCCACGGCCACCACGTCTCAAGGTTGGCCTTGTCCGAGACCTCCGCGAACTTGCCGGATGGCAACTTCTTAAAGAGGGTGTTGCCGAACACAACATCTTCATAGCGAAAGTGAACGGCGTCCTGGAGGCCCTTTTCTTCCAGGGCGGCTCGATAGCCGCGGTCATAATGCGGACCAAGCACGTGAGAATACTTCTTCGTCAAGTCGTCGGTTGTGTCGCCGCGCGGATCGATCCAATAGGGCAGCCACATATCCGAATGCATGTCCACGATAAACAAATCCAGTCGGCCGTCGTTGTTAAAATCGAAGGCCTTGGAGCCGATGGCGCCGAATGAAGTGCGGCCGAGGATTTCCTTGGTGACGTCGGTGAAGGAGCCGTCGCCGTTGTTGCGATAAAGTTGGCTGGCGCCGAACATGTTCGTCACGAAGACATCCAAATGGCCGTCCTCGTTGTAATCGAAGACGGCGACATCGCCGCCCCAGCCCTTGCCCTTGAGGCCGGAAGCCTCGGTCACGTCCGTGAACGTGCCGTCACCCTTATTGTGGTAGAGGAGATTATGCTCCACAGGACAGCGGGTGAGATCCGAGAATCGCTGCGTTCCCGTGTAATAATGAGCGGCCGAATGGTAGGGATCGCTCGTCCACTTGGCCGTGTTCGTGACGATCAAGTCGAGGTAGCCATCGTTGTCGTAGTCGAAAAACGCAGCAGTCTGCGAATGACCGACATGGACCAGGCCCGCTCGTCGCGTAACATCGGTGAAGGTGCCGTCGGCGTTGTTGTGGAAGAGGATATTGCCGCCGCGCGTGCTGGTAACGTAGAGATCGGGATAGCCGTCGTTGTCGTAATCGGCGAAGGCCGCGGCGACGCACACCCGGTCGCCCACGGCCACCCCGGCTTTATGCGTGACGTCGGTGAAGGTGCCGTCGCCGTTGTTCCGGTACAGGGCGTTCTCTCCCAGTTGGTTAGTGAAGTAAACGTCGTCATGGCCGTCGCCATCGTAGTCCGCAACGGCGACGCCGCAGCCATGATCGTAGAGGTTGATCTTGAAGTTCGCACCCTGCTCGGCCGGAAGGAAGTCCATGTGAAAAGCGATGCCTGCTTGGCGTGCCTGTTCACGGAATCCGGGATCATCTGTTTCCTGGATGTGGGCTTCGTCGTTGCTCCGCGAAGTTTCCGATCTGCCCACCCATAGGGCGATGCCGCTGCCGACCACGGCAATCAAGGTGAAGATTGCGAGCAGACTTGCGAACGACCGGGGAAGGGCCATGAATTCAATGCCTCCTTGTATTCGCCGTGGCGTGGCTCGACGCTGAGCCGGCTTTGGTGGGAAATAGATCCCTGGCTGGCGAGCAAGCCGCGCTCGCAGCCACCCCTCGACCCTATTGCTAATTGAAACCCCGAACGATTCGAAAAGTTACATGAAAAATTTTTAATTTATTAAAATGTTAAGGCTGTCTCATTTTTTCATTAAGATTGTCTCATGGTTTACAGTCCTCGCCATTCTTCGCTTGCGTGCGATTAACGCTCGTACAGAATGGGTTCGCTTAGCACACGGACTGACAGTATGCCCAGGAGGAGGTCTGAGTCCACCGCGTTGTTGACTGTGATTCACTTTGGGGAACGTGAAAGACGAGAGCGATATGCACTTCGGAATTCTAACAACTACAGGCAAGCGAGCAGCAATCCCAACCGGTCCCTGATGGTCACGGCTCAGATTGAATCGATCGGTTCCTGCTGCGTCAAGCAATGCAACGTACCCAAACCAAGGACCAGATCGACGGCGTGAATGCCGATGACCGCGCGCTCCGGAAATAGCTGCGCCAGGGTGTTCAGAGCACGGCGGTCGTTGGGATCGTTGAACGTCGGCACGAGGACGCGATCATTGGCGATGTAGAAATTGGCGTAGCTGGCCGGCAAGCGCTGGCCGGCGAACCACACGGGCGCGGGCATCGGCAGCGTATGGATCTCCAGCGGCTGGCCGTCGAGGTCCGTCATCTCGCGCAGCCGTTCGAGGTTTTCCTGGAGCGGCTCATAATTCTCGTCGCCGCGGTCCTCTTCCACCACCGTCACCACCGAACGCGGGCCGACGAAACGCGCCAGGTCGTCGATGTGGCCGTGCGTGTCGTCGCCGGCAATGCCGCGGCCCAGCCATAGTACCTTGCGGACGCCCAGATAGTCGGCGAAAAGACGTTCGTATTGCGGTTTGTCAAAGCCGGGGTTGCGCTGTTGTACTTCACTAAGCAGGCATTCCTCCGTGGTAAGCAGCAACCCCTGGCCGTTGACGTCGATGCTGCCGCCCTCCAGGACCACCTCGTAATCGTTGACGTGGGGCGACCAGGACTTTAGCCGCAGTTTATTGGCGATGCGTCGGGCGACGGCGTTATCGCGATGCCAATTCGGATACTTGGCCCAGCCGTTGAACCGGCAATTGACACATCCAGGCTGCCCCGCCGCCGTGAGGAAGATCGGGCCGTAATCGCGCATCCAGACGCGATCCGTGGGGATGCGCCAAATCGAGATGCGTTTCCAATCGAGGGGGAGCTTGCTAAGAACGACGCGGACGCTCGGTTCGCTGCGCGAACCATTGACCAGGATGCGCACTTCCTCACTGTGGTGCAAATGGCGGACGATTTCGCCGTATACCCAGGGGATCGGCGTAAACTTTCCCGGCCAATCGTCGCGCTGATGCGGCCAGGCCAGCCAGGTGGCCCGGTGCGGCTCCCATTCGGCGGGCATGCGCAGGCCAAGTTCAGAGGGAACGGCGGCCATCATCCTTTGAGTGCGAGGGTGCCGCGCTCGGGATCCTCGGCGTAGGCGCCGTGTTCCAGCGCGGTGACGAAAGACTCCAGCCAAGCCGCCAGCGACGGCGCGACCACGGGATGATCCGCGCGTCCGCGCCAACACTCCAGCACGGGGCAGCCGGGCGAGCCGAGATCGAGGCAGCGGTAATCACCGTTCTCATCGTCGAGGAACGGCAGCCAATTTTTCTGCCAACCTTCGTGGGGGTGGTCGTCCAGCTCCTTCTTGGCGTCGGCGATTTCCTCGGTGTTCATGAGCATCCAGTTCTGCTCGAAAGCGCCCGGCACATCCGGGTTCTGGCCATTATGCCACATCAGCAAGGCACGCAGTTCCTCCGGCAAAGGCTTGCCCAGTTGGGCCGCCAGGGCATCGCATTCCGCCGACGTCGCGCCGGGCTGGAGTGCTTGTTGGAAGCGCTCGCGCTTCGAGTTCATCCACTGATCCAGGCGAGCCAGCAACACCGTCACCTTGTCCGCAGCGGTCGCCAAGGAGGACGGAGCAATCGGCTCCGAGCGGGGAGCGTTCGCCGTCCCAGCTGGCTTCTTCTCCGCGGGCGGATGCTCCTCGCTCGCGGTAGGTTTTTCCGCCGCCTTCGGCCCCCCCTTCCGCACCGCGTCGATCGCTTGCTCAACCTGATCGGCCGGCGGCTCTTGGCCGGCGTTGGCCACGCAAGCGCATAGACAAGCTGCCCAGCTCATGGTTTGCGGCGGCCGCCGCCCCCCCACTGGGCGCACCGAGAGGCCGTCCTTGCTCAACGTCAGGGCCAACCGTTCGCCGCCCACTTCGATTTCGCGGGTCAAAGCTCGGGTGAATTGCTGCATGACACTTACTCCCCTTCGGTTTTCGGTTTTCGGTTTTCGGTTTTCCGTTGTCTCCTGGGCCGAAAACCGAAAACCGAAAACCGAAAACCGATTCTTCGTCATCCTACCCGCGACAAGGCGGCGTGGACAGGCTTAACCCATCAGGCTACAACGAGAAGCGGTGAACCACGGGCGAGAATCAGGGAGGTACCTTATGCGACGTGTTGTGATGATCGTTGGGGCGGCGTGGCTGGCGGCGTCTACACCCGTGCAGGCCGGCGACCGCGACAAGGCGCTGGAGGTCATTCAGAAGGCGATCAAGGCGCACGGCGGGGCCGATGCGCTCAATAGAGCCCAGATTCGTTCGCGCAGCGGAGAGGGGGTCTTCTGTCTTGGCGGCGAGACGCGCTTTACCACCGAAGAAACCGTGCATCTTCCCGATCGCTGCCGTGTGGTCGCGGAACCGCAACGTGCTCGCATCATTCTCGTTCTCAACGGCAATCAGGGCTGGAACCAGCCCGGCGGCATGACTCAGGAGTTGTCTAAGGAAGAGCTGAAGCTGCGCAAGGAGGAATTATATGTGTGGTGGCTCATGAACTTGACGCCGCTCCTCAAAGACGAGTTTCAGCTCAAGCCGTTGCCCGGCGCCAAAGTCAACGGACAGGATGCCTCCGTTGTCCAGGTTTCCCACAAAGATTTCCCCGATGTCCGCCTGTTTTTCGACAACAAAAGCGGCCTGCTCGTCAAGAGCGCGCGCCAGGCCAAGGAAGCGGGAGTATCGGTCACCAAGGAATATTATTACAGCGATCACAAAGAATTCGACGGCATTAAAATGCCGACCAAGGAAATCACTGTCCTTAATGGCAGTACCAAGTTCAGCGAAGTTAAATTCAACAATTATAAGGTGATGTCCCGAGTCGAGGACAAACTTTTCGAGAGGCCGTGATCTTTGTTCCCATACGGGTAATTCCTGGTTAGCGACGCTTCGCAGAAGCGTCGCGAAGCGGAGACGCTTCTGCGAAGCGTCGCTAACCGAAAACAGGACCACGTACATGAGCATATCCGCAATTGGACAGCCTGCACTGCGGCAGCGCACATTCCTCGGCCACCCACTTGGCCTGTACGTATTGTTCCTCTCCGAGATGTGGGAGCGGTTTTGCTTTTACGGCATGAGGGCGCTGCTTATTCTGTACATGGTCAACTATTTCAAATGGTCGCAGAAAGATGCCTCGACTGTCTATAAGCTCTACACCAGTTTTGTCTACGTAACGCCAATCTTGGGCGGCTTTCTCGCCGATCGATACCTGGGCAACCGGGTCGCGGTCGTCATCGGAGCACTATTGATGGCGTTCGGCGAGTTCGCCCTGGCCTTCGAGGACTATCCCATCTTTTTCATGGCGTTGATTTTCCTGATTTTCGGCACTGGCATTTTCAAACCCAATATCTCCACGCAAGTCGGGCGTTTGTATCCCGTCGGCGACGGCCGGCGCGATGGGGCCTATACCATCTTTTACATGGGCATCAATCTCGGCGCCGGTCTCTCTCCCCTGGTGTGCGGCTGGTTGGCGGACAACACTCAGGGCGGCTATCACACGGGCTTCACGATGGCCGGCATCGGTATGCTCTGTGGCATCGTGATTTATCTGCTCGGCCAACCGCTCATCCACGAGATTCCCTCCGAGACCAGTGGTGTGGCAACGAAAGCGAAGACGGCTCCGGTCGCCCCCGATGCCATCCAGGCTGAACCTCCGCCGAGCGAAGCGGGGACCGAGACGAGAAGCACAGCCATCACCGCAACACCCATCAATAGGCCGATGACGGAGGCGGAAGCCAGCCGTGTCCCCTCCGTGCTGGGCGGCTTATCTTCGCTGGTGATGCCAACGATGTTGGTTGGCGCCGTCGTTGCTTTCGTTGCCGCGCCCGTGTTATGGTGGCTGAAACACCTGGACCAGTGGAACGCCCTCATGTTGGGCATCGCCGGGGTCTGCCTCGTGCTGTTCGCCTATGTGTGCGGCCAGGTGAGGGGCGGGCAGCGCGATCGCGTGTTGGCCATTCTCGCCTTGGGCGTGTTCGTCGTTTTTTTCTGGGCCGCGTTCGAGCAGGCGGGCAACGTCTTCACTCTATGGGCCGACAAAGACACGAACCGTTACCTGACGCAATCGCCTTCCAAGTATTCCCTGAAAGCCGCCGAGGTCAAGAAGGCGGAAACGACGGAAAGCGAGGAAGTCGAGCCGCCAGCGCAGGGGCTGTTCGATCGCTATCGCACCATGTTCCTTCTCAAACCCAATCCCTCCAGCAAGCCGACGCAGACCTGGGGCGAATGGTTCCGCGCGTCGCTCAATCCGATGCCCACAGCCTGGTTTCAATCGATCAACGCAGCGTGCCTCGTCCTCATGGCACCATTTTTCGCCTGGTTGTGGGTATATTTGGACAGCCGGGGTTGGCAGCCGTCGATCCCAACGAAAATGGTGCTGGGACTCGCTTTTATGAGTTTGGCGATGGTCGTCATGGTCGGCGCCGCCGACCGCGAGAACCAATCTTCTTCCGTCCCGCTTCAAGGAAGCAATTTGCCCAACGCGCTCAAGCTAGAGGAAGGCAAGATCGGCTTGGAGAAGAACGGCCAATTTGAGCCATTCCACGCCGGCCGGCTTACGTTCGATCCCGCGACGCGGACCCTTCACAGCTCCGGCGTGCTGACCGATAACGAAGCAAATTTGCTCATCGAGAGCACCGCGCCGCCGGCTTACCGCGAGAAGGTGGAGGAACTGAGGAAGGCATCGGCGAAGATCGATGGCAGACAAGTGAAGTCCGTTGAGGTGCAATTGGAGGAACCGCCGCCGGGCTTTGACATAACATGGTCCGGCCTGGACCCATCCGTGATCCGCTACGATGCCAAGAAGGGCACGCTCATCGCCCGCAAGACGATGGCCGAGAAGGAGGTCAAGGGACTGCTGGTGGCCGGCGGCGATCCGCAATTCCGCGCCACCGTGGAGCAGCTGTATGCTGCCTCGAATCAGTTCCGCGTCAGCCCGTGGTGGCTGATTTGGACATACGTTTTGGCCACGATGGGTGAATTGTGCTTGTCGCCCGTGGGCCTGTCGATGGTGTCGAAGCTGGCCCCCGCGAAATTCGCCACCATGCTCATGGGGGTGTGGTTTTTGACCAACGCCTTCGGCAACTTCGTGGCTGGGGCGCTCGGCGAAATCTGGGGCACTATCCCTCCCATCCAGTTTTTCTTGTTGTCCGCCGCGGTGGTCGCGGGGGCGGCGCTGATCTTGCTGGTGCTGGTGAGGATCGTTACCCGCGCCATGCACGGCGTCAAGTGAGCGAACGGCCGGCGTCAGCCGGCTGGTAAGGGCATCTACCAGCCGGCTGACGCCGGCCGTTCGCCAGTTTGTTAAGGCAGCTTATGACACGCTCGAAAACCTGGACCTTGACCGATGTGCAGGGCGATGTCTGGCTGGACAGCTTCGCCGCCGGCAATGATACGCTTCACCTGCCCACCGCATTCGATTGGTCGCTGCGCAAGCGCACCCTGCGCGGCGGTCTGCGTGATGGTCTCGATCTGATCGAGGTCCACAACGGCGTCCTGGCGTTCACGATTTTGCCGACGCGCGGCATGGGGCTATGGCGCGGCGACTATCGCGGCCATCCGCTCGGCTGGCGTTCTCCAATCGTTGGACCCGTTCATCCCAAGTACGTTCAACTGACCGACCGCGGCGGTCTCGGCTGGCTTGCCGGCTTCGATGAATTGCTGTGTCGCTGCGGCCTGGCTTCCAACGGCCCGCCCGGCAACGACGACGGCACGCCCTTGACCCTGCACGGCCGCATCGCCAACTTGCCGGCCCAAACCGTCGAGGTCCGCGTCAATCTCGATCCGCCCTATGAGCTGAGCGTCACCGGCGAAGTCGAGGAAGCCGCTCTGTTTTATCCGCATTTCCGTTTGGCCACCACCTACACGACGGTCCCCGGCTCAAACCGGCTGGTGATTCACGATGTCGTCACCAACCGTGCCGCGCGCCCGGCCGAGATGCAACTGCTCTACCATTGCAATCTCGGCCCGCCCTTTCTCGAAGCCGGCAGCCGGGTGCTAGCCCCCATCCGCGAGATGGCCCCGCAGACGCCCCGTGCCGCCGAGGGCATCGACACCCACGAAACCTACGCCGGCCCCCTCGTCGGATTCGCCGAGCAGGTCTACCTGTACGATCTACTCGCCGACGTGCGCGGCCACACGCTCGCCTTGCTGGTCAATCCCACCGCCGACCGCGCCGTGGCCCTGCGCTTCAATCGCCAGGAGTTGCCTTGTTTTACAGTGTGGAAAAACACTGGAGCGATCGAGGACGGCTATGTCACCGGCCTGGAACCGGCGACGAATTATCCGAACTTCAAGGGTTTCGAGCGAAAACAGAACCGCGTGCCGCTCCTGCCGCCGGGCGGCCGCTGGGAGTGCCGCTGGATGTTGGAAGTCGCCGACAACGCTCCGGCCGTGTCCACGCTGATGTCCGAGGTCGCCACCTTGCAGGCCCAGGCCCGCGCCGTCATCCATCGTACACCGCAGGCGCGATTTTCACCGACGTGAGGTTTCACCATGCACCGCTTGCTCACGGTTTTGCTCGTACTCTCGCTCGCCGTTCCTTGCTGGGCAAGAGAGGCCAAACCCAACGCACTGACACCGAAAGAGATCGCCGAAGGGTGGATTTTGCTCTTCGATGGTGAGACGACGTTCGGTTGGGATGCAGCAGGAAAACCCGCAGTACGCGAAGGTGTCCTAATCCACGGCAGCGATCAGGACGTTCGTGCCTCCACAACAACGGCATTCCGCGAGTGTCATTTGAAGTTTGAATATCTCATTGAGAAGACGGCGAAAGAAGCTGGACCCGTTACCTGGCGATCATTCCCACATGCAAAGCTTGCACATCTCGCTAGCAATAAAGGTTGGAATTCTACCAGCGTTGAGGTCAGAGGTGGGAGGAAACCAGGTTATACTACCCAACAAATATCTTTTGACGTCCCCAAAGGCAACAAGCTATCATTGCGCAACGTCAAGCTCAAACCGTTGGGCATGAAACCGATCTTCAACGGCAAAGACCTATCGGGCTGGAAAAAATTCGACACCGATCCCAATCGCGCCAAATCCGAATTCAGCGTCACGAAAGACGGCTGGCTGAGCATCAAGAATGGTCCCGGCGATTTGCAATCGACCGGCGAATGGGCCGATTTCGTGTTGCAATTGGACTGCCGGACCAACGGCGACTATCTCAACAGCGGCGTCTTCTTCCGCTGCATCCCCGACCAATATCAGAACGGCTACGAAGCACAGGTTCAGAACCAAAAAGCGAAACAGCCTAAGACATACACCATCGACGAATACGATCCGAAGACGCATGATTTGAAAGGCAAGCAAAAGGTCGAGAATTGGTCGCAGGATTACGGCACAGGCGCGATCTATCGACGCATCCCGGCGCGGCGATCCGTGGCCAAGGACCGTGAATGGTTCACGATGACCGTGATCGCGCGCGGCCGGCACATCGCCACCTGGGTCAACGGTATTCAGGTATTGGACTGGGACGATAATCGGCCGGAGAACGAGAACGCCCGTAACGGTTGCCGGTTGAAAAAGGGACCGATCAGTTTGCAGGGCCACGATCCCACCACGGATCTCAACTTCCGCAATATCCACATCGCCGATTTGAACTAAAGAGAGCTAACCACAGAGTCACAGAGAACACAGAGGAAGGCACAGAAATAAAAACAAAAAATCCAGCTAATCATCGCACCTATGGATCTTTGATTTCCTCGTTCCCACGCTCCTGCGTGGGAACGCACGCTTGGACGCTCTGCGTCCCGTCCCGCGAGGAGGCAAGACGCGACGCGGAGCGTCGCATGCTGGCGTTCCCACGCAGGAGCGTGGGAACGAGAGGGTGGCTTCTCCAAGCTGGACTCTGTACATATTTGTTCTTTCTCTTCTTTTCTGTGATTTTCTCTGTATCCTCTGTGACTCTGTGGTTAGCTCTCTTCTTACGTTCGGACGGCGATGGCGTGGGCGACGGCGTAAGCGCGGCAATGAGACATTGACAACAGGATGTCGCTGATCCGCTCGCTTTGGGCGATGTCCTTGGCCGCGCCGCACAGCATGACTTTCGGCCGATTGCTTGATTCCATGCGCACCTCCATGTCGGTCCACGACAGGCCGCGCCGCCACGGCAAGCCCAGGCATTTCAGGATCGCTTCCTTGGCCGCCCAGTGCGCGGCGAACTGTTCCGTTTGTCGCTGCCGCGACCGGCAATAAAGAATCTCTCGCTCCGTGTACACCCGCACAAGGAACAGCTCGCCGTGTTCCTCGATCATGCGCCCGACACGCAAACATTCGACAATGTCGGTGCCAATCCCCACGATTTCCATGACGCCCCCCTTTCCCCCTCTCGTGGGCTGCTGCTGATCTTAGCAAAGGAGTGCTATCCGGGTACAATCCCTCTCATGGAGAGACCGAGTAGGCGAACGGCCGGCGTCAGCCGGCTGGTGAAAGCGGACCAGCCGGCTGACGCCGGCCGTTCGCAAGGAAGGAGAGAAACCGGAATGGCACACAATGCCGAACAGGATCTCTTGTCCGATCTGACGCCGGCGCAGCGCGAGGCGGTCACGCATTTCGAGGGACCGTTGCTCATCCTTGCCGGTCCCGGCAGCGGCAAAACGCGCGTCATCACGCGCCGCGTCGCCTGGCTGCTCCAGCAGGGCGTTCGGCCCAGCAACATTCTGGCCATCACCTTCACCAACAAGGCCGCCGGCGAGATGCGCCAGCGCGTCGAGGCGATAGTGCCCGGCAGCCGCGTCTGGATCAGCACGTTCCACAGCTTCGGGGCACGACTGCTCCGCCAGTACGCCGACCGGCTCGAACTCGATCGCAACTTCACCATCTACGATCAGACCGATCGCGCCCGCATCGTCAAGATGGCCCTGGAAGACGCCGGCATCGACAATGCGAAGTTCTCGCCGGACACCATCGCCGCCGCCATCAGCAAGGCGAAAAACCAGCTCCTCAGCCCCGATCGCTTCGCCGAGCGCGCCCGCGATTTTTACGAGAAAACCGTCGCCGGCCTTTACCCGATTTACGAGAAACGCCTGCGCGACGCCAACGCCCTCGACTTTGACGATCTGCTGTACTGGCCGGCCCTGGCGCTGAAACACGACAAGGAACTGCGCGCGGAATTGGACGCGCGCTTTCGCTTTGTGTTGATTGACGAGTATCAGGATACGAATCAGGCACAATATGCGATTGCACGCGGGCTATCGGTCGATAATCCGAACCTGTGCGTGGTAGGCGACCCAGATCAATCGATTTATAAGTTTCGCGGCTCAGATATCCGTAATATCCTTGATTTCGAGCGTGATTTTCCCGATGCTCGTGTGCTACGGCTAAACACCAACTACCGCAGCACGAAAGCGATTCTACACGCGGCGGGACATCTCATCGCCCACAATCGGCAGCGAAAGCCGATGGCTCTCGTCACCGATAATCCGCAGGGCCAGCCGGTGACGGTGTTGACGTTCGACACCGGTGTGGACGAGGCGGAGGGAATCGCTCGCCGCATTCGGGAAGCGGTCGAGGCGGGCAAACGTTCCTACCGCGATTTTGCCGTGTTTCTCCGCGTCAACGCCCTGTCGCGCGGACTAGAAACGGCGTTCGTGCAGCATCGTGTGCCGCACCAGATCGTCCGCGGCCTGGCCTTCTTCGAGCGCAAGGAAAACCGCGACATCCTTGCCTACCTGCGCCTCATGGTCAATCCGCGCGATGATATATCCTTCCTGCGCATCGTCAACGAACCGGCGCGCGGTATCGGCAAGGTGTCGCTCGACCATCTGCGCGAGTATGCCGCGCCGCGCGAGATGAGCCTGCTGTCGGCGGCGGGGGAAGTAGGCAAAATCAAAGCCATCAAGGGCAAGGCGTCCTCGGGCTTGCGCGATTTTCACCAGCTTATCACCGAGCTGCGAACACACCTGGAAGCGCAGCCCGATGAGGTCATTCGCCAGGTCCTCGATATGAGCGGTTATCGAGACATGCTCCGCCGCAGCGACGATGATGCAGATCAAGAGAGGTTGGCCAACATCGAGGAACTCATCACGGCGGCGAAGCAGTTCGCGGCCGAGGACGGCAGCCGGACCATCGGCGATTTCCTGGAGAACATCACGTTGGCCAGCGACGTGGACGGCTGGGACGAGCGGCAGGATTGCGTCTCGATCATGACGCTGCACGCCGCCAAGGGGTTGGAGTTCCCCGTCGTTTACATGGTCGCGGTGGAGCAGGGCTTGCTGCCGCACGAGCGCAGCATTGCCCGCCCCGAGGAACTGGAGGAAGAGCGGCGGCTTGCCTTCGTGGGCATGACGCGCGCCAAGGAGGAACTGTATCTCTGCCATGCTCGCAGCCGCGATTTTCGCGGCCAGACGGTGTATCCGGTGGAAAGCATGTTCTTCCGCGATCTGCCGGGGGAAGCAATCGAACACCTCGATTCGTCCGGCGGAAACTATGCGCCAGCCGCTTTCGACGAGTGGCGCGGCGGCGGCGCGGCGGCAGAGCAGGGCTGGAACGACGCCGGCGTGCGGCCCAAGCCGATCCCGACCCGCGCTCCCGAGGGGGGCGAGGGCCACGGTTTCGTCAGCGGGATGCTGGTGTGGCATGCCAACTACGGCATGGGCCGCATCGTCGAGGTAAGCGGGCACGGAATCTTGCGCCGCATCAAGATCCGCTTCTCCACCGCCGGCGAACGAACATTCATCGCGGACAAAGTAAAGCTGGAAATCGTGCGGAAAACGTGAGGAACGGCGAACGGCCGGCGTCAGCCGGCTGGTTGTAGCCGTTACCAGCCGGCTGACGCCGGCCGTTCGCCGTTCCTCACGGCTGGCGTGGGACCGTAGATGGTTTCCGGCCTGGGCAGCGAGTTGAAATCGCACTGTGCCATGCGTTCGAGGATGACTTGCTCCAATTTGTAATCCCGGCCAATCGGGATCCAATTCGATTCGTAAATGGGCTGCTCGATCACCTCGAATTGTCGCTCGATTGTGCTGTTCATGCGGAACGAAGCGGCGCCGGCGGTGGCCCGTACAGGACTTGGAAGGTCTTCCAGCTCTTTTAACACCTTCACATCGATGTAATAGCCGCCCTCGTCGGCGGTCGTGATGAGCAAGATGCAGCGATGGCGGATCGACTGGAAATTGGCCAAGAGACGCTGATAGAAATCGGGACTGCCCGGCTTCCACGGCTGTTCGAGGCCGGGCGCCACGGACGGCTGCGTTTCGATGCGGCCTTCATAGCGATTGGTATAGGCGATCTCGAAGAAGTCATCGACCACGTCGAGGGCCTTTTCGAAAATCTTGCCGTACACTTCCGGCTGCGGCCCCTGGGGTAGATACAGCGGATTTTCCTGAGCAACGGGCGCTTCGGGACGGAGGATGGTGGGGTTTTCCCGCAGCGGCCCAGTCGAGCAACCAGCCAGCGCAAGGGCGAGAATGGCCGCGCCCTTGACGAGAATCAGCCGGCGATTGATGCGACCCATACAGCCCCTCCGCCGCCCGCAGTGCAGCCGGCGGCGACGGACGGCGTGTTGCGCCCGCTCTGCTCGCGGTCTGCCAAAATGCGACGCCGGCCTCGACGTTCAGACTAAGGGGCGGTCTTATGCCAAAGGGCAAAGGCAGTGTCAAGGTAGAAATCGCTTACCGGCGAACATGCTGCGGGCTGGTGAAGAAAAGGCGGCGCGGGTAAAATCATGTTGTGGAATCTCACCACAGCCCCGCGCCGCACTGATGGGCTTGATAACGGCGCATGAAAGGATGAGTGATGTCAAACTGCGTCAGGCCATTGCGCTGGAAGCGGCTCGCCTGATGTACGAACGGATCGAGTCTGAGTATTTCACTGCTAAACGCAAAGCCGCCAAGCGACTCTGTCGCCGCGGCGTCAAACCCGAAGATCTTCCCTCCAACGCCGAGATTCGCGAGCAAATCCAACTCTTCGCCCGCATTCACGAAGGCGACAAACGCACCGAGAATCTGCGCGATATGCGTCTGGAAGCGCTGCGGATGATGCGGCTTTTGCGCGCGTTTCGTCCGCGGCTCATCGGCTCCGTGATGACGGGCCATGTCCGCAAAGGCTCGGACATCGACCTGCACGTTTTCAGCGACAGCCCCGCTCTCATTACCGATGTCCTCGAACAGGCCGGCTGCCAGTACGACCTCGAACGCAAGCAAGTGGTCAAGCACGGCGAGTCCCGCGTCTTCACGCATATTCACGTGTACGATCGCTTCAACTTTGAATTGACCGTCTACCCCGAAGACAAAGCCCACTACGTCTTCAAAAGCTCAATCACCGGCAAAGCCATCGAGCGCGCCTCGATCCGTGAGCTGGAGGAACTGTTGGCCAAGGAGTACCCGGACCTGAACCTTGACGACGAATTGCGGGCGGCGGAAGCGGAGACAGACCCGTATCCGGTGTTCCGCATGCTTTTGGCGCCCCTGGAAAACGTGCATGAATCGCCCGTTCATCATCCGGAAGGCGATGTGCTGTATCACTCGCTGCAAGTGTTCGAGCAAGCCCGCGACCGCCGTCCCTACGACGAGGAGTTTCTCCTGGCGGCGCTCTTGCACGATGTCGGCAAGGGACTCGATCGCGGCAATCACGTCGAGGCCGGCTTGCAAGCGCTCGACGGACTCATCACCGCACGAACGCGGTTTCTCATCGAACATCACATGCACGCTCACGATTATCGTCAGGGCAAGCTCGGCGCTCGGCTGCGGCGCGAGCTGGAAGCGTCGCCGGACTTCGAGGAATTGATGCTACTTCACGAATGCGATGTTGACGGCCGAGTCCCCGGGGCCGCCGTGTGTTCGCTCGATGAGGCGCTTGATTACCTGCGAGACCTGGAACGAACGAATGGATAAGCCAGCCTGTCCGAGCCGCGCACGCAGCGCAGCGGAGTAAGCGGTCGTGCCATGCCGCCGCTTACTCCGCTGCGCTGCGTGCGCGGCTCGGACAATCGAGTTTTCACCTCACGTAAGATGGTTCATCCTTGTCGTAATACATGAAGAAATCGCGCGGGCTGCGGGCGTAGGGATGCGTGGGGAAAGTGGGCGAGCCGGCCGCGCCGGGACCGCCGCCGGGACCGCCGCCGGGACCGCGATTAGGAGGTCCGGGCACCATGCCCTGGAAGGGTGGATACGGCGGATAGACGCAATGGGCCGGTCCGTAGTTCAATCCGCAGATGCTCGTCCAGTAGTATCCCGGATTACACATATCCGGCGCCTGGGGGATGGGCGGATAGTAGCATCCGCATTGGGGTTGAGCTTGCGCCAGCCCTGCCGAGAAGGCCAGGCACAGGAACGCTCCAAGTCCGACGTACCGTTGTCTCATGGCGACTCCTTTCGGGGAGGGGGGATCCGTGAGGGAGACGCTTCGTCTCCCAGCATCCAAACCTACCCCACAAATAAGGAAACGCCGCTGAATTGCTGGATTTTTACCCGAGATTCCAGGTCTGGTGGGAAGGGCCGCGCGGAGAATGACGGACGTGAGGAAACAAGAGGCCGACCTCGGTTCAGTTCTGAGTTTCAAGTTCTGCGTTCTGAGTTCGAAGACTCAGAACGCAGAACTTGAAACTCAGAACTGAGGAGGGCACGGATACCGGAGAGGGGCTTAATACCCACCCGGACCAGGCATCATCGCCGGGCCGCCGCCGTAGCCAGGGGCGCAGCCGGGGCCGACGGGCGGTCCACTGGTGCAGGCGTTGGGAACGGCCCATTGCATGTTGGGCACCACGAATACCGGGGCGTAGTTGATACGGCCGCAGCAGCCGCCAGGACCGCCGCCGCAACCGCCATTGATCTGGTAGCCGTGGTTCTTGTAGTACGCCACCCAATCGATGTGATCGAGGGCGCAGTAGTAGTTTTTCAGGGCGTCGTAATAGTCATGCCAGAACTTTTGCAGACGCTCTTCTTCGCACGTAAGGCATTTGTAGCGCTTGGCGAAGATGTTCCAGCAGGGTTGATACCCGCTGTAGGTCAACGCGCTCCAGCTAGCGTGTGATTGGCTGGTGCTCAGGGCCAGTCCCAGCACGGCGCACGCCATCAAGCCGATCCGTTTCATCGCGACTCCTTTCACAGGGAAGACCCCAGTCCGTCCACGGGGGCGGCAGTCAGCCGGGGGCGCTCCATCGTCCCCTGTCCGATACCCGTGCGGGGGTGACTCTAACGCAATGCGGCCTTTTTATTCCTCAGTAGCGCCGCATCCGGCACATTTAGAATCGACCGATGCGGCAAAGAAGTGCGGAGAAAACGACTGCATGAGCCGTATGGGGAACTTGCCTTTTGAGCATATCAGGCAAAGTCGGCAAAAAGACGCGCGCTTGCGCCAACCCTCTATCTTTCCGGGCGAGCGGGTCGCGTAAGCGCCCCGAGTTCGGCAAACACTCGGGGCGCTTACGCGACCCCGCTCGCCGTCACCGCAGTAGATCGCGCTCGACTCGTTCGATCAGCTCGCGGACCCGGATGCGACGTTGGCCCAGAGATAGCTCGGCGTCCGTATCGAGCCATTGGCGGACCTTCTTCTCAGCGGCGACGGCGGTGCTGTGATTGCGGCCGCCGAAGTGCTTGCCGATCTCGCTGTAGGATGAGGCCGTGTGCTTGCGCGCCAGGAACATGGCCGCCATGCGCGGATGGCTGACCGCCCAGGCCCGGCCCTTGGACTGCAAAACGCCCTGCTCCAGCCGCAGCACGGCGCAGACGGCCCGATCGATGTCGGCCAGCTGCACGACGCGCACCGCATGCCGCAACAGGTCCGCCAGCGCCTCGCGCACCAAAGCGATATCGATAGCTCGGCCCGTGACTCGGCTGTAATGGCGGATGCTTTGCAGTGCGCCTTCCAACTCGCGGACGTTGCCGCGCAGCTGACTTGCCAGGAAACGGATAACCTCGTCGGGCAGCGGTTTCTCGCCCTTCTGCGAGCACTTCCTGCGTAGAATCGCCAGCCGCGTATCGGTGTCGGGCGGCGTCAGTCCCCAGATCACACCGCCCAAGAGGCGATCCGTCAATTCCGGCGTGAAATCGTCTGCCAGCTGCGGATGGCAATCGCATGTCAGCACTACTTGCCGGCCATCAGCCAGTAGGGCGTCGAAGGTGTGAAGAAACTCCATCACCGTGGCCTTTTTCGACGCCAAAAAATGCAGATCGTCCACGAGCAGCGCGTCGCATTCGCGGAAGTGCTTGCGAAAGCTGCTCAGATTTTTCATCCGCAGAGCCTGCACGAAGCGATTGGTGAAGTCTTCGCTAGTTAGATAGACGACGCGCCAATCGGGATGGGCGCGGCGCAGGCCGGCGTAGATGCCTTCGAGCAAGTGCGTCTTGCCGGTGCCAACCGGCCCATGCAGGACAATAGGATTGGCGCCTTCGCCCGGTTCCTCGACGACGCTCTGGGCAGCGGCGTAGGCTACTCGATTGCACGGCCCGATGACGAAATCGCTCAAGCGATGCCAGCGGCGCGTACGGCGGGAATTAGTGGAGCCGCGACCGTCAGGGAGCGGTGATTCTACTTGCTCCGCTCTCTGACGGTCGCGGCTCGGCTTTGGCTCCGCTTCTTGACGGTCGCGGCTCGGCTCCGCTCCCTTACGGTCGCGGCTCTGCGCCTGCCGCGCTTCGTCTTGCTCGCGCCGCGCTGCTTGAAATAGTTCCGGATCGATAACGAAACGCACCTGCATCGCCTGGCCGAACACTTCTTGCGCGGCGGCGGCGGTTGCCGGGCCGAAGCTCTTTTCCACCCATTCGCCGAAATGCCGATTGGGTACGCCAACCGTCAGCTGATCGTCTTCCCAGCGAAAGCGGGTTCGGCCCTCAAACCAGAGCTTGTAGCGTGGTTCGCCAATGCGCCGGACGATTGCTTGCTCCAGCGCCTGAATTACAGTGCGTTCACGGACAGTCACGGGCGTCCCCCGGCGCGCAGTCGATCTGCGAAAGAAGGTCCGTTCTTGGCTGGGAAGAGAGATTCGGCCCGCGGACAGGACGGAAACCTGTTTCGGCACGGTCCCACGCTAGGATGGGCAATTCTAGACTGCGAACGCCGCTTCGCCAACAGCAGATAATCGCTTTTCGACTTGTGGCGACGATGCCGGTGCGCCATTCTCGGCACCTTCGTTCCGAAGCGGTTTAAACTACTGCCGAGCGGGGCGTTATCACGCCCCGCTCACCAGCTGCGCCAGATAAACCACGCGCTGATCGTAAGGCTCAAACCCCAGGGAGCGATACAGGTTCCAGGCCGGATGATTGCGTGCATCGACCGACAGCGTGACAGAGGGCACATCGGCGGCGCGGGCCTCGCACAGGGCGTGTAGCAGCATCTCTCGGCCGAAGCCGTGCCGCCGTGCTTCCGGAACCACGCCCATGTAGGCCAGCTCCCAATCCCCGCTTTCCGGCATTTCCGTCATCATCAGTACGCCTACCGGCTCGCTGCCGTGGCGGACCAACCACCAGCGCTCGGGGTCATACGCCCCCTGGGCGCGATGGCCTTCGAGCACCTCGTCGATACTGCGGACGCCATTGACCTCCGGGCAGTCAAGCGTGTTCTCATAGGTGCGCAGCAACGTCTGCTGAAACGCGGAATCGCCATCGTAAGCCTGATAATCCAGGCGAGCCGGGGTGTTCAGGTGGTGAACCGGCAAGTTCAGCTGGTGCCGCATGTACCACAGGCGCGTGACGGCCGAGAAGCCGTTGCGCAGCAGCGGGACGGCGAGGAACGATTCTTCGGGGGCGAGCAGCGTTTGTACCAGTTTCACGCCGCGCTGCCGAAGCCAACCACGGGCATGCCGCAGCAGGGCATCTTCCAATTCCGTGGCTCCGTCTTCTACCGCGCCGGGCGGCCAAAGAAGCGCGGTGCATCCAGGGACCGGCAAGCAAAGGAGGGCGCCCCGCGGACTCGCCGCGCCGCGCACGAGGAAAAGCCCCTGCGGATTCAGTTCGCCGCGCTGGAGCAAATGCAGGGCGTTGACACAGCGATGCTCGCGCTCCTCGGGAGGAAGATACTGAAAAATCAGGCGGAACGCGGCCCCCCAGTCTTCGGTGCGCGCGGGTTCCGGCACGGCGTCCATCGGCTTATCTCCAAACACGGCGATGTCATTGCATTATAAGCACTCAGCGATCAGCACTCAGCAATCCGCAGCTGGGCTTCGCTGATCGCTGAGTGCTAATCGCTGATCGCTAAAAACGAACGGAACCCGGCGCGGGCCCGGGTTCCGTCGTGACGGGGTGAAGGAGAAGCTCGTTGTGGCTTACGGATGATCGGCCGCCGCTCCGCAGGCGCAGCCGTCGCAGCCGCGATAGCATTCGTTGGGGAAAGTATTCCGCAGGCCGCTGCCTTCATAGCACTTGGGATTCAGGAAGAATAAATAGGGCTTCATCACGCCCTTGTATTGGCAGCTATTGCAGCAATTGGTGCAGGCGAGCACGTGCTCCTTGGGAAAGTACGTGGCCCAGGCAAGCAAACGCCGGCAAAAATGGCCGTTCTTTTTCCCTGGGCAGCATACACCTCCCGGAGGTGGGCCGTATTCGGGCATTGATCCCGGCCGCGCCAAGGCACGGACGCCGGGCGTCGAGACGTTGAACCAGTTGTTGGGCGGCGGTTGCTGCGGGGCCGGCTCGGGAGCGGTTTTCACCGCTTCTTGCAACTGCTGCTGGGCGGACGCCTTTGTGGAGGACAAGGCAAGAAACATCAAAGCCGCGACCACGAGGGAGCGGTGAATCCGCCGTTCTCCGAGTTTCGCCATCCGATTCCGAAGATCGCTTTTCATCACTTTGCCCTGTGTAACTTGTCATCCACGGCTACTGGCCTCATCCATTCCAAGGATTCGGCAATCGGCAAGCGCCGAGGCGAGCGAAATCGGTGAATGCGGAGAGAATGCACTGGACAGGTTGGCATATCAGGGAGAGCTTGCCCCATCGCGCTGATTTTGCCATCCCCCGCTTGTTCCTCGTTGACACCTCCATCGTCTTCCCCTAACAACAACACCATCCCCGCTAATTCCGCAAGGAGGTCCAATCCCGTGGCCAAACGCTGTGTGCTGATAATGGTGCCCCTCTTCGTAATCGCGGCCCTGCTCCACGCCGATGGACCAGGCGATAATCTACCCGATAAGGTTCGGCCCGTTCCGCCGCCGGGCATCAAGATCGATGACGCCGTCCGTTCCGAGCTGCAAGCCGGTGTGGATGCCTTGGGCAAGGAAATCGAGCAGCTGCGTCAAGATTTGAAGGGCAAACCAGCGCTTCTGGAGCTGCTGCCGGATGTGCAAATCTTCCACAACGCCGTCCGCTACGCCCTGACCTACGAGGAGTTTTACGACCAGAAGCAAACGTCCATCGCCCACAAGCTGCTCGCCCAGGGCACGGAGCGCGCCCAGCTGCTTCGAGATGGCAAGATTCCGTGGACGACGGCGGCCGGCCTGATCGTGCGCGGCTACCAATCGAAGATTGACGGCTCGGTACAGCCTTACGGTCTGGTGGTGCCAGTTTCCTATCAGGCGAACAGCCCCTATGAGCATCGCCTCGATATCTGGTGTCATGGCCGCGGGGAGAAGCTGACGGAGCTGGCGTTCCTCAACGATCGGCAGTCGTCGCCTGGCGAGTTCATGCCCAAGAACGCTTTCGTGCTCCACCTGTATGGCCGCTATTGCAATGCCAATAAGTTCGCCGGCGAAATCGATTGCCTGGAGGCGCTGGCCCACGTTCGCAAGCACTATTCCATCGACGAGAACCGCATCGTCATGCGCGGCTTCTCGATGGGCGGCGCGGCGTGCTGGCAGTTCGCCGTGCATTACGCCGGTCTATGGGCGGCGGCCGCTCCCGGCGCTGGATTCAGCGAAACCGCCGACTTTCTCAAGGTTTTCCAGCGCGAAAAAGTGCAGCCAACCTGGTACGAAAAGAAACTCTGGCACTGGTACGATTGCACCGACTACGCCGCCAATCTTTTCAATTGTCCCGTCGTCGCCTACAGCGGCGAGAACGATAACCAAAAACAGGCCGCCGACATGATGGCCGCCGCCATGAAAAAGGAGGGCATGAAGCTCGTCCACTTAATCGGTCCCAAAACGGGCCATCGCTACGAACCCAAGACCAAGGCGGAGCTAAACCGCCGCATCGACAGCATCGTCAAGCACGGCCGCGATGTGGTGCCGGCGCATGTGCTATTTACCACCTGGACGCTGCGCTATCCGCAAATGCGCTGGGTGCGGATCGACGGCCTGGAGAAACATTGGTCGCGGGCCGACGTGGACGCATCGATCGGCGATGGCATCACGATCAAGACAAGGAATGTCGCGGCGCTGACGATTCACTTCGAGCCAGGTTCGTGCCCGATAGAGGCGCTGGAAAAACCCGAAGTGACGATCGATGACGACGAGGAAACAATCAAAGGCGTGCCGCCGGTGCTGTCGGATCGTTCGTGGACGGTCCACTTTCGCAAGAAGGACAACACCTGGGAAGTGGTCGAGAAAGCCGACGACGGCACGCTGCGCAAGCGGCCCGGATTGCAAGGGCCAATCGACGACGCCTTCATGGATAGTTTTCTGATGGTGCGGCCGACCGGCCCCGCGTTCAATGACAAGGTCGGCGCCTGGGCATCGGCCGAGATGAAACACGCCGTCGATCACTGGCGAAAGCAGTTCCGCGGCGAACCTCGCATCAAAGACGACGCCGCGGTCTCGGACGCCGACATCGACGAGCACAATCTCGTACTCTGGGGCGATCCGAGCAGCAACAAGATCCTGGCCAAAATCGCCGATAAACTCCCCATCCGCTGGGACCGCCAACAGATCAAACTGGGTGAGGCGACGTTCGCCGCCGAGCATCATGTGCCGCTTTTGATTTATCCCAACCCGCTCAATCCGAAGCGCTACGTCGTCCTCAACAGTGGTTTCACTTTCCGCGAGTATGATTATCTCAATAATGCGCGACAAGTGCCGAAGCTGCCGGACTTCGCGGTGATCGACGTGAACACGCCGCCGTCATCGCGTCTGCCGGGCAAGATCGTGACGGCCGGGTTCTTCGATGAGGAGTGGAAACTGGCGGAAAAGGATCGTTGAAATCGCTCGAATGTGTTTCGTTAGCCCAGCCCTTTAGGGCTGGGAATGGGCGAGCAGAGAGGACGGCATCGGGCCTTTAGGCCCTCCCCGCCAACCCTGCGGGGAGCGCCAAAAGGGGCTAAAGCCCCGAACGTCTACGCATTGGGCGCTCTCTCCCAGCCCTAAAGGGCTGGGCTAACGAAAACTACAGCTCTACCCGAATGGGCACACGCATCCCTATGTAATCGGTCTCAATCGTTTTCGGCTGGCTGCTTGAAAGCCGCCTCAATCGCCTCGACCCCGACCAGCGGCGCCTGGCAAGTGAAGTTCCGGCAAACATAGACCGTCACCGACCCTTGTGCTGTCTTCCCCGCCAGCAGCGGCAACAATTCGTCCAGCTTCTTCTCATCACTCCCCGGTGTCTTCAACGCCACCACCCGATGCGGCTGATACGGCCCACTCAACATCCGCAGCACACGACGAGTGTCCTCCGCCTCCGCATCACCGACAATTGCGATCTCCTGCACGGGTCCGAGATGGAAATCGAGAGCGAGTAGCATCTGTCCCGCCGCCAGCGGATGGGCGGCGAGCAAGCCGCGGTACAGCCGCAGTGTCGTCTCCGCCTTCTCTTGCAGATCCATGCGGCCGGTCAGCTTCACCAGACGCAGGAGCGCCGTCACGGCCATCGAGTTACCCGAGGGGATGGCGTTGTCGTGCGGATCTTTGCCGCGGGCGATGAGCGTCTCATGATCGCGGCCGGTGTAGAAAAAGCCGCCGTCGGCCGCGTCCCAGAATTGATCGATCATCACTTCGGCCAAATCCAGCGCCGCCGCAATCCAGCGCGGCGCGAATGTGGCCTCATACAGCGAAATCAAGCCGTCGATCACGAACGAATAATCTTCGAGATAGGCGTTCAGTTTCGGCTCGGAACCGGCGCTCCAGGTGCGCAGTAGTCGGCCATCGCTGCCGCGCATCCGCGTGAGAATGAAATCGGCGGCGCGAGCGGCGGCATCGGCATACTCGCGGCGGTCCAGCACTTGCGCCGCCTGGGCCAGCGCGCTAATCATCAGGCCGTTCCACGAGGTCAACGCTTTCTCATCGCGGCCCGGCCAAACGCGCCGCGAGCGGACCTCAAAGAGCTTGCGGCGGCTAGTATCGAGCCGGCTGCGCAAGTCTGCCTCGCTCAGACCACGGAGACGAGCATCTTGCGCGAACGTCTTGACGCGATTCAGGATGTTCTTGCCATGCTCCCAATTGCCCTCCGGCTCGACGCCATAAATTGCGTTAAAAAGATCGGTTTCGTCTTTGCCTAGTATCCGCTCCATCTCCGCCGCCGTCCAGACGTAGAACTTGCCCTCTTCGTCCTCGCTATCGGCGTCGAGCGTGCTGTAAAACGGACCGTCGGGGCTGGTCATCTCGCGCAGCACCCAGCCCAGCGTTTCTTCGATAATCTCGCGATAAAACGGCTCGCCGGTGGCCTGGAACGTCTCCAGGTAGCACGGCACGAGCAGGGCATTGTCATAAAGCATCTTCTCGAAATGCGGCACCAGCCAGCGCTCGTCCGTGCTATAGCGGGCGAAGCCGCCGCCGAGATGATCGTAAATGCCGCCCATCGCCATGTGGTCGAGGGTGATGCGGACCATCTCCAGGGCTTGCGCATCGTTGAAGCGTTTCCAACAGCGGAGCAGCACCCGCAAGTCCATCGGATGAGGAAACTTGGGCGCCTGGCCAAAACCGCCGTAGCGCGAATCGAAGGCGCGCACTAACCCGTTCAGCGCCTGCCGCAACACCGAAGCATCCAGCACGCCTTCTTCCATTTCTAGCCGGCCGAAGTCGCGCAAATGGCCGGTGATTTGCGATGCGGCTTCTTCAACATCGGCGCGGCGGGTTCGCCACACTTCGGCAATGTGCAGCAGCAGGCGTTTGAATCCAGGCCGGCCATAGCGATCGTCTGGCGGAAAATACGTGCCGCCGGTGAACGGTTTCAAATCCGGAGTCAAAAACACCGACATCGGCCAACCGCCCGAACCTGTCAACATCTGGACCGACGCCATGTAAATCTGATCGAGATCGGGCCGCTCCTCGCGATCGACCTTGATGCTGACGAAGTGGTCATTGAGGACTTTAGCGATCTCTTCATTCTCAAAACTCTCGTGTTCCATCACATGGCACCAGTGGCAAGCCGAGTAGCCGATGCTGAGGAAAATGGGCCGCTCGAGCTGCTGCGCACGCTCGAGCGCCTCCGCGCCCCAGGGATACCAGTCCACGGGATTGTGGGCGTGTTGCCGCAGATACGGGCTGGTTTCGTGGCTGAGCCGATTGGTGAATTTGGCCTGCGTCGTCATGAGAATCTCCCCGGGCGGCGTCCGCGTGGTCTCTTCAGGCATCTTATCAAAGCGCGATCCAACCGCGGCAAACCGGAGAACTACCCAAGATCGTACAATCTCGCCGTATGCTTATTTTTTCGCGTCCTGTCCACAGGTTGGCCGGCCGGCGATGGCGAAGAAGATCGCCAAGGCCAAGCATGTGGCAATGGAGACGGCGACCGAAACAAACGCCAGGCCAAAAGCGATTAGGTACATCACAGGACCAAACCGATACTGCTTTGAAATGCCCTCGATCTCCTCAGGATCGGCCGAGCCGAGCAGCAAGCACGGATGCTTTCGCAGGTGCCGCCATAGGCCGTTGAATGCCACGGCGATTATCACCATCGATGCTGTGTAAAAAGCGGCTGCCGTGGTTGCTTCGGAGCAGGCGAGGTGCTCGGCCAAGACAGCGGTCGGAAATGGAAGGAACGTAATGGTGAGGAGCAGAAACCCATTCCAGTAGAGAAACGGATAATCCGTGGTTCGCACCAGCCGGAAGATGCGGTGGTGATTGACCCACATGACCAGGATCGTGCCAAAGCTCATCACGAAAGCCAGGAAACTCGGCCACAATCCGAGCAGCTTGGGCCATAAACCGGCTGCGGTCAATTCAGCGACTTTGGGGACCTTGATTTCTAGTATTAGCAGCGTGATGGCGATGGCGATGACGCCGTCGCTGAAGGCTTCGACACGCCCCGTCTCTTTTTCGCCGTCATGCCGCGGATCTTCCATTTTCGGCCTCATCGTCTTATTTCTAGTCCGAGCCGCGCACGCAGCGCAGCGGAGTAAGCGGCCACGTAGGAACCGCTTGCTCCGCTGCGCTGCGTGCGCGGCTCGGAATCGTATGCGCGCTCAGCGCCGCATCAGTCCGAAGGCGAATTCGCCTCCCAGACCGCGCGTGAGGGCCAGATGAATCCACAGCATGGCATAAGGCTCCAGCAATCGCGCGACAACCAATCCCCCTGCGTCAATCGCCTCGAAGCCGATATCGGTGGCCAGTTTCATCACGGTTGGCTTATGCGCGGCATCATCGCCGCAGATAAATATAACCGCGCGCCGATCGCCGAAGATCGGATTGGCCATGATGTTGAAACCGACTTGATTGAAGGCTTTGTAAACCTTGGCGCCCTTGGCCCACTCGGCCACCTGCTCCGCGCCGGAAGTCGTATAGCCCAGGGCCAGGCCGCTGATGTCTTCCTTGAGCGGGTTGCTGCAATCCACAATGACCTTGCCCGCGAGGTTGCCGGCGGCTTGGATGGCATCGCGGGTCGCCGGCCACGGCGTCGCCAACACCACCACGTCGCCGGCCGCGGCTGCCTCGGCCACGCTGCCGGCGCGGGCCTTCCCTCCAATCGATTTCACAAGCTCCTGCGTCTTGGCGTCTTGGGGTCGTGGCACGCCGAAGAATACTTCGTATCCCTGCCGCGCCCATGCGCGCCCCAAAGTGCCGCCGACGTTGCCCGCGCCGAGAATACTGATTTTCATAGTGCCTCCTGGAGAAAGGGCCGGACTGCCCACCTCTGGCAATCCGTCCTCGGCATGGTAAGATACACCCGACCTTGGAACAAGTACGCGGAAAAAAGTGCGATACGTACTATTGTGTAAGTATGACCGAAATGAAAACGAATCCACCTCGCCACTATAACTGTCCCGTGGAAGCGACCCTGGACGTGATTGGGGGCAAATGGAAGGCCCTGATCCTGTTTTGGCTGCGCGATCGCGTTTGCCGCTTCGGTGAATTGCGGCGCCTGATTCCCGACATCAGCGAGCGCATGTTGACTCAGCAGCTCCGTGAACTGGAAGACCACGGCATCGTTCGCCGCAAGGTCTACCCCGTCGTTCCGCCCAAGGTGGAATACGCGCTGACGGCATACGGGCGGACGCTTCGGCCCATCACGGACCTCATGTGCGCGTGGGGCAAGAAACACATGCGGCGGTCCGAACGCGGGACGCGTTAGCTCTTCGAGGCCCTGCGCTTCTTGGCAAGTCATTGCCTCACGTTGGTCCGTACAATGGCTCAAGGACCGCCCGCAACCCTATGAGGCTTCTTCATGCCAAACCAGCCATTGCGCCGCCGTGCCTCCGATTACTTCCAGGATCTGCAAGACCGTATCGTCACCGCGTTGGAAAAGCTCGATGGCCAGGCGACCTTCCGCGAAGATTCGTGGCAGCGCGAGGGCGGCGGGGGCGGGCGCACGCGCGTCCTGGCCGATGGGAGCGTCTTTGAGAAAGCGGGCGTGAACTTCTCCGAAGTTCACGGTCACATGTCCGAGGAGTTCGCCCAGCAGATCCCTGGCGAGGGCCGGGAATTCACCGCCTGCGGCATCTCGCTGGTACTGCATCCGTGCAGCCCGATGGTGCCCACCGTCCACGCCAATTTCCGCTTTCTCACCAAGGGCGATCGGCAATGGTTCGGCGGCGGTGCCGATCTGACCCCGTTCTATCCCTATCGAGAAGATGTCATCCACTTTCACAAGATCTGGCACCGCGTCTGTACGCGCCACGAACCCCTGGTGAACTATGCTCATCTGAAAAAATGGTGCGATGATTATTTCTACTTGCCCCACCGTGGCGAAGCACGCGGCGTCGGCGGCATTTTCTTCGATTACCTCGACAGCGATTTGAAGGAACTCTTTAAGTTCGTGCGCGAGTGCGGCGACCATTTTCTGGAGGCGTACCTGCCCATCGCCGAGCGGCGCAAGGACGAGTCCTATACGGAGCAGCAACGGGCGTTTCAGGAATATCGCCGGGGACGCTATGTCGAGTTCAACCTGCTCTACGATCGCGGCACGATCTTCGGCTTGAAAACGGGAGGACGCACGGAATCGATCCTGATGTCGCTGCCGCCGCGCGTGCGCTGGGAGTATGATTATCATCCCGAACCCGGATCACGGGAGGCGGAATTGTACGAGGTGTACCTGAAACCGCGCGACTGGGCCAATGAGTAGCCGTGAGTCTCTCCCTGGTTCCTTGCAGAGAACTTGTGAAGTAGGTGCCGCGAGCCGAGCGGCACCACGGTCCGGCTCGGCGAGCCGGACTTACTTCACCAATCAACTGCAACGCTAGCGACTGCTCTCCTCTTGTTGGAGTCCCGCCAGGAATTGCAGCCATTGTTCGCGCTTGCGGGTTGGAGGAAACGGCCGCGGTTGAACAGGCTCTTCAGAACTCCAGACGATCTTGAACTGCCCTCGTTCGCCGATCTGGACGATACGCATCACCCTCCAAGCATATTGATTGTCCGGATCGATTCGTACCGGTCCACCGGGACCGTTGATTTGCAATCCCCGCAAGGCTGGACGCACCGCCGCGGGCTGGGAGTCTTTCGCCTCGGTCGCCGCACGTGCCCAGATACGAACGGCAACGTAGGCCGACTCCATCGCGTCCGTCACCATGCGATGACTGCCGAAACGCTTCTGGAACTTGTGGACGAACGCGGTGTTCTCCGGCCGGTTTTCGCTTGGAAAATAACTCCAGGCTGCGTAGTCGCCCTTCACGTGATCGACCGGCAAGGCCCGCAGTTCGTTCTCGCCGAGATGGAACGAAAGGGTGGGCGTCTTCTCCGGTGAGATGCCTGCGGCTCGCAAAGCGCGGAAAAACGCGACATTCGTGTCGCCGCTGATCGTGTTAAGAATCACGTCGGCCTGGCTGTCCGCTATCTTCGCCACGACGTCTTTGACTTCGCTGGTTCCAAGGGGGAAAAGCGTCGCGCCGACAAGGCGAGCATCGTGCGATTCGGCCAGGATGGCGTGAGCGGTGCGCGAGTAGATGTCATCGGAGCCGACCAGGAAGAGTCGGCGTTTACGGAGTGTGCCGGTGGCAAATTGCAGGGCCGGTAGGATCTGCTGATTGGGGGCGGCGCCGACGTAGACGATGTTCGGCGATTCCTCCAATCCCTCGCTCGCTACCGGATAAAAGAGCAAATTGTTGTGCTTCTCCATGACCGGCAAGACCTGTTTGCGAGCGGCCGGCGAGCAGCAGCCGAACAGAGCACAAACGTGGTTTTCGAAAATGAGGCGGTTGGCCGGCTCGGCGAAGGTCGACTCATCGGACAGACTGTCGGCGAAGATCGGCTCGACACGGCTGCCTAGGACGCCGCCTTCCTCGTTGATCTCATCAAGGGCCAACTTGGTAGCCTCGACGATGGAGGCGCTGATGGAGGCGAGAGGGCCGGCGGGCGATTGCAGTACGCCCACCGGAATCGGATGGCCCTGGAGCGAACAATCGATGTTGGGATCGGCAGGCTGGCTGCTCAGCTTGATCCAACTCCAGCCGGACAGGATCAGCATCATCGAGGCCAAGGCGCCGCCCACGAGCAATCCCGTGCCAAAACGGTTTGAACTATCTTTACTTTTTCCCGCGCCCAGTTCGGGGACAGGGGCGGAGACGGGGACGGGAGCGGGGAAGAACATAGTCCGGACGTCTTCGAGCCGGCGGAGGCGCTCCGCGACTTCGCGCGCGCTGGCCAGACGCTGGGCTGACGACTTCGACAGCAATTCCCCGATCAATTCCACCATTTCCGCCGGTGTATCCGGTGCATATTCGTGGATGGGTGCAGGTTCCTCGACGGCCAGCGAAGTGAGCAGGCCAAGGAGATCCGGCCCATCGAACGGCAGCTTTCCCGTCAAGGCCCGATACAGGACGCAACCGAGGCTAAATAAATCGCAGCGATGGTCCAGCGCCAGGCCGCGCGCCTGTTCTGGCGACAAGTAGTGCGGCGTGCCCACGATCATGCCCGAAGCGGTCAAGTTGCTGACACTGCCCGCCACACGGGCCAGACCGAAATCGAGCAATTTGACGCGGAAGGTCTCGCTACCGGGCGTTGTCTCCAGCCAGATGTTGGCCGGCTTGATGTCGCGGTGGATCAGTCCCTTTTCGTGGGCCGCGGCCAACCCCAGAGCGATGTCCCGGCCCAGACGGGCCACTTCCACCGCGGGCAGCCGGCCGAAGCGATGCAAACGCTGCTCCAGCGATTCGCCGTCCAGATACTGCATGGCCAGGTAGGGCACGTCTCCCTCGCTGCCGACCTGGTAGATGGCGACGACATAATCGGAGGTTAGACTGGCGACGGCACGGGCCTCGTGCAGAAATCGCTCGCGCAAGCGCGTCGTCGATGCGTGCTCGGGCTTGAGGATTTTCAGAGCCACTCGACGGCACAACTGGCTATCCTCGGCGTCGAAGACCACTCCCATGCCGCCCTCACCCAACACGCCGCGGATGCGGTAAGGGCCGAGCCAGCCCAGTTCCTGGGGTCCACGAGCTTTTGCCAGAAACGCGAAGCGATCTCGCGCCGCCTTCTGCTTAGGACCGTTGGGCAAGGTTTGGCTGAGCCATCCAGACTCGGAAAGCGGCGTCGAATTGACCCACTCCCAGGGCAGGACGTCCGGCTCCGGAGTATCGCGAGCGTCAGGGGAAGCAGGGGAACTGTTCATGGCTTGGCTCGAAAAAGGCCGGGGCGAGTGTCATTGGAGATTGTCCACGTCGCCAATCGAAATCCCATCGTTAATCCCGCAGACTGCGTTGAAGGTAAGCAGCGAAACGGAATAGTTGATGCCGTGGATAGAGCCATCGGCGAACAGGGCATTGAAGTGTCCTGGATGCGAGGAACCAAAGCCGCCCGTCCCCGAGGTACAACTCCCCCGCAAGTCGAGAGCGGGTTGGTAAATCACGTTGCCATTGGCGTCCTTGACAGTCAGGAATGACACCGTATCGTCATCCGCGCCTCCGGTATATCCATCATCGTCGTTGAGATCCAAGCCGCTGCCAAGTATGGCGAGGCAAAGGTTCTTCTCTCCGACGGCAAGCGTATTGGAGGAGCCGTCGCTAATCTGAGCGAAGCGGACGACGTTGGGGCTGGGTTGGAAGAACGTTTGAATCGGCGCCTTCCAGGCGGAGCCGGAATAATCGTTCGCCGCATTCCCGGCGTGAGGGCCGCCGCGCAAGACCATCGGGCCGCGCCGGCTTGAGCAAAAATAGGTCTTGATGAGGGCCGACGGCGCGATTTGGGGATTATTCCAGACTGCCTGTTGCTCGAGGAAGGGTAGAGTTTGATACAACCAGCTGCACTGCTGATACGGGCCGATGGCCGGGCTGCTGCTGACTGTATTGGGGACCGTGACCCCGTTTGTGCCGGCAGAGGGGAAGAACTGATAGGTGTCGTGATGCATGTGCAGAGCCAGGCCGATCTGTTTGAGATTGTTCCGGCACTGCGAGCGGGCCGCCGCCTCGCGGGCCATTTGCACTGCCGGCAACAACAAACCGAAGAGCACGACGACGATGGCGATCACCACCAAAAGCTCGATTAACGTGAACGCCCGTCTACATTTCGTTGTGGAGATTACCATGCGAGTCATCTGGAGTACCGGTTAACTAGGGGACAAGGAAGAGGCTGAGGCATGCCCGCTGCGCACACTCAGCCTCCTGCCCGCGGCGAAAAGCAGGCGGTAAGGAATTCCCCACACAACCCTATATTGCTTCAGGTGTAACAGGACTTGCGAGGATCCCCGTTCACGGATCGAGGGTGACATTCGTTCAGATGCGAACGAGGCGTCATAACATGGCCCCTTGCCTGACCGCGATCGGCCCTCAGCAACTGTTGACTGTGGTGTTGCGGACCGATGTGTGCATCCGGAACGCCGCAATTCCGGATGAAACTGCGACACACGATCATAGACAATCGACGCCTGCAAAGGCCTCTCTAGCATGGAACGGTATCTGCCGGACTCCGATGGACCAGTTCGGCAAGCTTGTTCCCCTCGAAGCCGGCCGCTAGATTGACGGGATGCCCAGGTCCCGTGCGAATTTAGCCTTGGCGCCTTGGTGTTGACCATCGCGGCTGTGGCGCGGCACCCAATGGAGGCGGGGGTCACAAGATGCCTGATGGCGAAGTACCAACATTCGGGAGTTTAAGTCATGGCTATCAGCGATATACATCTGATTTCCAAGCACGGAACTTCCCCACCAACGACGGTCTCGCTGAATGTGGGTTCGATCGCCGCGAATCTTTCCTTCCTCGACCGCCGTCTGAAGAAAGCCGGGTTGCCCGAATTGAGACGCTTTTTCGAATCTGACGACGAGACGTGGTTGCGAACCACCGACGTGCTAAGCGCGTTTGAAAGCGCACGGGCGTTTTTCGCCGACCCTGCTTTAGAAGATCATCTCTTCGACGCCGTCGCCGAACAATTAGGTCTTGCCACCGATGTCTTGCGCGCGGTCCCCGAGGATTCCGTCATTCGGATCGAGATCATCAAATCAAAACCGCGAAAACGCGCCAAATGAAAGCCCGCTCGATCCGGAAGTACCGGTCTAGGCGCCGCGACGAGTCTCGTGAAGATGAGGTTGTCCAAACAGGCCGCGAGCGCCGTAGCAGTCGGAGGAAATCCGACGCAAACACGGTATCCTCGACTTCGGTGTCTCTGCCATCCGTGAGCTGCGAGAATAGCGAATGAAGCGCGTCTGGGTAGGAGACACTTCACGCAATGTCCTATCGCACAAAGGATTGTCTCTGACTTTTGATATTTGCCAGTGTCCGTGCCTCCGGCGATTCCTTGTAAAACGGATCAAGCGGATAGCATCCCGACACCAGTCCGTTGCGCGGCGCCGTCGTGCAATCGCTAAAAGTACGGCACAGGCGTTTGCGATCGAGCGGCCGGCCGGCCAGGACATCGGCTGGCATCTCCGGATAGCTCAGCGCCAAGCGGCCTAATCCCACGAAATCCGCGCCGCCGCCTCGTACCACCGCCTGAGCGACATGCGGCAGCCATTCCTGCAAGTACGAATATCCGGAACCCACGATCACCAGCGCAGAGCGATCGCGTTTCAACTCGGCCGTGATGGCGAGATGCCGGGCGACGCCGGCCAGGGGATCTTCCGGCGGCAGATAGCCGTCCGACGGCGGAAACAAGGCCGGACGCTGGAGGTGCGGATTGTAATAAGGACTGCCGGCGGAGATGCACACCAGTCGAATGCCGAGCGTCTGGAGCAGATCGAGGAAAGCACGCGGCTCGGTCAAATCGACGCCCAGCCCGGTGCCGTCGCCGCCGAAGGCGTAGGGATAGCGTGGATCGGTCCACGATTCCGGTTCGCCCCGGCCGTCAGCTCCCGGGCGATAGGGCAGCCAGTCGGCGGCGCTGAGGCGGACGGCGATGCCCAGTCCCGGCGCTTCAGCGCGGATGCCTGCCACGATTTCGCGCAAGAAGCGCGTGCGGTTCTCGAAGCAGCCGCCGTAGCGCCCCGGACGATCGACAGCGCTGAGAAACTCATGGCCGAGATAGCCGTGACAATGCTTGATATCCACGAAGGCAAAGCCGGCCTGCCGGCTGCGCTTCGCCGCCTGGGCGAAGTCGTCCACGAGTTGCGACACATCGTTGTCACCCAATATCGACCGATCGGCCGGCACGCCGAACTTGCGATCGAGCAGCGGATGACGATAGGCGATTATCGGTTCGAGCCGGCCCTTGTCGTTGGGGCGGGCGAAGCGGCCGGAATGCGTCAGTTGCAGGCCAATCAGCAAATCCTCCGTGCGGCCAAAGCGCTGGCGATGCTCAGCGACAAGCGTTTCGCGCAGCTGAGCGAGATCGGCGAGCGTCTCGTCATTCAAAAGGAGCTGATGGGGATTGGCCCGGCCGTCGTGGCGGACAGCGACGGCTTCGCCGCCCCAAATGAGCTTGGCCCCGCTTGCGCCGAAACGCTGCCAGCGCCTGCGCGTCAACTCGCTGGGCCGGCCCTCGCGCGTGCCGTCCCAGCCCTCCATCGGCAAGATGGCAAAGCGATTGCCGATGGCGACTCCGTCCACAACGCACGGCCGTTCCAAGGGCGCATCCGGGCCGTGAAGCAACTCCTCATCGAAAGGGATGTCGATGCCCAGAGCGGACAGATGAGCGCGAAAATCCGAGGCGGTTTTCAGTTGAGCGATTCGGCGATAGGCAGTCATCGCGACGCCTCCCCGAACGCGGCAAGGCGCTCGGCGATGTCGTGGAGGATATAGCAGTCGCCGACCGGTCGCCGCGGGCTGTTCGGATGCGTCGCGTCGCAGGCGATCCAGCCGCGCAGCTTGAGGAACTGCGCCGCGTTGTGCTTGTACGCCGGCACCGGCGGACGAAAGGCGAAGAAGCCGAGGTATTGCAACAAATCATTCAGCTCGTAAAACGCCGCGTCGCCCGCCGCCCACAGGGCATCGCGCCGGGCGAACCAATCCGGGGCAAACGTGCTCAATCCCAACAAGTAATCGCTGCCATACATAATCATATCAATAGCCAGATCGTTGCCGGTCAGCACCAGGAAATCGGGCCGGCGCTCGTCGCGCAGCATCAGCCGCTGCCATTCGAGCACGCGGCTCAGCGACGAGTGTTTAGCCCCGATGCACGCGGGGATGTCGAGCAGTCCGGCGTACGTATCGAGATCGTAAATTTTGCCGAACGGAGCGAATGCGTGGCCCAACTCGAAGGCGAGATAACGCGGACAAGCGCGGCCCAAGGCGCGATATGCTTCGAGCAAGCGATCCGGCGGCAGGGAGACGAGGCCGTGCGATTGGAAGATGATCGGCAAGCCGCCGTGTTCTTGAATCGCGTCGATGGCCTGGCGATAGGCATCGAGATTGAGTGCGTCGCCAGGCCAGTCGGCGACGAAGGCACCGGCGACGAACACGCCTCCGCCGAGAGTATTCCGAGTCTCGGCGAGAACGCGGCGGCGCGTGGCCTCGTCGAGGAGATTGCCGTAGCCGGTGTCCATGTTGACGGCCGGCGTCAGACCGGCGGCAGCGGTGCGAGCAACGTGAGCGCGAAAGCCCGCCCAGTCCGTGCTGCCACTCTCTTCAAACGGAAGCAAAATCGCGGACATACCCACGGGTTTGCGTCCGGGGCGCAACAGCGAGAGCGGGTTAACGGACTTTGTGGACAATATAAGTCCTTTTCTACTTGAGCAGAACCGGGATCTCGGCCGTCTTCCCGATTTTTCCCGTTTTGGATAGCAACTCCAGCCGCAAAACAGCCTTTCCGGGTGCCGCGTTCTTGGGGACTCGAACCGAGTCGTGGTAGAGAATCCCTCAGCAGTGTTTTTTGAATTCCGTCCGACTGTGGATTTCCTTTCCCTCGCGGTCCTTATCCTTGGCGATCAGCGTGGCAACAATCGTGTCTTTCCCCTCGATCAAGTAATGCTCGTTCACCACACAAAAAGTATCCGCGCCGGACCCTGGATTGCCGAGGCTCAGTTGAACATCCGTCGCTTTTCCAATGGGAAGGACCAGCTCCGACTCCCAGCACTTGAACCACAAAGGGCCGAGAGGTGTCGGGCGCAAAATCGGTGCTTTCGCGGCTGAGGAAGCGTATTCCGTGCTTTCGACATCTTTACCATGTCCACCATCAACAGGGACCTTGCCGTCCCAATTCATCGCAAACCAGAATCCTTTGTAGCCGTGACGCTCCACGGTCAAGAAGCGGAGATCAGTGTGAATTCGTTTTGTTCCGGGGACACGTAAATCGCCTACACGGATGGTGAGTTCCGGTAGCTTGGCATCATAATGACCGACAAACCGTTCGCCGGCTTCGGTAAGGTCGCCATTGCCGTTCTTGTCGAAGTACAACACGTCGTAGTAGGGCAGCTCGGCCTTCGACTTGTCCAGCACAGCCCAGACATGAAACCTAGCCTGCGCATCGAAGATGAAGAGCGCATAGCGTGGAGCGGCAACATACCGTGGTTCCTTGGCAATGGAGCGCGGAACCTTCGCGTAGTCTACGTCCACGAAATCCCCTTCCGGCTCACCGGCCGTCGCCATCGCCGCGACCGAACAGAACCAGCAGAGCAAAACAAGAAATCGCATTACCGTTCCTCCAACAGTAAGCCCGCATACGCCATCGTTCACTCAACTCGCTCTGCCACCCCGCTGCGCTGATAGCCGCTGGCGGATACGACACTGGCTACGGCAGCGAATCTGCGCCTATCGTAGCTGTTGCGAAGAGGAGCAACAAGCGCTCCAGGGTAGTTTCCACCGACGATGGTGCGGGCGCGCTATTTGCAGAAATATTCTCTTGCGCTCCGAGAGCGGATGCCTCCTTGCGGAACATCGAGGAACAAGGCCGTGGAAACCGTCAGTCGCACCGAAGACATCGAAGCGGGCTGTGATCCGGCATTCGAGCACCGCTGGTGGCGCATCCAACGTACCGTCTGGGTCATTCTCGTGCTGTTGCTACTGGGCGGTCTCGCCGGAGTTTTTGGTCATGGCCCGCTCAGCGAGGCGACAGCCCATCCGTCGGGAAGCCAGCTGCAGATCCAGTATGATCGACTAGCCCGCCGCGAGACGCCGTCGTCGCTAAGACTACAACTGGACAAAAACGCGCTCGCCTCCGGCCGGGTCTGCATTCACCTGAATCGCGCGCTGCTCGATCGAATGCAGCTCAAGCAGATTGTTCCCGCGCCTTTGGCGTCCGAGCCGCTCACCGACGGGGCGCGCTTTATTTTCCGAACCGATCCCACCCGCGATTCCGCGACCATCGTCTTCATCGAGAATCCCACGATGCCTGGCTTCGTCGATGCGGAAGTGACGGTCGAGGGCGCGGAACCCGTGCGCTTTCGCCAATTCGTCTTTCCCTGAGAGAAGGGCGCGGCTCATGGTCACCATCATCAACGCGGCCATCATTTATTGGGTGTTGCTTTTCGCTTTTCGTCTCATCGGCCGGCGCGGCCCCAGCCTGATGACCCCTTTTGAGATCATTTTACTCTTCATGCTCGGCGGCATGGGCATGCAGGCCATCCTCGGCGCCGACCACTCGCTGACCAACGCCATACTGGGCATAGCCACCGTCGTCATGATGCACGTTTTGGTCTCGACGCTAAAAGGCTGGTCCGAGTGTTTCGGCCGCATCGTGGACGGCACGCCTGTCATCATCTACAGCAACGGCTGCTGGCAGGAAGAACCAATGCGTCGGCTCCGCGTCCACTTGCAGGACGTGATGGCCGCCGCCCGCGGCCAGGGAGTGGAACGGATGGAGCAGATCAAGTACGTCATCGTCGAGCGTAACGGCGGCATCTCCGTGCTGAAACGAGAGGGATAGCTATAATCGGCTCGCTTGCTTCGCAGAAGCGTCCTGCGGCGGCGACGATTCTGTGAAGCGAGTAAACCGAAAGCCCCTCGCCACTGACCTCGGCAATCGCGGCCATGACACAACTTCTTCGTTCGGGTGCGTCCGATGTCCGAAGATTGCTCAGATAAGGATTTTTTGCAGAATCTTGCCATGCACATCGGTCAGACGGAAGTCTCGCCCCGCATAACGGTAGGTCAGGCGCGTATGATCTAATCCCATCAGGTGAAGGATGGTCGCATGATAGTCGTGGACGTGGCAGGGATCGACGATGCTTCGCAGACCGTACTCGTCCGTCTGACCGTAGGCCATTCCGCCTTTGATTCCGCCGCCCGCCAACAGGCCGCAAAACGCCTCGGCATAGTGATTGCGGCCGTGCGTGCCTGGAGCGTCGGTAAAGGGCGTTCGGCCAAACTCCGTGCAAATGGCCACCAGTGTCTCGCCGAGTAGGCCGCGTTGCTTGAGATCGCAGAGGAGAGCGGCCAACGGTTGATCGATCCGCTTGGCCTTGGGCCGGTGGTCCTGCATGTTGCCATGCGCGTCCCAGTTGTTATTGGAGCCGGTGTCGATCAGCTCCACGACGCGCACGCCGCGCTCGACCAACCGCCGAGCGGTCAAGCACTGGGCCGCGAACGAACTACGGTCGCCTTGCGGTAAACCATACAGCCGCAGCGTCGCGTTCGTTTCGCGCGCGAGATCGAATACCTCCGGCGCTTCCTGCATGAGACCGCGGGCCGTCTCGAAGCTGTTGGAGCGTGCCCGCAAATCCAGGTCTCCCGGCCGGGCCTGGGCGTGCAACTCGTTAAGGTCGCGCAGCATCATCGCCTCCAGCTCTTGCAAGCGAAGCGAGCGCGCCGGCGAATGCAAGTCGGCGATAGGGTCTTTGCCCGGCACGATGCGCACGCCCTGGTGATAGGGCGGCAGAAAGCTGTTGTCCCATACCTGCGCCCCGGCATAGGGCATGTGCTCGCACAGGACGACGTAGGAGGGCAGATTGCGATTGAGCGTGCCCAGACCGAAGCTGATCCAGGCGCCGAGGCTGGGCATCGGAACCGTGGCTGAGCCGGTGTGCATGGCCAAAACAGCCTGGAAATGTTCGACAATATCTGTCCTCAGTGTGCGAATTATACAGAGGTCGTCGGCCACCCTGCCAAGATGGGGAAACAGCTCGCTAATCATCAGCCCGGATTGCCCGAAGGGCCGAAATACGAACGGCGATGCGAGCAGCGGCAAGGTGCTGGTCTCCCGCAGCCCGGGGGCCTTCACCAGCTTGCCTTCATCTCTGCGAAGCCGCGGCTTGTGATCGAAGGTATCGACGTGCGAGAAACCGCCGCTGAGAAAGACGAAGATCAAGTGTTTGGCGCGGGCGGGGACATGGCCTGGCTTCGGCGCAAGCGGTCCCCCCTCCTGCACCGCGGCCGCCTGTACCAGTCGAGGATAAAGCGCCGATCCGATCAGTCCGGTTGTGGAAGCCGTCAGGAACCGGCGCCGGCCCATAGAGTGAGAAAGGTCCATCAGCGATCCCTCGTCAGAGGTTTCAATCCACGTACATAAATTCGTTCGCGCCGAGCAGCACGCGCGACAGGCTCGTCCATGCTTCCAACTCTCGCGCCGGGATCGGCACATCGAGTCGGGTCAATTCATGCTCATAGCGTTCCAGGTAGTGCCTTGCCGCCTCGATCTCGGCCTCCACCGACGGCCGCCCCCATGCCAGCTCAAAACCCAGTTGCACACGCTGCCCTAGTTCCGGCGACCCGCGCAGCAAACGAGCCGCCAGCGCCTTGGCCTGCTCGGTCACGAAGGGATTGTTCATCAGATACAGCGCTTGCAGCGGCACCGTGGAACGGGTGCGCGTATCCGTGGTGACGTTGGTGTCGGGTCCATCAAACAGGGCCAGAAACGGATGCCGCTGGAGGCGCTGCGTCATCAGGTAAACGGTTCGGTGACGGCTGGGGTAAACCTCCTTGAAGGGAGCGTGTTGCGTCCAGGCCCAAGTGGACATGGGCGGAAAGGGGTGAGGGCCGGGCCGGCGCAAATCCAGGGTGCCGCTGACCGCCAACATCGCATCGCGGATCGCTTCGGCGTCGAGACGGCGTCGCTCGAAATGCCAGTAACCGCTGTTGGCCGGATCGCGGGCGATGTTGGCCGAATCCAGCACACTCGCCAGCCGGTACGTTTGCGAGAGGACAATGAGTCGGTGCATCGCCTTGATCGACCAGCCGCTCTCGATGAATCGGTTGGCCAGCCAATCGAGCAGTTCCGGATGCGTCGGAGGCTGGCCGCTCAAGCCGAAGTTGGAGGGCGTCGGCACCAACCCCTTGCCGAAGTGGTGCTGCCAGATGCGGTTGACCATGACGCGCGCTGTCAGAGGGTTCTCCGGCGCGGTCAGCCAGCGGGCCAGCTCCAGCCGGCCGCTGCTGCCCGGAGCAATCACAAATGGTCTGCTGCCGGCCAGGAACTTCGGGACGCCTCGTTTCACCACAGGGCCGGGCTGCCCCGGATCGCCGGAACGCTGGAGGGGAACATCGGCGGGCTTGCCGTCGGACACCGCGTATGCTCCCGGCAGATCCGCCGGTAGGTTCGTGCGCTCCAGGTCAAACAACTCGCGCCGCAATTCCGCGAGCTTTTCTTGCATGCGTTTATTGGCCAAACCCTGCTCCCCAGTAAGACGAACCCTGGGGTCTTTCGCGATCTGGTCGATTTCGTTCCGCAGCTCGGCGAGCTTCTTGCGATGCGCTTCCAGCTTCGGCAAAGCCTCGGCGGGAGGCAGCAGCGGGACGAAGTGATCGCGTGGAAACTTCTTGGACGAGAACTCCTCCGAGCCGGCGTACGGTAACTGCGTGCTGGCGAAGATGCCATAGAGAGCGTAGTAATCCTCCTGCCGGATGGGATCGAACTTGTGATCATGGCAGCGAGCACAGCGCAGCGTCAGCCCGAGGAAGGCCCGGCCGGTCGCGTCAATCGTATCTTCCAGGGTCAAATGCCATTGCTCATAGGGAGCGGTCAGATAACGCCGAGAGAGGGCCAAGTAAGTCGTGGCGATGGTGCGCTCGGCATACGTTTCCGACGGACCCTGGCGAGCCAGGAGATCGCCGGCCAGTTGCTCGCGCAGGAACGCATCGTAAGGCTTGTCGGCATTGAACGAATCGATCACGTAATCGCGATAGAGAACGGCTTCGGGGATGGGATAGTCCGCGTTATCTCCCGCCGTATCGGCATAGCGCACGAGATCCATCCAATGCCGGCCCCAGCGTTCGCCGTAGCGCGGCGAGGCCAACAAGCGATCCACGACGCGGGCATGCGCTTCGGCAGATGAATCGGCGAGAAAGGCGGCGATCTCTTCCGGAGTGGGCGGCAGGCCGATCAGGTCGAAGGTCACGCGGCGGAGCCAGGTTCGCCGGTCGGCGGGTGCCACCGGCCGAACACCGCGCTCACGCTGCCCGGCGGCGATGAAACAATCGAGCGGGCCGCCCGCCCAGCCGCTTGAATCATGCGGCGGCTGCGGCTTCCGCACCGGGACAAACGCCCAGTGCTTGCCGGCCGCGAAGACATCGACCCCCGGTGCCGCGGCAGGCCAGATTGCTCCCTCCTTCACCCAGCGTTCGAAATCCGCGATCGTGCTGTCGGATAATTTCTGATTGGGCGGCATCTTGATCTCGGCCGTCGCGCTATGCCGCAAAGCTCGAATGAGCAAGCTGCGCTCGGGTGCGCCGGGAACCAACGCCGGACCGCTCTGTCCGCCGCCAAGAAGTGCTTGGCGTGAATCCACACGCAGCCCCGCGCTAACTTTGTTGCCGCCGTGACATTTGAAACAGGTTCCGGCCAGAACCGGCCGGATACGCGTCTCAAAAAATGTCTCTGCCTCCGATTGGGCCTGGACCGTGCTTGCAAGCAACAGCAAAGCCAAGAGCGGCAGTAGAAATCGGCACATGGTACAATCCTGACTCTAACAAGGCGTTGTCAAAACTCGGAGGAAGAGGATTATAGCATGTCACGAAAGTAAAGCGCATATTCTCGTTCCCAAACTCTATTCTCGTTCCCAAACTCCGTTTGGGAACCCCGTTGTGGCGGGGTCTCCGGACCCCGCCACGGTCCGCGACCGAAGGTCTCCGCTCCTGCACAGGTTGGGAGACCTTCGGTCAAAGCCCGTGGCCCGGTCCGGAGACCGGGCCACAACACGGAGGCCACAACACGGGAGCGATTTGACAGACATTACTTTCCGGACCGTCAATAGCCAGGTCACGATGCAATGGAGGGCAACTATTCTTGGCTGTCAGTATACTCTCCCTTTCGCCAGCGGCTCAGGCTCACAGTCGCCACGGCTCGCGCATGGCATGGTCAACGAGCTTGTTCGCCTCGTCATCGTGGACAAAGCTTTCCTTTTCGGGATCCCAGACGAGGTTGCGGCGAAGCCCGTAGCCGATGTTCGCTAAGTGGCAGATCGTCGCGGACCGGTGGCCGATTTCCGCGGTGCAGATCGTGTCCTTGCGGCTCTTGATGCACTCGATCCAGTTGGCGTGATGATTGCTCGACGGGTAGACGTGGTAGTCCTTATCGCCGAGAGGCTCCTTGAGAATGCTCTCCGGCTTGCTGCTGATGCCCCCGCGCGTGGCGTTGATGATGCCATCGGTCCCGATGAAGCTACAATCGGGAGTCCCGCTGGCGGCGTGGATCATCTCGACGCCGTTGGCATAGACAAAGCGGAGGCCGCGTTTCGCCTTCTGATCCTTGGGCGGCTCGATTTTCACGGGACCACTGTTGTCCATGTTGAGTGCCCACTGGGCAATGTCGAAATGGTGCGCGCCCATGTCGGCGAGGTAGCCGCCGGAGTATTCGAGGTAGCGCCGCCAAACCGGAAAGCCGCGCCGCACCGCGGTGGGACACAAATCGGCATGATAGCCGCGCTTGGGAGCCGGCCCCAGCCACATCTCCCAGTCGGTCCCTTCCGGCGTTGGCTGGTCCGGCAGATCGCAGGCAATCGGAGGATCGCCGACCCCGTCGCCGATATGGATGGTTTTGATCTTTCCAATGCGGCCGCTGCGGATGTATTCCACTGCCTTGCGGAAGTGCCCGCCGAACTCGCTGCGCTGCTGGCTGCCGGTCTGGAAGATGACCTTGTTTTGCGCCACTGCCTCAACAATCTTTCGCCCCTGAACGATGCTGTGGGTGAGCGGCTTTTCGCAGTAGATGTCCTTCTTCGCCTTGGCCGCCTCGATGCACGGAATGGCATGCCAGTGATCGGGCGTGGCGATAAGAACGGCGTCGAGGCCCGGGTGCTGTAACAGTTCGCGGAAATCGGTGTACGTCTTGCAGCCCTTGTAGGTGCCGTCTTTCTTGTTCTTGGCGTAACGCTCCTCCACGCGCTTGGCGTGGGCCTCACGCAGGTTCTTGACAACGTCGCAGATGGCAACGATCTGAACATCGCCGCGGCCCAGGAAGCCGCCGACATGTCCGCCTCCCTGTGTGCCGACACCAATGAAGCCGAGGTTGATTCGATCGCTCGGCGCGGCACGCAGGGAGGTAGTCGAGGTGAGAATCAACGGCCCGGCAAACCCGGCGGCCGTGGCGCTCTGGATGAACTGGCGACGCGTGAAACGCACTGGTCTGGACATGGCTTCTCCTCAGGCGGTATGGACTCGCGACGCTTTACGGAAGCGTCCTTTAACCGGTCAGGCAGCCCCACTGGCGCCCCGAGGATAGAGTATCGAAAGCGGTTTTTGCGGAGCGGTGACGAGCCGTAGATAATGGGCCTTCTTGCGATCGTTCGTCAGGATGGACACCGTTCGAGGTGGTATCAAAACGAACCGCCAAGGCGCCAAGAACGCAAAGATAAGAAAGAGGAACAGATGAACACGGATGAACTCAGATCAAAGAATTCATGTGTTTTTCTTATCTGTGTATATCCGTGTTTATCTGTGGCTCATCTCTCTTCTTCTCTTTTTCTTTTCTTGCCGTCCTTGGCGTCTTGGCAGTTCATTTGGTTAGAGATTTTTGGAACTTTTCCCGGCCACCGGTCTTGACTGGTAAGAGATTCCTTACGTATATTGGCCGCATGGTGGTAACTTCCGATCGCGAGCCGGATGTCTTTGGGGCGATCAGCCATCCCGCGCGCCGCCGGATACTCGATCTCCTCGCCGAGGCCGAGCGCTCCGTCAACGCGCTTACGGGACACTTCCAGATGAGTCGCCCCGCCGTCTCCCAGCACCTCCGCATCTTGCTTGATGCCGGTCTCGTGACGGAGCAGCGGTATGGCAGAGAGCGGCGCTATCGCCTCGTCCCCGCGCGGCTCGAGCCGGTGCGAGACTGGATCGCGCATTACGAGCGCTTCTGGGACGACCACCTCGAGCGACTCCAGAAGCACCTATCCCCTAGAGGAGCAAAGAATGACAAAAACGATTCAGAGAGAGATCCTGATTCCGCAGCCGCGGGAGCAGGTCTGGCGGGCGCTCACCACCAGCACCGCTCTGGCCGAGTGGATGTACCCGAATGACTTCGAGCCACGTGTCGGGCATCGCTTTACGTTCCGGGTGCCGCCGAACCCCAAGGCTGGTTTCGACGGGATCGTGCGCTGCGAGGTGCTGAAGTGCGATCCACCGAGCGAGCTGGCCTTCACCTGGGTGGTCGGTGAGTTTTTGAACACGCGCGTGAGCTACCGCCTCGAGCCTGAAGGCGCTGGCACGCGTCTGTTCTTCGAGCATTCAGGCTTCGAGCAGGAGCAGGCGCTCAAGGGCGCCGAGTACGGTTGGACGATGATGCACGGTAAGCTGACCAAGGTGCTCGAAGCCGTGGCGTCCAAAGGGTAGCGTTGGTCGCGGTTTTGGCTGGTCGCAGGGACCAAGAAGCCACGATGCTTGCACCGCGCGGTGCGAGGCATCGCGATCAAGTGATCCTAACCAAATGAAAGGAACCAATCCGCATGAACGACGTTAATAAGACCACTTCCCGGCATCCGGGACGGTCCTTGCTGCTCCTGGGCGTGCTCCTCGCGGTAGCGGGGCCTGTCCTTATGATCATGCTGATGTTTGCGGCCAAGATCCTGGTCGCGCCCTGGTACGCGCCGCTCCTAGGAACTTTGGGCGTGGCGCTGATTATCCTGGCACTCCTGCGTTCGCGCTCCATCTGGCGCTGGACAGCGGTCGTAATCTTCACGTTGTTCGTCGGCTTCCAGTGGTGGGCTTTGCTCGCCATGCGCACGCCGGCTTACACCGGCCCCGTGAAAGACGGCCAGCCCTTCCCAGCGTTCGCCACCACGTTGGCTGATGGGTCCACCTTTACGCAGGACGAGTTGAAAGGCGACCAGAACACGGTCATGGTCTTCTACCGCGGCCATTGGTGAGGGATTTGCATGATCGAGCTAGGTCAGCTCGAAGCGAATCACGAGGAATTCACCAAGCGCCATACCCGCGTCATCGCCGTTTCGGTCGATGGTCCGGATGACTCCAAGAAGACGAAGCAGGACTTCCCACACCTGGTCGTCGTGGCAGACTCCGACCACAAGCTTGTTGATGCGGTCCAGGTTCTGCATGCGGGAGCGGGCGAACGCGGCGAGGACGTGGCGGCGCCGACGACCATCCTCGTCGATAAAAACGGTGTGGTCCGCACCCTCTTCCGCCCCACGAGTGTTGCCAACCGCCTTTCGGCGAGCGAGGTCTTATCGATGGTGGATAGCAAGCTAGCTGTCCCGTGAGGAAACAAAGATTGGGAGTGGCACCGCACGACGCGTTGCACTTGACCGGGCCGGCAGGGCGGTTTTTCGAGACATCACGTTTCTTGCGCCGGCCCGGCAAGTGATCGCGCTCGTTCGGCGGCGGGAAGCTCGTCCAACCCGAGATAGCGCACGCGGCGTACAGGAGAGTGTCCTATGAATATCGTCGAGAAGAGCGTCTCGGCTGGGGGCCGGCCGGTTTTTGACCTGGACGAATTCCTGTCCCGGCCGCTCTACGCGCATCTCGCCCACAATTCGGAGCACGGCCCGCGCGAGTCCCCCGTCTGGTTCCACTGGGACGGCCAGGCCATCTGGATCATCGGCGGCACGTCTTTCCCGGCCAACCTGAAGCGCGACCCGCGGTGCGCCCTCGGCATCGTAGACTGGGAACCGGCGACGGGGCTGAGCCACCACGTCGGAATGCGGGGCAGTGCGGAGGTCCTCCCGTTCGATCGGGAGATGGCCAAGACCATATTCCGGAGATACTTCGGGCCGGACGAGGGTGACTGGGACCCTCGCTTTAATTACGAGGCCACCGGCGAAGAAGAGGGCCTGACGATGGTGCGCTTCACGCCCGAGACCGTGGTCATCCGCGACCAATCCTACAAGCCCACCCAGTGGGCCCGACAAGAGGCATCGCGGCGGCTACACTCCGCCGAATGAGTCGCTGCGGCCGATTGGGATTGCAAGCAGATATAAGCTCACCTTAACCTCTAACCCAATGAACCGCCAAGACGCCAAGAACGCCAAGGAAAAAAGAGAGAAAAAGAGAAAGATTAAGGTAACCGTTCAGCCGGTTCTGTCACTTGGGGCAGCTGATTGCCCCTTCGCTTCCTAGAATCGGGGTATGGACGAAACCTCCTGCCCTGGATGTCGCCAGCGTGACGAGATCATTGCTCGTTTGC
>DASRBG010000100.1:0-3494 GCA_035653735.1 Gemmataceae bacterium
TTGAGGTGGACCACATCAACCGGAACCGCCTGGACAACCGACGTTGCAACCTGAGGCTGACAGACCGTGGCGGGAATGCAAGGAACTGCAAACGAAACAGGCGAAACACGTCTGGGTACAAAGGTGTTCACCGCGTCGGCCAGGGAGGCCGCTGGGCAGCAGCGATCAAGTACGAAGGCGAGACGTTTTATCTCGGCGTCTGCGCGACCGCTGAAGAAGCGGCGGTCACATATGACCTCGCGGCGATGGCGCTTCATGGCGAGTTCGCTGCGCCGAACTTCAGCTACGCGGAACCGTTGCCGATGCTCGGCGACTTGCGCGAGTTACTTCTGTGGTTCATCGGGAAACGCCTCTGTTGGCATCGCCCTTTCGATAAGTTGCGCGATCGGCTGCGGCCTGTCAACGGCAACGGCGCGATGTACGTTGTGCCATGCTCCGGCTCCAGGGCTGGACGTGATGACTTGATTCAACGGATCGTGGACGCGGCGGCTGAGATTCTGCGCGTTGATTGAGCCTGCTACGCAGCGGATGCGGGAGGTCGATGCGCTTTGACCACGCCCCTGCCAACGCAGCCGGCTTACCGCGACATGATTCTGCGCGCATCCAGGACACCGGAAAGTTCCCGCCCGTTGACGCCATGACGGGCCAACCTTTCTGGTCCAAAACCAACCTTCGAAGGGAGATTACCACCATGCCTGAAGTTGCCACGCCGAACCAGGCCGAACGCGAGTTCGAGACCGACGGACGAATCGTTCAAGAACACGAGCGCCACGGCAGGGGCCGCGCACAGCGAGAACCAGCGCGTGACGTTCGCCAACATCAAGCGCACCTACGACGTCTACCAGGACCTGGACATCCAGGCCGCGCGCCAAGCGCTTACCGAGCAAACGCGGTTGAACCAGATCGCCTCGCAGGCGCTGCAGAACGCCGTCGAGACGGCCAACCTCGTGTCGAAGCAGGCCGTGCGTCACGGCGATATCGCAATCGACGGCCAATGGAATCCCGTGCAGCAGGGCGCGGGCGACACGCTGACCGCGCGGGCGGTTTCGATCGATGACGTCTCGCTCAAGGCCATCGGCGCGGTGGTTGCGGCGGCTGTAGCCGACGCGCTCGCCAACCGCAAATAGTCTTTCTCCTCAGGGCGCAGGAAGGGGCGGTTCCGCACTCCATAGCGGGGCCGCCCTTCTTTTTCGAGCAACCGATGATTCGCGAACTGCGGATCTGGTGGCGGCTGCGGCCGCTGCTCAAAAAGTTTCAGGAGCTCACAAAGATGAAGTTCTCTGTCAACATTGCGATTCAGATGCTGGCGCTGGTGGCGCAAGGCCTGAATGCCACCATTGACCTGCTGTCCGGGCGCGGCAAGTTCTGGGCCATGGTCGGGCTGTCGGCCGTGCAGGGTGTGGCCGCCGTGCTGGCTCACTTCGCCAATCCCGATGGCACGTCGGCCGAGGCGCCCTACATCAAGAAGTGAAGACGGATATCCAGATCGAGCGCTGGCCCATCGAACGGCTGGTTCCCTTCGCTCGCAATCCGCGCACGCATACCGAGGAGCAGGTCGCGCAGATTGCGGCCTCAATCGTCGAGTTCGGCTGGACGAATCCAGTCCTCGTGGGCGCGGATGGCGTGGTAATCGCCGGGCACGCGCGGCTTCAGGCGGCGCGAAAGCTGGGCATGAGTGAAGTGCCGGTGATCGTGCTCGATCACCTGACCGAGGCGCAGCGGCGGGCGCTGGTGATCGCCGACAACCAGCTCGCCCTGGCGGGCACGGGATGGGATGAAGAACTGCTGCGCGGGTTGCTCGTCGATCTGCGCCAGGACGAATTCAACCTGGACGTGCTCGGATTCTCCGACGATGAGCTCAACGCCTGGTTGGCCCAGGAGCCCGACTCGCAGGTGGGCTTCACCGAGGAAGACGCCGTGCCCGAGCCGCTCGAGGAGCCGGTTACTCGCCCCGGCGACCTGTGGATTCTGGGCAACCACCGGCTGCTGTGCGGGGATTCGGCGAACGGCGAAGATGTTCAGCGCCTAGTAGAAGGCGCGCCCATCGACCTGGTCAACACCGACCCTCCCTACAATGTGCGCGTCGAGCCGCGCTCCAACAACGCCATTGCTGCCGGGCTGTCATCGTTTGCGGGCTTACAGCATCACCAGAGCTTCGACGTTCACCGGGGCGCATCCAAGGCCAAGGCCACCACGAAGAAGATGCGGCCGAAGGACCGCGCGCTCGCCAATGACTTCATGAAGGACGGCGATTACGAACAGCTCTTGCGCCAATGGTTCGGGAACATCGCGGCGGCGCTCAAGCCCGGCGGCCCGTTCTACCTCTGGGGCGGCTACGCCAACTGCGCCAACTACCCGCCGGCGCTCGCCGAATGCGGCCTGTACTTCTCGCAAGCGATCATCTGGGTGAAGGAACACCCGGTGCTCACCCGCAAGGATTACATGGGCAACCATGAATGGTGTTTCTATGGCTGGCGCGAGGGCGCGGCGCACTGGTTCAACCCGGAGATCACGAACGCGACAGATGTATGGACCGTGAAAAAGGTCAGTCCGAACGCCATGGTGCATCTGACAGAGAAGCCGGTGGAGCTGGCCGTGCGGGCGCTGACGTATTCCTCGAAAGCGGGCGAGACGGTGCTGGATCTGTTCGGCGGTTCGGGCTCGACGCTGATCGCCTGTGAGAAGCTCGGGCGCCGGGCGCGCCTGATGGAGATCGATCCACCCTACTGCGATGTGATCATCCGCCGCTGGCAGGAGTACGCCGGAAAGGCCGCGACGCTGGAAGGCGATGGACGCCGCTTCGATGAAATCCGCGACGAACGGGTGCACGCTCGAGCGTGAGATCGAGCGGTGCCGCCAGGAGATTGCGGAGATCAAACGGCAGATCCTTGCCGGGCATCCGGACGTCGCCGGCCTGTGCCTGGCGCTGCACGACTGGAACGGCGAGCTCAGATTACTCGAGGCCGAACGTGAACGAGCAATTCTTTCAGTTTCTGATTCCGGCGACGGGGCTGATCTCCGGCCTGATCGGCGCCTATGTCGGGCTGCAGAACCGCGCTCTGCTGGCGGAGGTGCGCAAGGAGTTGGCCGAATTGGAGAACCGGATTATCACCCGGATCAACGGGACCTTCGTGCGCGCCAGCGAGTGTCACCTCAGAGAGGGCCATCTACACGAGAGGCTCGATGATATGGCGAAGGAGCTGAGGAAGAGAAACGCCGCCGGTTCGTAATGCCGGACGGCGGGAGGAAAGCTACTGGGATTTGATGCGGTAACGCCAGCGCAGGTAGGCGGCATAGAGGCGGCCGATCAGGCGCCAGAGGCAACCTGGTTTCGGCGCATAGGAAGCAGGCGGCCGCGACTTCGCGGCCTCGATATAACGGAGGAGGAGCCGCTGCTCCTCCTCGCCGTGGTCACCAAACTCGATCATCATGGCGGGCGTCCTACTGCGCGATGCGATACGCGCGGGCGCCCTCGGGCGTCTTGAGAGACTCGA
>DASRBG010000101.1:0-4521 GCA_035653735.1 Gemmataceae bacterium
CGAAATAGGATCGACGAGGGCGTAAAGGGCGTGCTTTTTCCCGGTATTGTTCCGCCGTTATCGGGCTATTGCAATAGTTGCCAACGACAACTTTGCTCCGGTTGCTCAGGCTGCGTAACGCAGTTTGAAAGACCACTCTAAAGTCCTAGTGGGTTAAGCTCCGCTAGGCGGGGTTCGGAGGCACCTGGCAACAGAAGCCTCCACTTCTCTCTCCTTGAAGGCGTCGACGGTCTGGCATTTTCAGTCGGGAACGCCTGCTGACCTCGGGCCGCCTCCGGGGTACGATGACAAGGAATGAGGCGAGTCGTTGTTTGCGGCGAACCGGATTTGCCGGCCCGTGACAAACCGACAGGGACCGATATACCAGGAAGCGATAATGGCGACCGATCATATTAGATACGATGTGCTGGCGCGCGACGCGCTCCGCGGCGTGTTGCGGAAGGTGCTGAGCGACGCTGCCGCGCATGGATTGCCCGGAGAGCATCACTTCTTCATCACCTTCATCTCCACGGCCGAGGGCGTGAAGCTCTCGCCGCGCCTCTTGGCGCAGTACCCGGACGAGATGACCATCATCCTGCAGCACCAGTTCTGGGACCTCGTGGTCCATGAGGATCGCTTCGAGGTGGGGCTGTCGTTCGGCGGCATTCCGGAGCGCCTTGTGGTGCCCTTCAGCGCGATCAAGAGCTTCTTCGACCCGTCCGTGCAGTTCGGCCTGCAGTTCGAGCCGTCGGACAGCGCCGAGCCGCCGGCGGCGAAGAACCTGCCCGCAGCCGCGCCAACCGCAGCCAGTCATCCCCTCGCGCCACCGCCCGCCCCGGAAGAACAACCGGCCGAGGGCGAAGAGCCGTCCAAACCAAGCGAAGGCGCCGAAGTCGTGCGCCTGGACCGCTTCCGCAAGAAATAGCGCGCGCAAGCTCGAGATGCTGTAGGCTGCCAGAGCGCGACCGGGGGCAAGTTCACGCAACGAATGGGCATGCCCGATGGACCAGTCGACGAGATCAGGCCAAGGATCAAGGCAAGGATCAAGCGGAGGCGGCGCCACCCGGGTCGAGACCGACAGCTTCGGTGAGATCGAGGTCCCGGCCGACCGTTATTGGGGCGCCCAGACCGAACGGTCCCGGCAAAACTTCCGCATCGGCAAGGACCGCATGCCGATCGAGATCGTGCATGCGCTCGGCCTTGTCAAGCTCGCCGCAGCCGAGACCAATCGCGAGCTCGGCCTGATCGACCAGAAGCGCGCGCGCGCGATCGTCCGCGCCGCACGCGAAGTGATCGAGGGCAAGCTCGACGATCACTTCCCGCTCGTGGTGTGGCAGACCGGCAGCGGCACGCAGAGCAACATGAACCTCAACGAGGTGATCGCCAACCGCGCCAATGAGCTGCTTGGCGGCGAGCTCGGCGTCAAGAAACCGGTGCATCCGAACGATCACGTCAACATGAGCCAGTCGTCCAACGACTCGTTTCCGACCGCGATGCACATTGCGGCCGCAAGGGGCATTGTCGACAATTTGCTGCCGGCGCTTGAGGAGCTGCTCGCCGCGCTGCGCGCCAAGGAGAAGGCCTTCGCCGACATCGTCAAGATCGGCCGCACCCACACCCAGGATGCGACGCCGCTCACCCTGGGCCAGGAGTTCTCCGGCTACGCGGCACAGGTGGAAAGCGGCATCGCGCGCATGCACCTTGCGTTGAAGGAACTTTATCCACTCGCACAGGGTGGCACCGCGGTCGGCACCGGGCTGAATTCCAAGCCGCGTTTCGCAAAACTGTTCGCAAAGCAGGTTGCACAAATCACAAAGCTGCCGTTTACTAGTGCCGCGAACAAGTTCGAGGCGCTGGCCTCCAACGACGCCTATGTCTTCGCGCATGGCGCGATCAACTCGGTGGCGACCGGGCTTTTCAAGATCGCCAACGACATCCGCCTGCTCGGGTCCGGGCCCCGATCCGGCCTGGGCGAGTTGATTCTGCCCGAGAACGAGCCCGGCTCCTCGATCATGCCGGGCAAGGTCAATCCGACGCAGTGCGAGGCCATGACCATGGTGTGCTGCCAGGTATTCGGAAATCACACCGCCATCACGGTCGCCGGCAGCCAGGGCCATTTCGAGCTCAATGTCTACAAGCCGGTCATGGCCCATTGCATGATGAGCTCCATCCAACTGCTTGCGGATGCCGCGCGCTCCTTCACCGAGCATTGCGTGGCGGGAATCCGTGCCGACGAGAAGCGCATTCATGAGCTGATGGAGCGTTCGCTGATGCTGGTGACCGCGCTGGCGCCCAGGATCGGTTACGACAATGCGGCAAAGGTCGCAAAGACGGCGCATGCGCGCGGCACTACGCTCAAGGAGGAAGCGCTGCGACTGGGCCTGGTTTCGGAGGCCGAATTCGATCGCCTGGTCCAGCCAGACAAGATGACCCATCCCGGCTGACGATTAAGAATGATTGCAGTCCCCCGGGAAACTACGGAGACCGTTTCGATTTACCGCTGGGCGATATGATTATAGACCATATAGCGGACGCGGAACCGGATCGATTAGATAACGGGTTTCGTTTTGGCTTAGTCGCGCTGGAGGCCACGAAACTGTTTGCAGCGCGAGACCTATTTTTTGTTGGTGCTGGGTTGCGATTTACGGGACGATTTAAAATGAACGAGTTGACCAATGCCGTTTCACCGTTGAGGACATCGGCCTTGCTTACAACTCGCACTCCCGGAATTGTCGCCTCTCTCCGATTTTTCTTCTGACGGGGAAAGCGAGCATGGGGGAAATAGTCAATCTCAAGCGGTTCAGGAAGCGCATGGAGCGCGACGAGGCCGGCCGTGAGGCAGAGACCAATCGCGCGCGGTTCGGCCGCACCAGGTCCGAGCGCGAGCTCGACAAGAAGCGCGGCGCCCGCGCCGCAGAGATACTGGATCAACATCGGCTTGATGAGGGAGACGCATCATGAAGTCACCCGTCGTCAAACGTTCGATCGTGGTCGCAGGCCACAAGACCAGCGTCAGCCTCGAGGAGGCGTTCTGGAACGGCATGAAGGAGATCTCCGGCGAGCGCAACATGACGCTCTCCGAGCTCGTCGGCGAGATCGACAGCAAGCGCCAGCAGGGCAACCTGTCCTCGGCGATCCGGCTGTTCGTGCTCGACCACTTCAAGAGCCGCGCCACTGGCACATCTGGCAACGGCGACGGCAAGTCGCACGTGGCGATCTCGGTCTCGCCGAGCTCGTGAGAGCGATGCGATAGGCGAACGCCTATCGTCACGATGCTCGCGCTGGAGCGCGCCCTTGCCGCAAACTCCATCCTCCCCTGGAGGGGGAGGATCGCTCGCGTTTGAGCGAAGCGAAATGCGAGCGAGGTGGGGTGAAGCCGCAACGACGGTCTCGCCGAGAACCCCAGGATGCACCTGACCGCCAATCAAACACCGACGTTGCGGCTAGACCGTCACCCCACCCCGATTGCGCATGCAAGGCGCAATCGACCCGCCCCCTCCAGGGGCGGGTGACAATGCACGCTTGGCGGCCGACGCTAAGCCGAACTCGTCCGCGCTAATACACCAACGCCGTTCCGGGCGGCTCTTCGAGCGCGGCTTCGAGCGAGCGATATTCGGCGCAGTCTCTGCCGCAGATCGCGGCGATGCGGCTCAAATGATATTCCGCCTGTTCGCGGTTGCCCTGCTCGATCTGCCAGAGGCCGTAATAATTCCAGGTCAGAACGTGGTTCGGATCGGACTTCAGCGCGCGCTCATACCAGACCTGGGACAGTTTGTAGTCGCCGAGCTTGCGATAGGAGTAGCCGATCAGATTGGCGATGTTGGCGTAGTCGTCATGGCCAAGCGCGTGGAGCTGATCGATTGCCGCGGCATAGTCGTGCCGCTCATAGATCGTGTCGTAGGCGGCGCGGTAGCCCTGCCTGAACGCGGGATCATCAAGGAAGGAATGCTTTTCACCCTTCTTGGTCCGATGGCTCGATCTCGGCGCCGGCGCTTGCTGCTCGGGCTTTCCGCTCTGCGTCGCGCGCGAGCCCGGATGCATGATGTCCTCATCCGCCGGACCGCCGCCGCCCCCGCCGCCCCCGGCGGCAAGGACCGGCAGCACCGGCGCGGTCGCGACCAGCGACAGGCCGAATGCCGTCAGCGTCAAAACTTTGACACTCAGTTTTGCCATCCATCCCTCCTCGTCAAAAGGCCGCCAGCCGCAGAGGTTAACCCCGGCCTTGCCAGGCCATTCCATCCGAAAAGTGGTCAAGCCGAGCGATCACGAGATCGCGATGCAGGCTGAAATGGGGCAACGAAGGGGGATCACGCGATGCCAGCGGAATTGACGGTATTTGACCCCGCGCAAAGCCAGGTTCTTTAAAATCGCTCTAATGATGCGAAGCATTCGCATGCTTCTCCTTGACCTTCCCGCCGCCGGTTGAAAATACAGCTCATGACTGAACTCCTTGACATCGCCCCGCAAGTCCAATCGGAGGCGCGCTCGGAATCGCCCGCAGAACGGCCCTCGGGACCGCCGGCCGAGTTTCCTCTGGGCCTG
>DASRBG010000102.1:0-3803 GCA_035653735.1 Gemmataceae bacterium
TGGCACACGTTCGATGCGCGCCATAATCATCCCCGTATAGGCCGCATCTTGATCGGTCGTGGGCGTGATGCGGCGGACGTCGCGATTTCCACCACTTTCGGCGCTGCCCAGCTCGCGCATTTCTCCGTGCTTACCGAAGAAGTCAGTGACGAAAATGCATCGGCGAGCCTAGTCCCGAACCAGGCGCTGGCACCCCTCGTCAGCAGCTTTCAATTCGCTTAATGTAAGCCTAGGACTTTTCTCGACCGCAATGACGCCTAAGATTTAGCACTAATGGGCCTTCACCAGAGCTTGCTGGTTCTGTTAGCCGTTCGCCATTGGATGCGCCAAAGCCAGCGGTGGGGCGCGATGATGACTGTAAATACTTGTCGAAGTTGACCGCTGAATCAGCCGCACCTCAAGGCTAAAGGGTTGATTTTTCGAATGCGGGAGGACTGACCCCGGCCCCGATCGGCGTCGGCCCTTCGCGCCGATCCACATCAAATCGTCAAATCGCAATTCAGCGTACTATGGAAATGGACACGCACCACCTTGAGCGAGTGCGAGCAGGCATCAACGCGTCTTTCGAAATTCCTAAGGCCATCATGGCCCGACACCCTTTGCTAAGTCGGGTGTTGCGCGTCCCGACCGCGAGGCGTGTTCTAAGTTCGCATCAAGACCGCGCCTATGTCCACTTTTGTACCGTTTCTTCGACTGGAGTTCCGCTAGGTTCCGGCGAAAGGAACGATGACCGTGAGCAACAGCGTCCAAGGGTCGGCGGGCAAAGCAGCCGACCGCCCGTCGAACAATCTACTGGCGCACCTGAGCGACAACGATTTCGCCCTTCTCGCTCCTCACCTTGAGGACTGCCAATTGTCAGCGAACGAGAACTTGTACAATTCGGGGGACAGGATCGCCACCGTCTATTTCCCGTGCGGATCGAGCCTTGTTTCTCATTTGTTGGTGTTGGAAGACGGTCGAGCGGTTGAGACCTTGCTCGTCGGTCGGGAGGGTGCAGCCGGTCAGATTATGGGGCCGCACCCAAGCAGGGCCTATTCAACGTTGGCAGTGAAGTTTGGAGGGGCATTCGTCAAGGTCTCGGCTGCCGCACTAGAGAAGGCGAAAATCACGTCCTCTTCGCTCCGGGAAGTGTTCGATCGAGAGGTCGAGTGCCTGCTCGCGCGCGTGATGCAGGCTGCTGCGTGCAACGCAGTTCATTCCGTAGAACAACGTACAGCGAAATGGATAATTGCGCTGACCGCGGTGACGGCCGACGACGAAGTGCGCTTCACGCAAGAGCAGCTTGCCGCGATACTAGGCGTCAACCGTAGCTACGCTGCCAGAGTGATCCAGAAGTTCAAGGCCGACCACATCTTGCAAACGCGACGCCGCGCCATTCAAGTGCTCGACCCCCGCCGATTGCAAGCGAAGTCATGCCGCTGCCATGAACTCGCCGAAGGGTTCACCCAGGACGTGCTGGCAGGCAGGCACCCCTCCGAGCTCAAACGTAAACGGCGGCGACAACTTAGAAGCGAGATTTAGCGCGGCGCATCAGACTGGCAGGGACGGCAACGATGTCGATCAACCCAGTATTTGGAAATACTGAGCTTCAGCCAGAAGACTTGAACCGGCTAGAGCTTGCGTACAAGTACGCCCTGCGCTCGCTCTCCCTGGTGGATCGTAACGACCCTCTCACCAGGATTGTCGCAGAGAAGATCGTCGAGGTGGGCGCGTCCGAGCGCGATCCTTGGAAGATTTCCGAGATCGTGGTCAAGCAGTTAGGTGTAGGATAGAGCCGCTACAGGGATGCTGTTTGCTCTGAGTACAAGCCTCGATTTAGATCAATGTTGGCGTCGCAAGGCGCGAGACTGGCGCTATGCAGCGCGACAGGCTGTGGTTCTTCTTGTCGTTGGCTTGGCTCGGCCTCCTGGCCTTAGGACTTCCCGCAATCTGGTTCCGCACTGAGATCGCGGTGAGAAGAGAACATCACCGCTTGCGCGGGCTCTTGGCTAGGACCTTCCGCTTGGTCGGGTTCTTCGGCAGCCGCTCCACGAGATCGGGCACAACCTCTCGACAATCTCGCGGGTGTCGTCGGCGATCACCTCGATCTGTCGAATGCCGCGAGTTGATCATGCAGCTTGCGGATGTCGTCGGCCCTCATGGGCTGGCCATGGGGCCGCGCAAGTCACTCGCATTCGGCAATCCGCTTACGCCGCGCGGAATGAGGTGACTAACGTCTTAGATTGCGGTTAGGAACATCGGCCGCGCCTTTGCGCTGTTTTGCTATTCCGCCAACTGAGTGAGGACGTGCCGAATGAAATGCTTCGTTATCGCTTCCACGCTGGCCGTGCTGATGACCCCAGCGTTCGCGCAATCATCGACGAGTACTAGTGCGCAAACTTCGCAGGCTACTCAAAACCCATCCAATGATGGGCAGCCACAAAATATTGCTGTAGCACAAAGGCTCAAAAAGAGCCTTGAAAGCGAGGGGTTTACGGACGTAAAGATCGTCGCCCAATCGTTCGTCGTGCAGGGAAAGTCCCCTGATGGCGACCCTATAGTGATGACGATCGGCCCTCATGGCATGTCTGTTTTTGAAGCCATGAATGCCGCGGGATCAGGAGAGACAACCGGATCGAGCAGCCATTCCTCTGCGGGCACGAATGGTTCTAGCTCACCTTCCGCGACCCAATCGCCGAACTCAAGCTCCCACCCGCAGAAGTAGGCGGCCGATAGATTGTCGAGCTGTGCTTGCAAGGTCTCGCTGCGCAATCGCGCTCGAAAAGGCGCTGGCGGTAATCGCCAGCGTCCTAAAGGGCGTAGAGTTTTCCCGAGCGTCCCTTTTGCTTAGCGCGGATCAATGATCGGGCGGTACATTGAAAAATCAACGCTTTAGCTTTGCGGTGCGAACGCCTCAGGGGTCAAAATTCGACAAGTATTTACACCCAGGCGCAGAGGGGTCGGTGGAACCGTCACCAAGCGAAAGCTGATCTCCTTGGGCTGAATGCCGCTGACTGCACGTGGATTACAGGGCCGTTGCAACGCATACCTGCGCCGCGACTGAGCGCGGCGCCGAGGTGCATGTGATCGTGTGATCGCTGGCGGGGAAAGCTGGCCGCTCAAGGAAGTGAACTCGGCGCTGAGAGAAGGCTAAGACGGCTTCGTCAGGCACCCCTTTGCCGCCGCACATCTGGCAGGGCGCCGGATAGATCCTTCGACCGGGAGAGCTGACGGAAGTGGCGCTTCGCAAGGCTTGAACATCGTTCGTGCAAGATGGGCCAAACGCGATGGTGCCGCAAATATCCGCCACTCACCCTCTTTCGACGTTCAGCCAAGAAGCCGGGCTCGCCTAAACATGAATGCGTTCGGCTCGAATCTTCTGGCCACCGCGAGCACGTCGCCTTCGGAGTTCTCAAGCGCGATCTTCTGGGCCAGCATGACGTCGCCTAGCGGCAGCTCAGCAAGCGGCACGAAGCACAGCCCGAGCTTGGGGCAACCTGTCTCGCTAAGCTCGCGGACATTCGTCGCGCCGCCAGCATAGATCCGGTACTGTCTGCCGGTTTCGCCGCCGATCACTTCGAAATACCCGCTCTCTGCCAACTGCGCCCGTTGCGGTGCCGACAGCCATTCCGGCAAGAGCCGCAGCGAGCCAAAGCGCGGCAGCCGGCGCCTCAGCTGATGACTGATCTTCCCCCGAAAAAATGGACAGGGTTAAGCTGCTTTTAGCTCCATCTCGATCGGGCTGATGTAGCCGATCGCCGAGTGACGACGGGTCCGATTGTAGAAGCCTTCGATGTAAGCAAAGATATCACGCGCGGCATCGG
>DASRBG010000103.1:0-7258 GCA_035653735.1 Gemmataceae bacterium
CGCCGCGGCAAGCGCTCCAACGGCCGGTCCGCGTCGCTCCCATCCGCAGTGACGGCGGCGTGGATTGGGACGCCGCTCATGAGGCGGTGGCACAAAACCTGTCATCCGGCGGCATCGCCATCTTGCAAAACCAGCTGGCCAACAGCGAACGCATCCTTATCGGCATCGATTGGCACGGGCAGATGCTCTACGTTCCCGCCGAGGTGCGGCATTGCCAGGCTCGCGGCGGCGACGTGGTCGAATTGGGCTGCCGTTTCCAGGTTTCACTCGCCGATCAGAACAACCCGGTGAGGAGCGATGATGTGGGACGCGCCATCGGTGCCATTCTCGAGCAGCTGAATGGGCCGGAAGTACCCCACGATGAGCGTCGCGTCCATCCTCGTGCCGCCTACACGGCGCACATCACCGTCGAGGTAGGGCCGGGGCAGCCGCCCGTGATCGGTTTCGGCCGCGATCTCTCCCGCGGTGGTATCTCCTTCTTGACCAGCACGTCGCTGCCCCTTGAAGATGTGACCCTGATCTTGCCGCATCCCGACCGCAAGCCGCTACGCGTTCGGGCGCGCGTCGTCCGTTGCCATCAGCTCCTATCAGGCATCTATGATGTGGGTGCGCGGTTCCTCGATGTGGCCTAACTGAGCCGCGACCGTCAGGGCGCGGTGAAGAAGACCGCTCCCTAACGGTCGCGGCTCTCCTTGTATCCTGCCATCCGTCCTCGGCGCTGGTATAAAACCTAAGTATGCCCTCCCGCCCATGGACGACCCGATCCGCAGGAATATCAACTATGCCGGACCCCTCCATCCAGACGCAGCAAACCGCGCCCGATTCCTCGTTCCAAACACAGCCGATTTCCCCAGCATCTCCTCCCTCGCCGCTGGGCCGTTCTGGGAAATCGGCCTTGATGATCGTCTTTTTGGTCGTCTTCATCGATCTGCTCGGTTTCGGCATCGTCATCCCGCTACTGCCGCGGTACGGAGACCGCTACGTCAAAGTCCTGCTGCCCAATGCCGCCGGCGCCGAGGGCGAATCGCGCGCGGCCGGGGCCGTGCTTGGCCTACTCATGGCTTCGTTTTCCGCGATGCAGTTCATCTTCGCGCCGATCTGGGGACGCATCTCCGATCGCATCGGCCGGCGACCGATCCTGCTTTTGGGACTCGTTGGGTCCGTTTTGTTCTATACCCTATTCGGCTACGCTTCGGATCTTCCCGAAACGCAGGCGGTATTGGCGTTGACATTGCTGTTCGTCTCGCGGATCGGTGCCGGCGTGGCGGGGGCCACCATCGCCACGGCCCAGGCGGTCATCGCCGATTGCACGACGCCGGAGAAGCGCAAGCACGGCATGGCCCTCATCGGCGCCGCCTTCGGCATCGGCTTTACGTTCGGCCCGCTGGTTGGCTTCGCCTCGTTGTTCTGGTTCCCGGAGCATCACGGCGTCATCGGTTATTCCGCCGCCGGGTTGTCGTTCCTCGCCTTGGCGCTCGGCATAGTCTTGTTGCCGGAGACGCGGCATTTCGAGGAAGCGCCGCCCTTGCAGCGCCGCTGGCTGAATTGGCAGGCGGCGCGCGACGTGCTGAGCCGACCGACCATCGCTCCGATCGTGTTGGTGTTCTTCCTTGCGACGCTCGGATTCGGCGGTTTCGAGCCGACCCTGGCATTGCTCATCAAGGATGCCCTGGCCTTGAATGAACGCAATAGCTTCCTCGTGTTCGCCTACGTCGGCTTTGTGTTGGTGATGACGCAAGGGTTCCTCTATCGCCGGCTGGCCAATCGCCTCAGCGAAGTGACGTTCATGGCGCTGGGCATCCTTTTCATGGCACTGGGATTGATCCTGCTGGGCGGCGTGACGTGGCTGGCATCGCAACAGAGCGCCGCCTGGGGAGCGCTCCTCGCCTTCATGCTTGTAAGCATGACGCTGGCTGTGGTCGGCTTCGCTTTCCTGACGCCGTCAGCGCAGGCGCTCGTCTCACGCCGCAGCGATCCGGCCAAGCAGGGCGAAATCCTGGGCGTTAACCAGTCCGCCGCTTCCCTGGCGCGCATCCTCGGACCCATCTTCGGACTGAGCCTGTACAAGCTTACTGCCAGTCATCTCTTGCCGTACCTTTTCGGCGCGGCATTGCTCTTGATCATGTTGCCGCTTCTACCGCGCATTCGCCACGGAGGATGACAAGGTGACAGGGTGACAAGGTGAATCCGTATTGCGAATCGAGGATGACCAATCGTACAATACTTCAATCGTTGGTTTATCACCTTGTCACCCTGCCACCTTGTCATCTTTACGGAGGCCGTCTCGATGCGGAGCAGCCTACCGGTGGTCAATCTCTCGGAAGCGACGTATGAGTGCATCTTTGGCCGCGGCTGCGACGGCATCTGCTGCCAGAACGGCCGGCCTCCCATCTACCCCGACGAGGCGGAGCGTATTGATGCCAATCTGGAAAAAATCTTGCCGCATCTGCGGCCCGAAGCGCGACAGCTGCTGGAGAAACACGGCTATTTAAGCGGCCGGCGCAAGTATGGATTGCCCATGCTCCGCGTCGTGGGCGGCTGGTGCATCTTTTTCCACGAAGGCTGTGTGCTGCACAAGATCGGCGCTGCCGAGGGCGACGCGTATCGGTACAAGCCGTGCGCCTGCGCCCTCTTCCCGCTGGCCCGAAATGCCAAGGATGAATGGTACGTTCGGCAGCACGGTTATGGGAATGAAGAGTGGGACTTGTTCTGTCTCGATCCGCGCGCCAGCACGAAACCGGCGGCCGAGTCGCTTCAGGAAGAACTCGCTCTCGCCGAGCGTTTCACGCGCGAGGAGGAAGAAAACGAACGTGCGGCGGGATAGATGGCGAACGGCCGGCGTAAGCCGGCTGGTGGGGGCATCCATGAGCCGACTGATGGATGCCCCCACCAGCCGGCTTACGCCGGCCGTTCGCCATCTCACTCAGCCAGACGCGCGCCGATTGTAGCCAGTTCGTTGAAGCGATCCACCGGCTCTTTCGCGGTCCAGGCGATACCACGCAGAAGCAGAATGCGGAACAGCGGATCGTCGAACGTCCACGAATAGTGGCCGAGGATCGAGACGAAGACGCGGCCCTTGCTCGGTTCGAGCGTCCAAAACTGCGGTTGGGGTTGGCCGTCCTCGACGCTGCTGGCCAACAAGCGGATGCGCTTCGGATCGCCGATGAGCTGCCAGTAGCTCTCATCGTGGAAGTGGACTTTGCTGAAATTGCGGGCGATGGGGTGGCGAGCGCCGGTCTCGAAGCCCAAATCGAGCGGACCGTGGCGGAAGCGGATCGTGGACTTGCTGGCCAGGCCGATCCGTTGGGCGAAGCCCGGCGCATCGGAACCGCCATCTACAGCCCAGTGGATATACACCAATCCGCCGCCGCGCGCGAGGTAGGCGTCAATGGCCCGCGCGCGATCGGGAGTCCAGGTGCCGCGCTGAAAGAAGACTATTACATCGGCGGAACGGAAATCTTCGGGATTCGGCCATTCCCATGCGGTAGAGACCTGGACGCCGTCGGCCGCGGCGAGCAGTTCGGCCCATGCCTTTTGCCAGGCGGGGTAATCGTGTTCGCCGGGTCCGTGGTCCTTCGGACCGGCCACGAGGACGATGCGGAGCGACTTCGTTTTTTCGGGCGGCTTCGGAGCGCCGGCGAGGACGGCCTGTACCTCGGCGCGCGTCCGCGGCGGCGGGGGTGGCCCTTTCGCATCGCTGGGCATGTGCGGCGGCTCGGTCAGCAGGAAGGTCAAGAGATCGCGCATGCGCTCGGCGCCCAGCTGCTTGGGCAATCCTTCCGGCATGATCGATTTGGCCGCCGGGTGGAGTTCTTCCACATCGCCGCGATCGACGGCCGTCTCTTGACCTTTCTCATCACCCACGATCAGCTTGCCGCCCTCGGTGCGCAAGGAGCCGGTGAGGGTGCGTCCATTCTTGAGAGTCACCAAGTAGGTGATGTAGTCGGGGTTGATGGCGAAGCTCGGCTCGGTCACGTCGCGTAGGACGGACGCATAATCGCGGTGAACGAGGTTGGACAGGTCCGGCCCGATTCGCCCGCCCTGACCGTTCAGGGTGTGGCATTTCGAGCAGGCGGCTTGTTCGCTCAAGAACACCTTTCGGCCACGCGCCCAGCTGCCGCCTTTCAGCTCTGGAATATCGCGCCGTACTACCGTCTCGGCGGACTGCCCGATCGTCTCCACCCAGGGCAGGAAGAGACGGCGGAGAGGCAAAGCGCGCGGCCGATCATCCTCCGCCGTGTGCCAGGCCGCGTGGAGTCGCGGGATACCGCCGCCGCAGGTCAGGACGATCTCCACCGGGGTCGTCTCACTTTTCTTCGGACTAACCGTCAGGCTCGCCTGAAAGCGGCCTTCACCGATCGGCTTGGCTGGCTCGGCCTGGAGAGTGAACGGACAGGACGCGGTGAACGTCACGGTTACGCGCTCGGGGGGAAACTCGTGATCGAGCTTCGCTCCTACCTGGACGGCGGGACGGAGCATGTCGAAGAGGTTGAGCCGCGTCTTCAGGGTGAGTGTGCCCGGTGCCTTTAGCAACTCCCATAACTCATCCTGACTGGCGCTGCCGGAAGTGAACTTCCGCGCGACTTCGAGATCGAAGTGCGGCAGCCAGCCTGTCCAGCCCGGCCCGGATGCCTTGGGCTGCCAGCGGGCGCTCACGCCGGTTAGCGTCCAGGCGAGGTCGATCTGGGGATGCTGCGGTAGCTCGTCTTTGGCTGCGGGTTTTTCGGGCCGGCCGAGGCCCGGCAGCATGACGGCGTAATGGACCGCCTGTCGCTGCGGAGCGGTGGCCAAAATTAGAGTACGGTGGTCGCTTGTGATCTTGGCGCCGTAGACAGGAAAGTCGAAGCGCGGCGTGCTCATCTGCATTTGTACGACGGCGTAGGGTGGGTGGAGCACCTCGAAGCGGTCCCCCGCCTGCACGTACTCGCCGTAGGTGATCCTCGTCTGCGCGGCGAGGTTCTTCAGGTGCTGAGGATTGAGCGGGCGATCGAAGGCGATGCGGACCTCCTGAGGACCGGACGACCACACGGCCACGGGCTGCGGTGCCTCGCGTCCGGTGTAGGAGATCTTGTAGAGATGGCCCTTGCCGCTGGGGCCGGTCCCCCAGTCGGGCGGGCCGGTGTGGACCGTGACGACCAAATCGCCCTTCGGCGAGACGCACGCATCGATGGTCAGCATGTTGAGGCGGGCGAGCAGATGGTTCTGGGCGATGTAGCCGGCCGGCGTTTTCACCAACTGGGTGCGGTAAATCTTGCCGCGAGACTCGCCGCAGATAAGGGCGTCGCCGGCCCACGCTTTCGGACCGAAGGTCGGGCCGCCGTTGACCGGCTCGTTGAAGTTCAAACCGCAGGTGGACTGATGCTGCGGGCCGTAATCGTAAACGCTCGGCTCGTCGATGACGCCGGGAAGATGCCGGGGATGGCGGGGTGGGAAGCCGTAATGCCGGCCCGGTTGGATATGCAAAAGTTCGTCGAAGGGGTTGCCGTTGGGCAGCCAGGTTGCTCCCTCTTGATCGGTGCAGAAGAGGTCGCCGCGACGATTGAAGGCCATCGCCACCGGGAAGCGGACGCCGGTGCAAATGGTTTCGCGCGTTTTGAAATCCGGCGACACCTTCTGCACGGTGCCGCGATCGCTCTTGATGTCGTAATGTCCCTGGCCTTCCTTGTCGATCAGATAACCGTTGGAATAGTCGGCAGTGCCGAGGGCGAAGTAAATGTTGCCGTCCTTATCGAGCGTCACTCCGAGGGCGTCCACGGCTTGCGGGATCTCTTTCCAGCCCTGGGCGACGATGATTTCCTTGTCGGCTTTGTCGTCGCCGTCGGTATCGACGATGAGCGAGACTTTGCCCTTGGAGGAGACGAAGACTCCGTTGCCGTGCTTGTAGCCGGGCGGTGTCAGCGCCATGCCGATGGGGCCGCGGAGCCGGCCCTTGTTCTCCCAGAACAGCTCGGCCTTGTCCTCCAGACCATCGCCGTTGCTATCGGAAAGTAGGTAGATGTCCCCGTTGTAGGCCAGGGCGACGAGCTTGCCGTCGGCGCGGTATTTCACGTTGTTTATGTTGGTCAAATCGAGCGGCAGCCGGCGGACCGAGAAGCCGGGGATGAGCATCTGTACCGGCGGCGGATCGGCTACGGCCACGAGCGGTTGGCCCGCGCTCGCTAGCGGCTTCACCTCTGCGGCCAGGGCCGTCTTTAGGCGAGCGTGCTTGCGATCGAGGTACTCGCGCACGGCCTTGGTCTCGGCCGGGGTGAGTACGCGGTTGAAAACCAACACCTCGACAAGATCGCCCGGCAGGAAGCTGCGGACCTGCTGCGCTCCTGGGCCATTGGTGTAGTAGCGAGCGCCGACGGTGATTTCATCGAAATGCACGGCCGTCGGAGCGAACGGCCGCTCGCCGGAGAGTTGGCCGTCACAAACGAGGCGAACCGCCTTCTGCTTCGGGTCGGCGACGGCTTCGAGGAGATGCACCGTGCCGAACGGGCTGGGCGTTTTCAGCAAATTGCGGGCGCCACCGAAGCCGCGGCCTTCCACATTCACCTGCTCGAACTGGTAGCTGAGTTCGCCGCTCATGTCGATGGTGAAGCCGGTTTCGTAATCGCGGCGACCCGACTCATTGGTCGCCAGGAAGCCCCGGAAGACTCCCGGGTTGGCGCGCGGGGCGGCGACCAGAAAAACGGTAAAGGCGTCGAGCGTGCGGTTCAGACCGATTCGCCGCAGGTGGTCGTCGTCGCCGTCGAAGCGAACGAGCCAATCCTCGCCGATGTGAACGAGTTTCGGTCGGGCGGCTTTGGTCTCCTGGCGGACGTGCCGGCCAAGCCCGGATGCATCCGGCCAGGTCTCCACCGGTTCGCCCGGCTTGAGCGCGGCCTGACCTTGAGCTTGCCGCGCCGCGTTGAGATGGCCGGCATCGAGCCACAATTCCAGTCCGTCCTTCACCGGCAGGCGGGAGTCCGCCCAAGGCTCGGCGGCGTACAAACGGATCGACCAGATTGTGATAGCGAGGAATGCGGCGAGCGCCGGTCGAAGATTCATGGTGCAGCCTCACTGGATCAGGGGGGGAGGCGGATGATTGCACACCCTACAGCAAGAATTGCCAAAACACAAGGGGCAGCACATTCGTTTGTAGGGTGGGCCGACGAAGGAGGCCCACCACGCCGCCTCTGGTGGACCCGCGTTGTGGCCCGGTCTCCAGACCGGGCCACCAGCTTGGACCGAAGGTCTCCCAACCGGTGCAGGAGTGGAGACCTTCGGTCACAGA
>DASRBG010000104.1:0-30899 GCA_035653735.1 Gemmataceae bacterium
TCGAAGCCGAACAGGCCGAGGTGCCCCGGCCCGCTGCCCGGCGTGATGCCCGGCAGGACCGGGATGCTCAGACCGCAGACGCCTTCGCGGGCGCAGGAGTCGAGGTTGGGCGTACTTGCCGTTTCCAGCTCGGTTTTGCCGCCCGGCTCCAGAGGCAGACCGCCCAGGCCGTCGGCGACCAACAAAACGATCTTCGTGCCGTTTTCTTCGCGCAGCTCGCGCATCAATTCGTGCATGTTTCGTGCCCCTCGATTTTGCCCGCGTCAAGTTTGGAACTATAGTTTCGTCGAGAGGTGTTGTATCGCTTGATTGTGTGTACGTCCTCACCACTGCTTATCCGAGCCTGAAGCATAAGCGACGGCAGCCGTCGCTTATGCTTCAGGCTCGGATAAGCAGTCGTGGAGAAGGCGAAGAAAATATGGAATTGCCAGACGAAGCAGTTGCCTACAATTATCAATCGCTTCTAACGCCAGTGGGAGAGGAATGGAGCGCGGCAGCCGAGTTGCGCGCTCGTCATTTTCTGGCCCCCAGCCGGCTCAAGGATCTTCTGCCGCGCTTGATGCAATGCCGTTCTCAGGTGGCAGCCGAGCGCGAAATGCGCAACGTGCCGCCGGAGATGCAGCCGCTCGACGCCGGCTTCATCGATTTGCCCCAGGCCACCCTCGATAACTATCGGCGCAAGGGGGAGTCCAGCGACCTTGGCCGCGTCCTCAACCTGGCGACGCGCCTGCGCGAACAGGTTGATCGCGTCGTCTTCCTTGGTGCCGGCGGCTCGACGCTGGGGCCGCGCGCCCTCTTCCAGGCGCTCTTGAGCCGCTATCACAACGAGCTGCCGCCCCAGACGCGCTTGGGTGTCCCTCGGCTTTACTTTGAGGGCGATGATGCCGACAACGACGCCTTGCAAAATCTGCTCGATCTGCTTCAAATCACCTGCGTCGATCCGGAGCAGCGTGAGGAGCGCTGGGCGGTAGCGGCGCTGAGCAAGAGCGGCGAGGCGCTGGAGGCGGCCCTTGCTCTGCGCGTCTTTCGTCGCGAAGCCTCGGAATATTACGGCCTGCGCTCCGAGTGGCTGACGGAGTTGTTCGCGGCCGCCACCGGCAGCGAGAGCAAGTTGCGGAAGCTCTTTCAAGCTCACGGCCACGATGATGCCAACATCTTGAGTATCCCGGCAAACGTCGGCGCGCGTTATTCCGTCTTCACCGCGGCCGGCCTATTGCCCGCCGCCGTCATGGGCCTGGACGTGCGAGCGCTGCTGCTCGGCGCCGCGGCCATGACCAAACGCTTCCTCGAAGAGCCGTTCGAGCGCAATCCGGTTTTGCAATTCGCCTGCATCAATTACCTGATGACCGAAGAGTGCCACAAACCGCTACGGGTACTATCGGTCTGGTCGAAGAAGCTCGAAGCGCTAGGTTGGTGGTACGATCAGCTGGCATCCTCAAGTCTGAGCAAGCAAGGCCTCGGACCAACGCCGTTGACGATGGTTGCTCCGCGCGATCTCCATGCGCGCGGTCAACAGCATCAAGACGGGCCACGCGATCGCCTTATCAACAACCTCATCGTCAAAAACCCCAAGTCGGTGCCTATCCTCGTGCAAATGGCCGACCACAACGAGGACGAGCTGAACCAGTACAATCGCAAGGGACTGCCCGACATTCTCAAAGCAACGCTGGCCGGCGTCAATCAGGCATATTATGAGGCCGCCCGGCCGACGGCGGATCTCGTGCTGCCGACATTGTCGGAGCATACAATGGGACAGCTGATGCAAATGTTGATGCTGGCGACCGTGGTGGAAGCGCGGCTGATGGGCGTCAATCCCTATGGCCAGCCGGGGATGGAAGTGTATAAACGACATCGGAAAGAGCTGTTGACAGCGGAGACGTCCTCCAATGTGGGGAAGCTCCTATGAACCAGAATACGTGGTTTGGTTGCATTTTTTCGGGAGTGCTTATCGCCTGCGGCGGATATATGGCCGTTTGGCCCGAAGATGCTGCTTTTCGGCAAAAGGAGACGGATGACGCAGCCTTAGTCACCGCTACCGAGATTCGCTGGATGCGAGTAATGGGAATTGCACTGATTACCTGTGGGGGCGTCCTGTTGTGGGCAACCCTCACAGGACTTCTGAACGGCGGAGATGTCGATCCGGTCTTGATCTAAGGCCGCGCGTCAACTACATCAATCCTCTCCCCTTCGGGGCAGCCGTTCGTCAACATGGGAATCTAATAAACACCGATCCGCTCAAGGAGAGAGCATGTCTTCGGAAAGGGAATCAGCAACACCTGGCCTCTCCGGCCCCTGGACGCACCTCGATGCGCGCGAGCGGCGCGTGCTGGGAGTTCTCGTTGAAAAAGCCAAGACCACGCCGGATACCTATCCGCTCAGCATCAACGCCCTCGTCACCGGCTGCAACCAGAAATCCAACCGCGATCCGATTCTTAACCTGACCGATCTTGAAGTCGAAGACGCGCTAGGGCGCTGTCAGAAAAAAGGCCTGGCCATCAAGATCACGGGCGGCCGGGTCGTGCGTTGGAAGCACAATCTCTACGATGCCTGGCACGTCAACAAGGTCGAGTTGGCCGTTTTGGGCGAATTGCTGCTGCGTGGTCCGCAGACCGAAGGCGAGCTGCGCAGCCGGGCCAGCCGCATGGAACCGATCGACGATCTCGACGCGCTGCGCAATGCGTTGCGTCCGTTGGTGGAGCGCAAACTGGTGGTTTACCTGACGCCGGAGGAACGGCGCGGTGCCGTCCTGACTCACGGGTTTCACGATCCACACGAGCTGGAACGCTTGCGCTCGCGGGTCGCTGCTGAACCCGTCGCCGAAGCACCGCAGCCGACGGCGCCGCCCGCGACCCTTGCTGCTAACGATGAACGTTTGGACGACCTAGCCTCCGGTCTGAGCGAGGCGCGAGAGGAGATCGCCGCACTTAAAGGTACGGTCGCCGAATTGCGAGAAGAACTGCTGCAACTCAAACGATCGCTCGGTGTGTGATCCTTCTTACCGGCCCGCAGTGCCAGCAATTGGCGCCTTTGCCGGCGCGACGGGCTGGTAAGAGCGCCCTACTTCACTAAAATCATTATGGATCATCCCCACCTATTTCTGGTTCACGCCGGCTCGGGGCGCTATTGTGCAGGGAAACAAATATGATTGAACTCACCCACGAGGAGCGACAACGTCTCGACGAAGGCGAAGCAGTTCGTATACATGAGAACGGTCGAGAGTATGTGATGTTACGGCCTGATGTGTATGCTCGACTCGTTGAAGAAGACTACGACGACAGCCCTTGGGACGCCGACGAGATGGATCGCTTGCGAGAGGATTCGGTAAGCCAACTTGATCGTTACGGACACGACACATGAAAGTCAGTCGTGGCGATGTGGTGCTTACGCGGTTTCCACATGCGAGCGGAGCGCGCGGCAAAAAGCGTCCGGCATTGGTCGTGCAAGCCGATGCCTACAACGCCAAACTCCCACACGTTGTCATCGCCGAGATTACGACGAACTTGATTCCAGCCAACGATCCAGCTTTCGTCCTCATCGATATCACGACGCCCGAGGGAAAGGCGAGCGGACTGGATCAAAACTCTCTGGTGAGCGGGCTTTTCCTGGCAACGATATTCACAGATCGCATCGAACGAGTGCTCGGTAAACTTTCGCCCGGACTCATGCAGAAGATCAATACTTGTCTGAAAACGGCCCTTGAGCTTCCCTGATGCGGCTCCTTGAGATGGTTGGGAGAAGAGAACGAAGAGATTCTCTTCACGGTAAAATTGTTCGATAGAATAAAAGTTATGGAACGTCTCAACAAATTTCTGGCTCATGCTGGCGTCGGCTCGCGGCGGCACTGCGAGGATCTCATCCTTCGCGGCCGTGTCAGCGTGAATGGCCGGGTGGTCCGCGAACTGGGTACGAAAGTGGAACCCGGCGAGTCCGTGTGTGTGGATGGGCAGCCGCTGCACGGCGAGAAGCTTGTGTATTGGCTGGTCAACAAGCCGCGCGGCTACCTCTGCACCAACTTCGATCCCGCCGGCCGGCCGCTCGCTATCGAGCTAGTGCCGCACGTCAGCCAGCGCGTCTACACTGTGGGCCGGCTCGATGAGGACAGCGAAGGGCTACTGCTTTTGACGAACGACGGCGACTTGGCCAATCGCCTCATGCACCCGCGCTTTGGCGTCGAGAAGACGTATCACGTTCAGGTGGCCGGCCATCCGTCCCGCGAGGACATCGAGCAACTCCTCAAGGGCGTTTGGCTCAGCGATGGCCATGTTCGCGCCCGGCGCGTGCGGCGTCTGAAAGCTCAGGGCGAAAGTATCTGGCTGGAGATCGTCCTGAACGAGGGTAAGAACCGCGAGATTCGCCGCATGTTGGCACGGCTGGGCCACAAGGTCATGGTGCTGCGCCGCGTCGCCATCGGTCCAATCCGACTCGATAAGCTACGCCGTGGCAAGTCCCGCCGGCTCAAGGTCGATGAACTCGAACGTTTGCGCCGCGTCTCCCAACCGCGGCGAAAAGCTGATACTACCAGGGCGACGCCATGACGCCGCTCGTGCATGCCGCCGCGCCAGTGCGTGAGAACGTCCTTCTGGCGCGACAGACCTATCGCATCCGAGTGCATTGTCCGGAATTGGCTCGCGCGATTCGTCCCGGCCAATTCGTCATGCTCCGCTTGCCCGGCCACAACGATCCTTTGCTCGGCCGGCCCTTCGCTCTGTACGACACAGTTCTCGATGATGCGGGTCAGCCGATCGGTATCGATGTTGTATATTTGGTTGTCGGCAAATTGACCGGCTTGCTCGCGGCGCTGCGCGGTGGCGACCGCGTCGAGGTGTGGGGACCGCTCGGAAACGGTTTTCCTGATTTCCATGATCTTGATCACATCGCCCTCGTTGCGGGAGGCATCGGCCAAACGCCCTTTCTGGCACATGTCCGCGATTTGCTGGGCACTCGCGGCTATGGCAGGCGTTCCCCACGCCGTATAGCTCGGCGAGTTTCGCTCTATTATGGCGTTCGCACGGCCGACCTTGCGGCCTGTGTCGAGGATTTTCGCTCTGCCGGGGCGACGGTCCATCTTTCCAGCGACGACGGCACGCTCGGTTTCCAAGGCTTCGTGACGCAACTGCTCGAAAAGCATGAGCCGCCACAACAGATCCTTGGCTGCGGTCCCGAACCGATGCTGAAGGCTCTGGCGCTATTGGCAAGGCGCTGGGGCGTTCCATGTCATCTCTCGTTGGAGACGCCGATGGCCTGCGGCGTCGGGATTTGTTTCAGTTGTGTCACGCGCGTCCGCACCGGCGAAGGATGGGATTATCGGCGCGTGTGCGTCGATGGACCCGTTTTCGATGCGGCGAGCTTGGCGTGGGACTAGTGCCCCTTGACTCCGTCGGTTAGCATTCGCCCGGCAGCTTGCGGCTTGGCGGATCGATTGTCACTCCTTCCCTGCTCTCGGCACGAGAAATGCTAAAATACACGATCGACTGAAACCCCCTATGGTAGGGGGAGCGTTTGTTGGATTTTGCTCCGCTGTAACTGTTCGGTTGTGCGACAGATTACTCTCTAAAGGCAGGAGAAGGGGAAGTGCAGACCGAGCGACAGGGAAAGCCCGAAGGATCGCCCCACCTCCATCAAGCATTCCGGGGAGATGACGCTCCGCGCGACTCTGTGGAAGCAGGGCCGCCGGAAACGCACGAATACTTTCGTCAGCTCGTCGGGCCAGTGCAGGATTATGCCATCTACCTACTCGACCCCCAGGGACATGTTCTCAGCTGGAACGCCGGGGGCGAACGCATCAAGGGCTACACGGCCGCGGAGATCATCGGCCAACATTTCTCCCGTTTCTATCCAGCCGAGGTTGTCGAACAAGGCTGGCCCCAGCATGAATTGGAGGTGGCCGAGAGGGAAGGCCGGTTTGAAGACGAAGGCTGGCGGGTCCGCAAGGACGGCAGACGATTCTGGGCCTATGTGGTCATTACGTCCTGGAAAGATGCAGCAGGGAACCTTAAGGGATTCCTGAAAATCACTCGCGACTTGACGGATCGCAAAGAGGCGGAAGAAGCGCTGAGGGCGAGCGAGGAGCAGCTCAAGGCGCTGGCCCAGAGACTCCAGCGCAGTAACCGGGAGTTGGAGCAGTTCGCCTCGGTCGCCGCCCATGATTTGCAGGAGCCGCTCCGCAAAATCGAGGCGTTCGGAGACCGTCTCCGGGCGAAGTGCGGCGACCAGCTTGGCGAGCAGGGGAAAGACTATCTGGAACGGATGCAAGGTTCCGCGGTCCGGATGCGACGGCTCATCAACGATCTGTTGGCATTTTCGCGGGTCACGACAAAGGCCAAACCTTTTGAGCCGGTTGACCTGAGCGAGATCGCCCAGGAAACACTAGCCGACCTGGAAGGCAGCATCCAACAGACAAAGGGGCGCGTCGAGATTGGCGAGCTGTCATCCGTGGAAGCCGACCCGCTCCAAATGCACCAGCTACTCCAAAATCTGATCGGCAATGGTCTCAAGTTCCACAAGCCGGAGGAGCCTCCCGTTGTCAAGGTCACGAGCAGGCTGGTCCATGAGCCAGGCCGCGCCCACTTTTGCGAGATCACCGTTGAGGATAACGGCATCGGTTTCGAGGAACAGTATCTCGATCGCATTTTCCAGGTTTTTCAACGGCTGCATGGACGGCAAGAGTACGAGGGGACGGGCATAGGGTTGGCGATCTGCCGTAAGATTGTTGAGCGGCACGGCGGCGTCATCACCGCCCGCAGCCAACCGGGGCGAGGGGCTGCCTTTATCGTCCGTCTGCCCATAGAACAAGCGAAAGAAGGAGGCGACCGTGGTGAATCACGCGAGGCCGATCACGATCTTGATGGCGGACGATGACGCCGACGATTGCATGATGACCAAGGAGGCGTTCGAGGAGAGCCACCTGGCCAACGAGCTCTGCTTCGTGGGAGACGGCGTCGAATTGATGGATTACCTCAAACGCCGCGGCAAGTACAGCGATCCCAGCTCCTCGCCGCGGCCGGGGTTGATTCTGCTCGACTTGAACATGCCCAAAAAGGATGGGCGGGAAGCGCTGGCAGAGATAAAGCAAGATCCGAACCTCCGCAGGATCCCTGTGGTGGTGATGACGACCTCGAAGGAAGAAGAAGACATCCACCGAAGCTACCAGTTGCACGTCAACTCCTATATCACAAAACCGGTCACGTTCGAGGCGCTGGTCAATGTCGTCAAGGTTCTCGGACAATACTGGCTGGAAATCGTCGAACTTCCCAAGAATGGCGAAGGGGCGTGAGAATGTCGAACGCAAGGATTCCACCGAACGCGGGTGGGCCGGGCGCACCCTTGGCTGATTGGAGCCAGCGATCCGTGCGGGTTCTTCTGATCGAGGACGACGAGGACGATTACCTGCTAACCGCGGACCTCCTGCGGGAGATCGGGGCGCATCGCTACATCCTCGATTGGGTGGCGAGCTACGATGCAGCCGTGCAAGCGCTGGCCAGGCAGGAACATGATGTTTATCTCGTAGACTATCGCCTCGGCCGCCATGACGGGCTGGAGCTTCTGCGCCACTCGCCTCCGGGCGGCAAGCCCGTCATCATGCTGACCGGACTCGACGATCCAGACGTGGACCTTCGAGCGATGCAGGCGGGTGCAGCGGATTACTTGGTTAAGGGACACATCGAATCCCGAACGCTGGAGCGCGCTATTCGCTACGCCCTCCAGCGACATCGTGACGAAGAGGCCCTCCGTCAACTGCATACCCAGCTGGAAAAGCGCGTTCAAGAGCGAACGGCGGAGCTGGAAGAGTCGAACCAGCTCTTGCGCCGGAGCGAAGAGGCTTTGAAGGAAGCAAACCGCCGCAAGGACGAGTTTCTGATGATGCTCGCCCACGAGCTGCGCAACCCGCTCGCGCCGCTCCGCAATGCGCTGGAAGTCCTGAAACTGTCCAGCGCCGACCATCAAGCGGTCGAAAAGTCGCGCGCCATGATGGAGCGCCAGGTAGCCCACCTTGGCCGGATGGTGGACTCGCTGCTTGATGTATCGAGGCTCATCGGCGGCAAAGTCATCCTACGTTCCGAGCGGCTTGACTTCGCCCGGCTGGTGCGGCTCGCCGTGGAGGACCACCGGCCGGATTTCGAGCAGGCGGGACTGGATCTTTCCGTGGATTCTCCGGAGGTGCCGGTCTGGGTGTCGGGCGACTCGACTCGCCTGACCCAGGTAATCGACAACGTCTTGGACAACGCCCGCAAGTTCACCGAACGTGGAGGCCGCGTCGAGGTGCGCGTGCAGGTCGAGCCTGAGCGCCAGCAAGCTGTGTTGACCGTGCGCGACACGGGCGCCGGAATCGAGCCGGAGATGCTTCCGAGGCTGTTCGATACGTTTGCCCAAGCCGATCGCAGTCTAGACCGCAGCAAGGGTGGCCTGGGCCTTGGTCTGGCGATGGTACGCGGCCTTGTCGAGCTGCACGGAGGACAAGTCAGCACGGCCAGTGCAGGGCCGGGCCAAGGGGCCATGTTCACCATCCGACTTCCGGCCCAGCCCGAACCGGCGGCGCTTACCCAAGTACTTACGGAAACCAGCCATAACGGAGAGCACAAGCGCATCCTGGTTGTGGAGGACAACCGGGACTCGGCTGACAGTTTGCGCATGCTGTTGGAGTTGTACGGCTATGAAGTCACGGTCGCGTACACGGGACCGGAGGGGGTGAAGACCGCCGAGGAGTGGCTGCCCAACGTCGTGCTGTGCGACATCGGGCTTCCCGGCTTGGATGGTTACGGCGTAGCGCGGCAACTGCGGGGGAACCCGGCCACGGCGAAGACGCCAATGATCGCGGTCACGGGCTACGGGTCCGAGGATGACCGATTTCGATCTCGGGAAGCAGGGTTCGACCGACACATGGTCAAGCCGGTGGATCCCGAGGCGCTTCATCAAACGTTGTCCTCTCTGGGGTAAAGCGCTCCCGGCCACTATCATGAGATTATCGACGATCCGTCACGGAGCGTGGGCGTCTCGCCCGCAAACCATGCGGGCGAGACGCCCACGCTCCATAATGCGGCGGCAAGAAAAACTAGATGCGCACCTAACGAGGCAGGCATGAGCAAACCGGACGATCTGGGCGGTATCATCCACACCTACCAGAAATACGATCCCGTTCAATTCCCCAGTCCCACCGCGCCGCCGCCCGACCTGGTTTCGCCGGCGTTTGAGCATTTGCTCTATTACGGCAGCATGCGCCGGCTCACCGAGGAAGAGCTGGCTCGCGCCGTGCGCATCGATCCCAGCCAGATTCGGGGACTGGGACCGAGCCTGGAATCGCTCATGGCCCTGTTGCGCGAACGCAAGCGCAAGATCCTCGAAACCTACGAGGTCGGCCACGTTCAGAGCGAGGCGCATCACAACTTCCACGATTTGGCGGGCGAAACGAAACCGCCGGCCAAGCTGCGACGCGCCTTCGACGAAGCGGTGCGCGAGGAGCAGCTGCACGATCTCGAACAGTTGTGGTATCGTGCCGGCGATGAATCCAGTCCCTTCGCTCGGCAGCTTCTGCATTTGGCCGAGCGCCTGGGCGAGAAATATCAGATCGATGAATTGGCTTCCAAGTACGAGTTCACCGGCCGCACTCCCATGACCGTGCCACAAGCGCTGGCGGTCAAGGAAGAGCTGGAGATGATTGATCGCTTATTACAGCAGCTCGAAGAGGCGATGAAGACGGCGCAAATCGGCGTCATCGATCTGGAGGAGCTAGCCCAATTTACGGAGCCGGGCGATCTCGAACAGCTTAGCGCTTTGCAGCAGCAGATACAGGATTATCTGCGCGAGTTGGCCGAGCAGCAGGGTTTGGAGCAAGCCCGCCAGGGCGGATTTCAAATGACGCCCCGCGCTTATCGCTTATTTCAATCGAAGCTGTTGACGCGGATTTTCGAGCAATTGCAGGAGTCGCGCAGCGGCCGGCATCAGGGACCGATCGTCGGTGAAGGCGCCACGGAAATGCAGCAAACCAAAGCCTACGAGTTCGGCGATTCGGTGACGCACATGGACATTCCCTCTTCGTTCACCAACGCCTTGCTCCGCTCGGGTCCGGGCCTGCCGGTGCGTATGAAGCCGGAGGATATCGTCATCCACAAGACTCGCAACAATCCCAAATGCGCCTCGGTGGTGCTGCTCGACATGTCCGGCTCCATGCGCTACGACGGGCAGTACATCAACGTGAAGCGAATGGGCTTGGCGCTGGATGGCCTAATCCGCAGCGAATATCCGGGCGATTTTCTGCGCTTTATCGAAATGTACACTTTTGCCAAGCCTCGGCACATTACCGAAGTTGCCGCGCTCATGCCCAAGCCGGTCACGCTCTACGATCCGATCGTTCGCAAAAAAGTGGACATGAGCAATCCGAATATCAGCGAGATGATGATTCCGCCGCACTTCACCAATATCCAGCACGGTCTGTATCTGGCGCGGAAGTTCCTGATGGCGCAAGATACACCGAATCGGCAAATCATGCTCATCACGGACGGTTTGCCGACGGCGCATTTTGAGGGGGAATGGCTCTATCTGCTTTATCCGCCTGATTCGCGCACGGAATCGGCGACCTTGCGCGAGGGATTGTTGTGCGCCCGCGAAGGCATCACTATTAACATTTTTTTGTTGTCGAGCTGGAACCAAACCAGCGAGGACGTTCAATTCGCCTACAAGCTGGCCGAAGGCACCAAGGGCCGTGTCTTCTTCACGGCCGGCCGCGAACTGGACCGCTATGTCGTTTGGGATTACATTGCTCGGCGCAAGCAGATTATTTCGTGAGTCGCCAAGACGCAAAGGACAGAAGGGACAGGAAGGACAAAAAAGACGGAAAGAGTGAAGGATTGGATCGGCAAAGTTAAAACGCCTAGTTTCACTTTTTTTCTCTTTTTCGGTCCTTTTTGTCGTTTCTGCCCTTGGCGACTAGGTGGTCAAGTTCTTTTAGTCCCTCACCTTATCGTTTTTTCCGACTATTTCCGAATTATCTGTTTCGCCCCGGAGTCCGTCTTGGAAATCCGGCTTGACCGCGAGACCGGGCGCGGGAAGAATCGCTTGGCTGCTGCTATCTGCAAAGCGACCGAACGCCTGCAAGGAGAGCGGGCGTGGGCGAGAGGCGCGGCCTTGTTGCAGGTCCCGTTCCCTGTCCCCGTTTCGAGGGCCAGACCGTGCGCACCGCGGTTGGTGTGGCTTTGGTGACTGTCTGCCTGGGACTGGCGGGTTGTAGTCTCTTTGGCAAGAAACACGCTGCGCAGACCAATAACAATCCCAAACCGTTCCTCGGCTCCGAATCGCCGGCCAAGGCGGACACCGCGGCCATGCCCCGCGATAACGGCGGACCTCTGCCGGGAGCCAACGGCGTGCTGGCCGGACGGGTCATAGCGGAAGCGACGGGCCGGCCTGTCCGAGCATATATTCAGATCACAAATCGCGATCACGACGAATCGAAATCTGCTCCACTCAACATTACATCAGATGATTCTGGTTATTTCTACATCCCCAAGCTGAACGTCGGTGACACCTATGAATTGATCGCGCGGGCTAAAGAGAACGACGAGTTGATTAGTTTTACCTCATGGGCGAAGCCGCCGAATCCAACCTTGCTGCTCAAGCTCGATAGACGCTTCACCACATCGAGCACGCCGAAGCTGCCGGACATGCCGAACACGCCGCCGGACAAGAGAAGCGCCCCAAACCCCGGCAACAAGGATAGCGGCCCCGAAGGCAAGCCCGCCGTCAGCATCGATCCGCCAGTCAAGCTGTCCGAAGAGGAGCCGCAGCCTCGGCGCGGCATCCCCGGCCCGGCGCCGGCGCCAGGTTCGGGCGCGAGTTCGGGCGGCACGCCACCCAATCCCGCCAACATCGCCGAAGGCGAGTTCCACCGCATTACACAGCCATCCGTCCCGGTGGATATACCGAACAAACCCTGGCCACCTCCACCGCCGGAAAGTCAATGGCAGAGCGTTCCGGATCAGCGGCCGCCAGCACAATCTAGACCACCCGTGCAGGGTTCTTCTGGCTCGGTTCTTATCCCAAATATCCCGACGCCCGTGCCTTCGATCGGTATTTATGGCGGTAAATTGGAAAACTTTGCATTGCATGACCTGGATGGGAAAGTCTGGGAATACAAGCATGATCGGCGCGGGCGTCTCGTATTGCTTGATTTTTGGTATCACAACTGTCATCCCTGCCTACAAGCGATCCATTACTTGAGGGAATTGCAGTCTGATTATGGATCCTATGGTCTTGAAGTAATCGGCATCGCCTGCGAGACCGGAACGCTGGAGGAGCAGCGGGAGCATGTCCGTGGTACCCGCGTTCGTTATGGCATTAATTACACGACATTGCTCAGCGGCGGCGGGCCGGGGCGTTGCCCGGTAATGCGAGAGTTCCAGGTCGACTATTTTCCGTGCCTCGTGCTGATCGATACGGATGGAACGATTCTCTGGCGTAGCCAACGTGACCGCGGCTTGGACAACTATGAACAAGTTCGCCTGCGGAAGATGATTGACGGTCGCTTGGTTGCTCGGCAGTCGATGCCCTAAAATACCGTGACCAGCAACAACCGGGCGTTCCACATTAACCACGTGCGGTCCTCGGCAGCGACCTTCCCTTTCTCCAGAATCGTGCTTAATCGCTTCTGCACTCCCTGCACCATCTCGCGTTTCTTCTCCGGCAGCGGATAGAGATCCTGGCGCCGCAACACGCGATTCACCAGTACCGCCACGGTGCGAATTTCGTCCAGGTCCGGCGGCAGCGGCTTGTCGTTCCACGACGGCGCGGCATCGTCGTTGGCCAATCGCTTCGTTACATCGCGGATGTATGTGCTGATGCGCTGGAGCTTGGCGTAATCGATTCGTTCGGGCAGATCCGATGGCGCGTGATAATCCGGATGCTGGCCCGTGCTGAAAAACAGAAACGGCACGTTGCGATCGCGGAACGGTCCATAATCGCTGCGCGTGCCGATCAAATCCGCTCCAAGCCGGCCAATCGTGAGTCCCCGCGGCGTCGGTGTTTTTTCAATCAAGTGACGCAAGTGCGTCGAGCGTTCGCTGCCGAGTACGAAAACGTATTCGTCCATGACGTTGGCCATCGATCGGCCAAGCATGTCGGCTGTGAGGAACGCCTTCAACTGGCGGAACGGGAACGGCGAATGGGCGGCGAAATACGTAGAGCCGCGCAAGCCGGTTTCTTCTTGATCGAACGAGATGAAGGCGATGGTGCGTCGCGGCTTGTCCTTGCTGAGAGCGAAATATTCCGCTACTTCCAGTAACATGGCGACGCCGGTGGCATTATCGTCCGCGCCGGGAAACAGCACTTTGCCGCGCTGACCGAGATGATCGAAATGCGCGCTGAGAAGGATCCACTCATCTTTGAGCTTGGGATCGCAGCCGGGGAGGATGGCGCCGACATTGCGTCCAATGATGCTGACCTTGCTGGTTCCTTCGGTGAGCAGCGAGGGGATGGGCTGGAAGTAGGAATCGCCGAAGGCAGGCTTCAGACCCAGGCGTTGAAAGGCATCGGCAAGATGGCGCGAGGTCCGCGCCGCTCCGGGGCCGCGGCGGCCCAGAAACTCCGGGGATGCCAGTCGATAAACATGGGCGCGTAATTCGTGGACGTGAATCTCTGGAGACAATTCGGTCTCAGCAGCGCCGGCAAAAGCGGCAGAATAGGCCATCCAAAAGGACATCAAAAATGCGCCGCCTGCCATCGTCCGCCTCCAAGGGATCGATCCCGGCGAGCGGGGTCGCGCAAGCGCCCCGAGTGGGTCTCTCTCGGGGCGCTTGCGCGACCCCGCTCGCCGGCCCTGTGTGCATCCTACCTTATCGTTACAATCGGCACAAACCCGCTTGGAGAAGACCGCCGCGCTGCCTACCATATCTCATAGAATAGAGTGTCTCGTTCGCGGTTTTCTGCCTGGCAAAGGGGCATTATGGCGCTACGCACTCCGCTGTATGATTGGCATGTCGGGCATGGCGGCCGTATGGTCGAATTTGGCGGCTGGGACATGCCCGTACAGTACACCAGCATTATCGAGGAACATCAAGCGGTTCGCACAGCGGCCGGCTTGTTCGACATCAGTCACATGGGCCGGCTGTCGTTCGCCGGCGCGGATGCCCTGGCCCTCATTCAGCACGTTTACAGTAATAACGCGGCAACCATGAAGGACGGGCAAGTTCGTTACGGCCTTATCTGCAACGAGAGCGGCGGCATTCGGGATGATGTGCTAGTCTATCGTTGGCCGTATGGCTGGGCGATGGTCGTAAACGCCTCCAACCGCGAGAAGATCGTGAGTTGGCTCGCCGAACATAAAAACGGCCGGACGGTGGAGATCATGGACCAGACGACGACGACGTGCATGCTCGCCGTGCAGGGTCCCCAAGCGCTGGAGCTGTGCCGCGGCTTGACCGAAGCCGACGCCGAGCAGCTGGCATATTATCACGCGACTCCAACGCGCTATCGAGACAAGGGCTGTGTCATCAGCCGTACCGGTTACACCGGTGAGGACGGCATGGAGATCATGGCATCGGCGGCGCAAGCAGTCGAGCTGTGGGAGGAGTTAATTCGCCGTGGGGCCAAACCCTGTGGCCTCGGCGCCCGCGATACGCTTCGGCTAGAGGCCGCGATGCCGCTGTACGGCCACGAGCTGAGTGAGGACATCGATCCTTTCCAGGCGGGCTTGAGCTGGGCGGTCAAGATGGATAAGGGCGATTTCATCGGTCGGGATGGCCTGCTGCGGCGCCGCGAGGATGCGACGTTGCCGCGTCGCGTCGGTCTGGAGTTGTCCGGACGTCGTGCCGCGCGCGAAGGCGCGGCGGTGCTGAGCGATGGACGGACCATCGGCCGTGTTACTAGCGGCACCGTGACGCCCACGCTCAACAAGGCGATCGCCATGGCCTACATCGATCCTGCCTTCACGGCAGCTGGGACCGTCTGCACGCTGGATGTGCGCGGCAAAACCGAGGAGGCGCGCGTGGTGCCTCTGCCGTTTTATCGGCGCTCCAAGTAAGAAGCCGCTTGCGGCTGATAACAAGCGAGGACCGTCATGGACCCGAAAACGCTCCGCTACGCCAAAACGCACGAATGGGCATACCTCGAAGGCGATGTCTGCACCATCGGACTGACCAAGTTCGCGGTGGATCAGCTTACCGACATCATCTTCATCGATATGCCGGATGTCGATGATCCGGTTAGTGCCGGCGACAGCTTCGGCGAGATCGAGTCCGTCAAGGCCGTCAGCGATCTTTATTCTCCGGTTAACGGCGACATTATCGCCGTCAACGAGAAATTGGAGACCGATCCGACCTTGATTTCCAGCGATCCTTACGACAAGGGTTGGCTCATCAAGGTCAAAGTCGAGAAAGGCACGACGCTCGATCAACTGATGACGCTGGAACAATACGAGAAGCAGATCGCTTCGGAAGAGCATTGAGCGAGGTGGGCGGAGCAGTAAGTCATGAATATTCTTGTCGAATCACCGGCGACCGTCCCCCAACGTTTCGTCGTGCATGGGGTCAACTGGCAAACCTATGAGAAAACTCTTGAGGCTTTCGGGGACCAACCCATTCGGATCACGTATGACCGGGGGAGCCTGGAACTCATGTCGCCTCTACCGATCCATGAACTCTACAAACGTTGTCTCAGTTTGCTCTTTGCCGTCCTGGACAGTGAATTGAGGATCGCCATCAAGGGATTAGCATCGACAACTTTTCGCCGCCGCGACCTAGACCGCGGTCTGGAACCGGATGAATGCTTCTATGTAGGCAAACTCGATCGCGTCCACGATTGGGGAAACGTTGATTTATCTCACGATCCTCCGCCCGATCTAGCCCTCGAAGTCGATGTAACGCGGAGTTGTCTGAATCGCTTGGGAATCTATGCGGCGTTAGGCGTGTTGGAAGTTTGGCGCTTCGACGGCGAGAATTGGCACATCCATTGTCTGGGTGCCAACCGGACCTACGAGGAACGTCTTCAAAGTAATGTTTTGCCTTTTGTGGAGCTTACCGAAGTTACTCCCTTGCTAGAATTGACCGCCGCAGGGGCTAGCGACGGTGAATTGATGGACCGGCTTCACCAGTGGGTAAAGGATCGCGTTCGCCCTCGTTGGGAAGCGCACCTAACCCAGTAGTCGCCTTGAGGAGTGATCGCTAACAATACGGCCAACCCGAGACTCTGTTCTGGAGGTCTGCTTGTCCTACGTTCTCAACACTTCCGAAGACCAGCGAGCCATGCTCGCGGCCATCGGCGTCTCGTCCATTGAGGAACTTTTCCGGAAGATTCCGCCGTCCCTGCGTCTGAATCGCCCGTTGCAAGTGCCCCCAGCTGTCAGCGAAATCGAGTTGGCGGCGCAGTTGAATTTGTTGGCCGGAGAGAACCGGCCAGCTGGTGATGCGGTTTGTTTCCTGGGCGGCGGCGCCTACGATCACTTCACCCCCGCCGTGGTGGATGCCATCGCCGGACGCAGCGAGTTTTACACAGCCTACACGCCCTACCAGGCTGAGGCGAGCCAGGGCAGCTTGCAGGCGTTTTTCGAGTTTCAGACTCTCATTTGCCAGTTGACCGGCCTGGACGTGGCCAATGCCAGCCTTTACGAAGGCGGCAGCGCCGTGGCAGAAGCGGTGTTGATGGCGCTGAGCATTCACCCGAAAAGACACAAGGTACTCGTCGCGGAGAGTGTGCATCCGGAGTATCGGGAAACGCTCGCTACCTACATCGCCGACCTCGACTTGCAAGTACAAACCCTGCCGACGCCCGACGGCTTCCTCGATCCCGACGACTTGAAGCGGGTCATCGATGGGGAAACGCTGTGCGTGGTGGCGCAGCATCCCAACTTCTTCGGCTGTCTGGAAGAACCCGAGGCGCTGGCGAATGTCACGCATCAAGCCGGTGCTTTGTTCATCGTCAGCTTCGATCCGATCAGCCTCGGTCTACTCAAACGCCCCGGACAATATGGCGCCGACATCGCGGTTGCGGAAGGGCAGTGTCTTGGGAATCCGATGAGCTATGGTGGGCCATACCTGGGTCTTCTGGCTTGCCGCGAGGAATTCGTTCGCAAGATGCCGGGCCGGCTCGTCGGGCAGACGGTGGATCGTCACGGCAAGCGCTGCTGGGTGCTGACGCTGCAAACGCGCGAGCAGCACATCCGCCGCGAAAAAGCGACAAGCAATATCTGCACCAACCAGGGCTTGATGGCACTCAAGGCGACGGTCTACCTTGCGGCGCTTGGACCGCAGGGTTTGAAGGAAACGGCCGAGCTTTGTGCGAGAAAGGCCCACTATGCGGCCGAGCGCCTGACGCATGTGCCGGGAGTCCGGCTTCGTTTCGATCGACCATTCTTCAAGGAATTCACATTGCAACTTGAGCAGGCGGTGCCGCCTCTCCTTGCCGGCTTGCTCGATAAGGGGTACCATGCGGGGCTGCACCTGGGTCGTTGGTATGCGGAATTGGATAGATGTTTCAGTGTTGCTGTAACGGAGAAGCGGACGCGCGCGGAGATTGACGGGCTGGTGTCAGCATTTGTGGATCAGCGCAATGGTGCGTGTAATGGGATTGCGGCTCCGCAAGCCGTAAGCGGAGGGGTGGGACAAGACATTCATGGATAAAAACCTATCGACTGAACTGCTGTTTGAGATGAGTCACGCCGGGCGGCGCACCCACCGCTTGCCCGAATGCGATGTGCCGGCCGAGCATTCCTTGCCCGCGTCTGCCTTGGCGGAAGGACCCCCTCCGCTGCCGGAAGTGGGCGAGATCGATCTGGTCCGCCATTTCGTCAATCTGTCCACGCGCAACATGTCGATTGACACCAATTTCTATCCGCTTGGGTCATGTACGATGAAGTACAATCCCAAGCGTCACGAGCGGCTGGCGGTACATCCGGGTCTGGCCGACCTGCATCCGCTGCAAAGCGATGAATCGTGCCAGGGTATGCTCGCCATCCTTTGGGAGATGCAGCAGTTCCTCGCCGAGATTGCCGGACTCGACGGCGTATCGTTGCAACCCGCAGCCGGCGCCCAGGGAGAGCTGACGGCCCTGCTTGTGGCGGCGGCATACTTCCGCGATAAGAGTGAGAAGCGTTCGCGCGTGCTCATCCCCGACAGCGCTCACGGCACCAATCCCGCAAGCGCCGCACTCGCCGGGTTCGACGCCGTCAGCGTCAAGAGCAACAACCGGGGTCTGGTCGATCTCGACGACCTGCGTTCCAAGCTCGACGAGCGCGTCGCCGTGTTCATGATTACGAATCCGAACACGCTGGGGTTGTTTGACGATCAAATTGCCGTCATCACGGAAATGCTGCATCAGAAGGGCGCGCTGGTGTACCTCGATGGCGCCAACATGAACGCCATTCTCGGCATCACCCGGCCGGGCGATTTTGGCGCCGATATGATGCACTACAACGTCCACAAGACATTCACCGGCCCGCACGGCGCCGGCGGCCCGGGAGCCGGCCCGATCGCCGTTCGCAAGCAGCTGGTGCCTTTTCTGCCCGCGCCGCTCGTGGCTCGTTCCGGCGAGCGCTATTACCTCGATTACGATCGGCCCAAATCGATTGGCCGGGTCCGCAGCTTCTTTGGCAACGTCGGCATTTTGCTACGCGGCTGGTTGTACATCCGCACGTTGGGACCACAAGGGCTGCGCGAGGTCAGTGAGAATGCCGTGCTCAATGCCAATTATCTCCTCAGCCGCTTGAAGGGCGCTTACGACGTTCCGCACGGCGATCGTTGCATGCACGAGTTTGTCGCCAGTGCCCGCTCATTGCGGCGCGAGCGCAAAATCAGCGCCATGGACATCGGCAAACGCCTGCTCGATTTCGGCTTCCACGCGCCGACGGTGTATTTTCCCCTGGTTGTGCCCGAAGCGCTCATGATCGAGCCGACGGAAACGGAGAGCAAGGAAACACTCGATGCCTTCGCGGACGCGCTGATCCGCATTCGCGACGAAGATGCCGACTTCCTGCATGAAGCGCCGCATGAGTTGGCGCTGAGCCGGCCCGACGAGGTGAAAGCAGCCAAAGAGCCGGTGCTGCGCTGGAAATAATCCCAGTTGGAAAAAAGCAAGCCGTCAGAAGTGCGAAGAACCAGATAGGGTAATCATCTTCTCGCTTGCGAGGCAGTCATGGCCAAACGTATCGCTGTCACGACGGGGAACAATCTGGAAGGCTACGAAATCGAGGAATATCTCGGTATCGTGCGGGGCATCGTGGTACGGGCGCAGACGATCACACAGGGCATTCGCGGCGCCCTGTCGAGCATCCTGGGGGGCAACATCCGAGCGTTTGAGGAAGTTTGCGAGCAGGCGCGATCGGATGCTTATAATCGAATGGTCGAGCATGCCGAGGAGCGCGGCGCCGATGCCGTTATTGCCATGCGCTACGATGCGACGGAGTTCGCTCAGGGCGTGACCGAAGTGCTCGCCTACGGAACCGCGGTCAAGTTGCGCCATTAGGATTCAGCCGCTTGTGGTCGACCGGGGACCGAATAGCGGCTAACAAGGTATGACATCTCTACATTGTCGCTTGTTGCCATTTCGCATCGCACCGGGCGAGTGGAACATGGCCGCCGATGAGACGCTCTTGGAAGCAGCGGCGTCGGGAATCGCCTCGTTTCGACTCTACGGCTGGTCGCAACCAACTCTCAGTCTCGGCTATTTCCAGGCCAGTGCCGCCAGCCGTGCCTATCCGCGCCTGGGCGAATTGGCCTGGGTGCGCCGGCCGTCGGGCGGGGCCGCGCTGGTGCATCATCTCGAAGTGACGTATGCGCTCGCGCTGCCGGCGGGGACTCCGTGGCAGAAGCGCGGCGAATCGTGGTTGCACCGCATGCATGGTACTGTCCGCGACGCGCTCGCCTCCCTCGGAGCAGCAGCGCGGACATGCGGCGAATCCGATGAAAAGAAACTCGGGGAGGTTCTCTGTTTTCTGCATCACACTCCGGGCGATCTGTTGATCGATCGCGGCAAAGTCGTGGGCAGTGCCCAACGAAAACAGCGCGGCGCGCTGATGCAGCATGGCAGCGTTCTGCTTGCCGCCAGCCCGTGGACGCCGCACTTGCCAGGCATCCGCGAATTGGCTGGAGTGGAGCTGTCGGCCGAATCGCTGAGCATTGCCGTAATCGAGCAGATGGCGAAGCACACCGATTGGCAGCTGGTCGCATCCGACTGGACGCCGAGGGAGATCGAACGCATCGACGAGTTGGCCGCGTCAAAATACTCCCAGCCCGCCTGGAATTGTAAACGCTGATTGCGTTGCTCGCGCACGAAGTCAACTTTTGGCTGTAAGAAAATATTCAGGTCCAACGACTATAGTGGTCAGAGCCGCGGGCTGCGAGGGGATTGCATGCCGGACTGGGAGAAGATCGTTCGGCGCGACGGCCCGGTCGTGTGGCGAATCGTCTACCGGATTCTGAACAATCGGGCCGACGCCGACGAGTGTTTCCAGGAAACCTTTCTCGCCGCCTTGGAAGTGTCACGGCGTGAGGAAGTAGGGAATTGGTGCGCGCTGTTACAGCGCCTGGCCGCCGCCCGAGCGGTAGATCGCTTGCGCGAACGCTGCCGACGGCGCTGCCGCGAAGAGACGGCTGACTGGAACGCGATTACGGGGAATGAACCGCAGCCCCCTCAAGGCGTCTTGCAGGCCGAACTGGCCCAGCGCCTCCGCGATGCCTTGGCCCAAATTCCTGCTCAACAGGCCGAGGTCTTCTGCCTCTATAGCCTGGAAGGCTGGAGCTACCAGGAAATCGCTGAAGGATTATCGATATCCATCACCAGCGTCGGCGTGCTGCTGCACCGCGCCCGGAAGCGCCTACGCGAACTACTGGCTTCCGATAAGGAACAGATTAGCTCCCGAAAGGATCGCTCATGACGGACATCCCTCCTCCTTCCGGCGCGGCCGATGATCCGGTCGATCGCGCGGCCGCCGCACTCCGCCGGGACTTTATACCCGAGGGGCCGCCGGATGAAACCATTGCTCGTACCTTGTCCGCCCTTCGCGCGGCGGACGAATCGATAACCATCCCCATTTCCAGGAGATTGCCCCTTCGCTATGCCTGGAAGATCGCCCTAGCTGGCCTGCTAGCCGCGAGCGTGGCCGTGTATTTCACCGGACTTCTGCCCCCACGTCCTCCGTTGGCCTTCGCGGAGGTTGCCGCCAAACTCCGCGATGCCCGCACTCTCACTTACGAGATCACTTACGAGTCGCCGGAGCAGAAGGAGCCGGCGAAGACAAGGGTTTTCTACAAGGAGCCTGGATGGGCTCGCACCGAAGACGCGGAGCATGTGAGTATCATCGACCTTAAGCAATGCAAGATGTTGCTTCTTGATTCCGCGGCCAAGACGGCCTTGCTACTCGATTACAAGAATGCTGGCGTTCCCAAAAAGGATGTGTCGCTGATTCATGAGCTGCGAAGATTGACGGACAAAAAAGGAGAGTCGGTGGGTAAAAAATCGATTGGCGATTTGGAGGCCGAGGGATTCCGCGTCGAGGATGAGGGTTTCACGCTTACTGTCTGGGCGAATCCGAAAACGAAGATGCCTGTGTTTATCGAAATGCCGATCCGTGTGGGAGACCAAGAGCACCTCACGACCATGAGCGATTTTCAACTGGATCCAAAGCTGGACGACGCACTATTTCTAATGCAGCCTCCGGAGGGATACAAGCTCCGCACGATGGAGATGGAAGACGGCAAGCTGGAGGACGACGTGGTCTATTTGCTTCGCGCTTATGCCGATAAGTTCGCAGGTAACTTCCCGAAAAGCCTGAGTGTTGCAAGCTCGGACTGGCAGACTTACCTCAAGAGGCGCCGGGATGACAAGAAAGGTAAGGGCTTACCCGAATCGGAGGCGGTCCAGTTCGCAGGGAAGGTATTGCGCGTCGAGAAGTTTCTGCGCACCGACAAAAACCACGGTTACAACCCCGAGGGCGTGAAACTCGGCGACAGCGCGAAGATAATCTTCTGGTATCGCCCGGAGAAGTCCGCCATGTATCGCGCGGTCTATGGCGATTTACATGTGGCCGACGTGACGGCGGATCAGTTGCCTGGAACTTGACGCGCGAAACAATTCGGGCGACGATGGGGTAATTAGCCTCTAAGATTGCCCGACCATTCGCGAATTATCTTGTGTTCCGTTCTGGGATCGGCGAATGAGAAATGGAGGATGCCCCTATGCTCGCTCGACTGTTATGGCTCGCGCTTTTGTCCACGCTGGTATTGTCCAGCGGTTCCACGGCGAAGGCGAAGGCGCCCGACCCGACGAAGCCGCCCGGCGATGCCAAAGAGTTGGCCGCCGCGATTGACCGGCACATCGCCCATCGTTGGACCGAGACCGGTACCGAGCCGGCGCCGCTTGCCGATGATTCGGAGTTCTTACGCCGCGTCTATCTAGACCTGGCCGGCCGTATCCCCTCCGTGGAGGAGGCGCGGACGTTTCTCGCCGATCGGCGATCCGATAAGCGCGCGCGCCTGGTCGAGGAGCTGCTCGGTAGCTCGCGCTATATCGCTCATTTCACCACGGTTTGGCGCATGCTGCTGTTGCCGGAGGCCGGCAACAACTTCCAGGTGCGTCTCCAACAGCCCAGCTTTGAGGCGTGGCTGAAACAAATGATCGTCCGTAATGCTGGCTACGACGAGATTGCCCGTGAGTTGGTTACGATGCCGCTCAATAAGGGCACGGAGCTTGATATATTTCTGGGCGCCGGCTCGCCGACACCGTTGGCCTTCTACGCCGCCAAGGAGTTCAAGCCTGAAAATCTCGCCGCCAGCACCGCCCGCGTTTTCCTCGGCATCAACGTCGAATGTGCGCAGTGCCATAATCACCCCTTTGCCGAGTGGAAAAGGGAACAATTCTGGGGTTACGCCGCCTTCTTTGCCGGCATTAAATCGCGGCGGACACAAGATCTTCTACTGCCTGACAAGGAAGTTCAGGACAAAAGAGAACTGGTAATTCCAGGAACCGAGCGCGTGGCCCAGGCTCGCTTCCTCGACGGGGCGGAACCGGTGTGGAAGAGCAAGTCCACGAACCGCGTCACACTGGCCGACTGGATGACAGGGGCGAACAATCCCTATTTCGCTCGCGCCGCGGTTAATCGCCTGTGGGCATACTTCTTCGGCACCGGATTGGTCGATCCCGTCGATGAGATGGTCGGCGGGGATCATCGTCCCAGCCATCCTGAATTGCTCGATGTGCTTGCTCACGAATTCGCCGCGCATCGCTTCGATATTAAGTTCTTGATCCGCGCCATCACGGCATCGCGGCCCTATCAACTCACGAGCGCCTCCACCCATCCCAACGATGCGCCGGCAAGGGAGCTTTTCGCGCGGATGCCGCTGCGCGGGCTGACGGCGGAACAGATTTTCGACAGCATGGCGATTGCAACCGGCTACCGCGATTCGGGCGGCGGCGACGATCTTCTCAGCAACATCTTCGGAGGCCAGCGCTCGGCTCGCTCCGAGTTTTTGACGCGCTTCGCCAACCAACCCGAACGCGCAACCGAAGCGCAAACCTCCATCTTGCAATCGCTATCGCTGATGAACGGCAAAGTGGTCGCCGCCGCTACTTCGCTCGAAAAAAGCGAGACGCTTTCCGCCATTGTCGAGTCGCCGTTCGTTAGCACAGAGGACCGCATTGAGACTCTGTACCTGGCGACGCTCTCGCGCAAGCCGGATGCGAAAGAAATGAGCCGGTCGGTCAAATTCATCCGCGACGCCGGCAAACGCGGCAAAGGTTCCGACAAAGAGGCGCTGGCAGATGTGTTCTGGGCGCTGCTCAATAGTCCTGAATTCATCGTGAATCATTAACCCACGGGCGAGCGGGGTCGCGTCAGCGCCCCGAGCGAAAGCACTCGGGGCGCTAACGCGCCCCGCTCGCCAAGGAGATCCCCAATGTCTCGTCCCTCGGTTCGTCTTTCGCGCCGCGATTGGCTGAAATTGTCTACCGCCGGCGTCATTGGTTATTCGATGTCGGGCTGGCTGGAGAACCTGGCCAACGCCGCTAGTCCGGAACGCAAACGATCGTGCATCCTTCTGTGGATGAACGGCGGTCCCAGCCAGATGGACACGTTTGATTTGAAGCCTGGCCAAGCCAACGGCGGACCCTACAAGGAAATCGCCACGAGCGTCCCGGGCATCAAAATCAGCGAGCATCTGCCCAAAATCGCCAAACACATGAACGACATGGTGCTAGTACGCTCGATGCGCACCAAGGAGGCCGACCACGGCCGAGCCACGTATCAAATGCGCACCGGCTACCTACCCGGCGGGCCGGTTCACTATCCGACACTCGGATCGCTTTTGTCGAAAGAGCTGGAAATGCCGGGCGCGGAGCTGCCCAGTTTCGTCAGCATCGCGCCGTATCGCTTTTTCAGTCCAGCGGCCTACAATCCCGGCTTTCTCGGCCCGCGCTACGCCCCCTTAGTCGTGGGCGAGAATCAGCAAAGCCTTATCGCAATTCCCGGACGCCAGAGCAATTATGAGGACGGCTTGAAAGTGCAGGACATTGCTCGGCCCGAAGGCGTCAGCGCCGAGCGCGAGGCCGCCCGCATCGGGCTGCTGCGCGAGATGCAAGATGATTTTCTCCAAACGCGGTCAGCCCTCCCCTCGGAAAGCCAGCGAAGTGCCTATCAACGGGCGGTGACGCTCATGCACTCGCGCGCCACCAAGGCGTTCGACCTCGACGAGGAGCCGAAACAGCTGCGCGACGCTTATGGCCGCAACCTGTTCGGTCAGGGCTGTCTGTTGGCGAGGCGGCTGGTTGAACAAGGCGTGCCGTTCGTCGAAGTCACGCTCAGCAACGTGGAAAACCTGACGCTGGGATGGGATACTCACATCAGCAATTTTGAAAGCGTAAAAAAGCTCAGCCAGGTGCTCGATCCGGCCTGGGCCACACTGATGAGCGATTTGAAGCAGCGCGGTCTGTTGGAATCGACGCTGATCGTGTGGATGGGTGAATTCGGACGGACTCCCAAGATCAATGACAACCGCGGCCGCGACCATTGGGCCAACTCGTGGACGACGGTGCTGGCCGGCGGCGGTATTAAAGGCGGCCAGGTCGTCGGCAAGACCAGCGCCGACGGCATGGAGGTGACGGATCGTCCGATTAGCACCCAAGATTTCTTGGCCACCATCGCCGTGGCCCTGGGCATCGACATCAAGAAACAGAACCGCTCCAACGTTGGCCGGCCCATTCGCATCGCCGATCCGGCCGCCAAGCCCATTCAGGAGGTGCTGGCATGAAACGCATGATTATCCGCTCGGTGCTTGGCGCCGCGTTCGCTCTGCTGATGGCGGGCGGGACGTCCGCGCTCCGGAGCGCGGGCAACTCGCCCGTACAACCCAAGACAAACGATGACGTGCAAGAGTTCGTCTTCCTGGCCGAGGCTCGCCCGCTGCTCGTTCGCCTGCATGTACGCGTGGACGGCAAACCGCTGCCTGCGGTCTGGGACGACTTCATGAAGCACCTGTTTGCCTATCTCGATGTGAACGGCGACGGCGTCTTGAGCAAGGAAGAGGCCGAACGCGCTCCGCAGCTTGGCAGTATGAGTAACAATGGCGGCGGGGTGAATGGGTTCCTGAATGCCACTGCACCGAACATGAAGGAGCTTGATAGCGACAAGAACGGCAAAGTGAGCATGTCGGAACTGTCGGCCTACTATCGCAAGAAAGGTTTCCAACAGTTCCAGTTCCAGCTCGACATGTCCCCGCCGCGCGGCGATGCCGCCCTCGCCCTGTACCTGGGCGGCTCGCGGCCTGATCCGGAAGTGGCCGTCGTGAGCAAGGCCATCTTCGCCTTGCTCGATACCGACAAGGACGGCAGGCTAACCCAGAAAGAGCTTGACGCGGCACCGGCCCTTCTTTTGGCGCGCGACGAGAATGAGGACGAGATCATTAGCGCGCAAGAACTGGTGCCTGAGGAGAAACCGAAAGGCAACTCACTCGCCGCGATGATGTCGATGGCGATTCCCAAGAATTCCGATGCAGCCGGCAATCGATTCGTGGTGCCGATCACGACTCGCGGTGAAGCGCTGCCGGAATTCGTGCGCCGAATGCAGGAACGCTATGACCCGAGCGCCCAGAAGGCCGGCGTCAAACCCATGCAAAAACTCGCTGCTCCGGCGGTCGCTGGGAAATCCGCGATGAAAATGGACTCCATGCCCAAGCCGAGTCCTACAGCTTCCCAGAAAAACAACGGCGGGGATAAGAAATCGTCGACTGATAAGGACAAAGCCAAGGACACAAAGAAAGATCCGCCGTGCAAACTCACGCGAAAACAGCTCGGTCTGGATGAGGCGACGTTCGCATCGTTGGATGCGAATAAGGACGGTGTGTTGGACAACAAGGAAGTGGCCGCGTTTGTCAAGCGCGAGCCGGATCTCTGCCTGGTCGTGTCCTTCGGCGACAAAGCCGACAAGCCGCTCAACCTCGCGGATGTGACGAGACGGCCGGCGGCGCTCAACGACAAACTCCACGTCGAGGACGCTGTAAGCATGCTCGATCTGGGCACCACAAGGATGGAGCTGCGACGCGGCGAAGATAAGAAACGCTCCAATCGTTATATGGAGTTTGTGAAGCCGCAGTTCACCATGCTGTTCAAATCGGCTGACAAAGACAACAACGGCTACCTCGACGAGAAGGAGGCCAAGAAAAGTCCCATCTTCGGCAACATCTTCAAACAGATGGACCGCGACGGCGACGGGAAAGTTACTGAAAAAGAGATGCTCGCCTATTTCGACGACAGCATTAAGCTTGAAGAGCGGGCAAGAGAGTCGTGCGTGACACTGGTGCTCCGCGATCAGAGCCGTGGCTTGTTCGATTTGCTCGACAGCAATCGCGACGGCAAGCTCGGAGTTCGTGAGATCAATCGGGCGCCGAAGCTGCTGGCGAGGCTGGATCGGCAGGGTAAGGGATACGTCCGTTGGGAAGATCTCCCGCCCAGCTATCAGCTGACGGTGCGGCGCGGCTCGGCTCGGCCGGGTGGCACGAACCAGGATGAGTTAATCGCGGAACGGCTGTTCGGCGACTACAAGGAGGAAGTCTCCGCGCAGCGCGGCCCGGCCTGGTTCCGCAAGATGGACCGCAACCGCGACGGCGATGTATCGCGGAAAGAGTTTCTCTTTAGCGAGGAATTGTTCCGCAAGATTGATACGGACGGCGACGGCTTGATTAGCCTGGAGGAAGCCGAGAAGGCCGGCGATTTGTCGAGCAAGGCAGCCCGGTGAGAGCCGATTTCAACACCGGCGAGCGGGCGCTGAGGCTCTCGCTCGCCGGGTTATGAAAGTGGGCGGATGAAACGAGTTACTGTTTCTTCTTGCCTTTACCGAATCGGGGGAAAACAGCGATTTCGGTAATCTTTTTGTCGTCGGTGGTGATCCGAGCGAAGATGCCTTTCTCCGGAAGCTCTGTGAACATCTTGTTCTTCAAGCCGCCCTCGATCTCATCACCCGTTTCCACCGATTTGGTTTCTTTGTTGAACTTGCCTTTGACGATCTTCGCGCTCTTGGCGACCGGCAAGGTTTGTTCCTCGCCTTTCTCTTTACCCTTGAATGCCGTGAACGTGACCTTGTTGCCCTCCACCTTGGTGATGCGCCCGATGATCTCGTCGGCGAAGACGACGCCGACGGATAGCAGCAGGACAAACGATGCAGCGATCACTTTCCGTAACATAACCTTTACCCCTTGCAAGAGGAACCTAGGAGTGACCCGACGCCGTGTCGGAGCGATTCTCGGTATGCAACCGGCATGATGCGGTGGGCAACGGATTAAACCCAGTGCCGTCGTTTCGGTCTCGCTTTCTACTCTCGAATCAGGAAAAAATGTTCCCCAAAGAGGGAGCGTGAGCATTGTATGCGGTGGGGATAGGGAGTCTAGTCCGGCGAGCGGGGTCGCGTTAGCGCCCCGAGAGGAGGAAATGCTCGAAAGCAAGCACTTGGGGCGCTAACGCAACCCCGCTCGCCCGGTTGTGCAGATTACGGTGCCGGTAACGGCTCCGGCGGGGCGGGCCGCGTGAAGTCGATACGGAACCAATCGTTGGCGCGGACGTGAATGACGCGGCGGTCCGTGACGGCTTTGCCATTAGCGTCGGTGTATCGCACGACAATCGTATAATCGAAGACCTTGCCGGACGGCAGCGGCGGAGAGACGAACTCGCGGACGGGTCCAGTTTGCGTTGTTTTGTCGCCGCCAAACAACACTTCAGCGTTCTCCGGCACCGCCAGCTGCAAATGGGCGGCATTATCGGGCGGCGGCTGAGTCTGCCCGACCGGCGGGACGCCGGTCCCACCTATTCCACCGACCGGCGGGATGCCGGCTCCACCAGCTGGCGGAGCTACCACGACGGTTGGGGCCACGATTGTTGTGCCCCCGTAGTAGGGACGATACAGACCGTATCCCCCTAGACCATAGCCAAGTCCGAGGCCCAGCCCGAAACCGGCAGCTGCCAATCCCGGGCCATAGAAACCGTAGCCATAATAGGGTCGATAGAAACCGTAGGGGGCGTAGAGGCCGGGGCGATAGGGTCCGTAAAAAGCATAGCCGTGATGCGGAGAATAGAATCCGCCGTAATGATAGCCGCCATGACCGCCGCCGGGTCCATGGGCGTCCGCAGCCGTCAGGAACAGGGCCGTTGATAAGGTAGCCGAGCCAAAAAGGAGTGAAAGCCGCCGAACCATGAGACATCCTCCTGCAAGTCCGTCAGGCGAAACAGGGCATGCTCTACTATTTCACTTGCGCGGAACGAGCGGGAGCGGTGGGCGAGAATCGGACGGCGGATTATGGAGCCGACGGCGGGGAGATGCGGACCAATCGGCGCGACGAGATTTTTCGGAGCAAGCGTTACGCGCTGGGACCTTTACCTTTGTCATCCTTTTTGTCTTCACCGGGCGGCGGACCCTTGCGCCGGCGGCCGGGTCCGAAATCGTCCGTTGGTGGTTTTCGCCAGGGCTGCCGCGCCAGCAGCGCGCCGGTGGCGATTGCGCCGATCGAGGCCAGCACTAGCCCCGCGATTGGCAGGAAGTTGCGCCGGGACATGGGCGTCCCAGTGGACTTCGCCACGGACGGCAGCGTCGTCCCCGAGGGCGTCTGGGAAGGTAAGTTCTGCACTTTGCCGCGCTTCTTGCAGACGCGGCACATGATCATTTTGTTGGCCAGGTCGTCGGCGACCTCGTAATTGGCCTTGCAGTTAGGACAGTCAAAACGAATCGTCATGATCTCCTCCTTGCCGGGTTCGTTCGCGGCAGCCGGAGTTTAGGCGGGATGGACGCGCACTGCTCATTTTTAATGATAAGGACAAATTATGAGAAGGCCGTGAATCCGCGTGGGTACGAAAAATGCACCTTAATGCTTGCCTGCGCGAGCCAACAAAGGTACGATGTGAACGGAAAGGGATAGTTGTCAAGGGCAGATAGCCTTTTGTCATCCTAGGGGAGAAGCGCCATGTGGGAATCTTTGCGACGGGTGGGCGCGGGGTTTGTCGGCGTGATGGTTCTGCTGGCGCTGGGACGCCAGGTCGTTGTCAGCCAGCAGCCGGCCCCCTCCGCGAATCCGAATGTGTACGTCAATCCATTTGCCACGTCCGGCCGGTTCGGCAACCCGACGACGCTCGGCCAGGCGCTTCCCGGGAACTCCGCGAGTCGCCTCGGCTACGGCTCGGTAACACCGGGCAGCGGCTCGCCGGGAACAGGTTATGGCACGCTGGCCGCCTCTTATGCCAATCCCAGCCTCGGCTACGGCTCGTTGACGAGTTCGAACAACAATAATCCCTATGGCAACGGGGGTTATGGCATGTACGGATACGGACAGTTCGGCACCCAGTGGATGATGAATCCCTACCAGGGCTATTTGAGCGGCGCTGCCGATCTCACCCGCGCCAATGCGGATTACTACCAGACCATTTCGCAGGCCAAGCTAATTCGCCAGGAAGCCATCCGTTCCTCGATTCAAACGCGGCGGGCCATGATCGAGGAGGCCGAATGGGAGCGCGCCCACATGCCCGATCCGGAAAAGATCCGCCAGCAAGCCTTGGAACGCGAAATCAACCGCGCTCGCAACAACCCACCGGACGTCGATCTTTGGTCCGCCCGCGCTCTCAACGCGCTGCTCCGCCATCTCATCGCGCAGCAAGGGCAACTCCTATCTCAGCAAGAGAAAGGAGCAGTGCGCGTCCCCGATGTGCCACTCAGCGAGGACACGCTTGAACATATCAACGTGACGGTCGGAGATAGCCGCGGCAACATTGGTTTGCTCAAGGATAACAAGGGCAATAGAAATAATGTCGATCTCCAATGGCCGTTATCGCTGCAGCGCGAATTGTTCAAGAACGGCCGCGAGGAAATCAACTCGCTGATGCAGACGGCCTACCGAAGCGCGAAAGGCGGCAGCAAGCCCGACCCCGCCACGATCCGCGACTTGCGGCACCACTACCAGAAGTTAAAAGATGCTCTCGACAGCAACATAAGTCAGCTCACGCCGGACGAATACATCGAGGCCAACCGCTACTTGAACTATGTGGACAAAACGATCACCGCATTGAAATCGCCCAACGTTGTCCATTTCTTCGACGGCAGCTGGAAGCCCACGAAGGCCCACAACGTCGCCGAGTTGGTCCAGTTCATGCGTGAGCAGGGGCTGTGGTTCGCGGAGGCGCGGCCTACGGACTATCAGGCATATAGGGCGCTATACTACGCCCTTGCCTCTTTTGATCGCGGCATGCAGCGCGCCGGAGGCCGCGAAGGCGGCCTTGAAGGGGAAAGATAGGAACTAGTAGGTGAGCCGCGACCGTAAGGGAGCGGGAACTCCCCACCGCTCGCTTACGGTCGCGGCTCCGCCCATTCACCCCAGGCCGGCGGCAAGGGCGCCATTACCGTCAGTGGCTCGTAGCGAATCGGATGCAGGAACGTCAGGCTGCGTGCGTGCAAAGCGATGATA
>DASRBG010000105.1:0-9982 GCA_035653735.1 Gemmataceae bacterium
CGGCTATGCCGTCCTGGAAACGCGCAACGGCTCACCGCGCGTCTGTGAAGCCGGCGTCATCCGCAGCGCCGAAGGACGCGAGTCAACTGACATGGCTCAACGTCTCCGACATCTGTACGATGGTATAGTAGAAGTTTTGGAGCAGTTCAAACCGGGTGTGGTTGTGGTGGAGCAATTGTTCGCTCATTACGAACATCCACGGACGGCAATCCTGATGGCCCATGCGCGCGGCGTCTTGTTTCTGGCAGCGGGGCAGCGCGGTCTGCCGGTGATCAGCTACAACGCCACGCGCATCAAGAAAACCATCACCGGCCATGGCCGCGCCTCGAAGGAACAGATGCAGCGCACGATTCAGCGCGAGTTAGGGTTGGCGAAACTGCCGGAACCGCCCGACGTGGCCGACGCCCTCGCCGCCGCTCTCTGCCATCATTACGTCGTCAAACTCCCGGCGGGAGAAGAAGCATGATTACCAAAATCACCGGCGTCCTCAATCGCGTCCTTGACGAGGAAGTGCGTCTGCAAGTCGGAGCGCTGGAATATCAAGTGCTGGTGCCGGAGTTCATCCGCCGACGTGTGCAGAGCGGCATCGGCCGCGAATTAACCTTGCATACCAGCCACTATTTCGACGGCAATCCCATGCAAGGCCGCGTTGTGCCGCGCTTGATCGGGTTCACCAGCGAGGCCGAACTGGATTTCTTCGAGCTGTTCTGCACCGTGGACAAAGTCGGCACGCGCAAGGCGCTCAAGGCGATGGTTCGGCCGATCAAGGAAATCGCCGACGCGATCCAGCGGCAAGACAGCAAATGGCTGACGACGCTGCCCGGCGTCGGTGCCGCCACCGCCGAGCAGATCATCGCCACGCTGCGCCGCAAGGTGACGAAATACGCCCTGATGACCGACCGCCGCGAAGCCGGTCCCACCGATCAGGACCAGGGAGACGCCGCTTCCGAGGACCGGCGAGACGCCGGTCCCACCTACATTGATGGCAACATGATGGAGGATGCGTATCAGGCGCTCCTGAGCGTCGGACACAGCCCGCAGGAGGCGCGCAATCGCCTTGATAAAGTGCTGGCCGCCGGGAAGTCGTTCAAATCGGTAGAAGAAGTGTTGCTGGAGATTTATAAGGGAGAATAATCTTCGGCGAGCGGGGTCGCGTAAGCGCCCCGAGGGAATCTTCGGCGAGCGGGGTCGCGTAAGCGCCCCGAGTGCTTCCCTCGGGGCGCTTACGCGACCCCGCTCGCCGGTGTTGCGAGGTTTCTTCATGGCACGTGAAGCCATTGTTCAATCCGACGGCGACGAAGAATCGCGGCGGCGCGATGCGGCGTTGCGGCCGCGCTGGCTGCGCGAAGTGATCGGCCAAAGGTCGGTCGTGCAGCGCCTCAGCATTGTCCTTAACGCCTGCAAAAAGCTCAAGGAGCCGCTGTCGCACATCTTGTTCGATGGACCGCCGGGACTGGGCAAGACCACATTCGCCACCGTGCTGCCCAACGAGCTGGGTACGTCGATTCAGATGACCAGCGGCCCCGCGCTGTCCAAGCCCGCCGATCTGCTGCCATTTCTCACCAACGTCGAGGAAGGCTCGATCCTGTTCATCGACGAAATCCACCGCATGCCGCGCGTCGTTGAGGAGTTCATCTATCCGGCAATGGAGGATTTCCGCATCGACATCGTTCTCGGCGAAGGCATGAACGCGCGGACGATCAACCTACGGCTCAAGCCGTTCACGCTGATCGGGGCGACGACGCGAAGCGGCATGCTTTCCGGGCCGATGCGTGATCGCTTCAAGATGCACGAGCATCTGGAGTTTTACACCGTCGAAGAGCTGGCGGAGATCGTGCGCATCAACGCGCGGAAGCTGCAAACGCCGCTCAGCGATGACGCCGCTCTCGAATTGGCGCGGCGCAGCCGAGGTACGCCGCGCGTCGCCAACGCCCGTCTCTGGTGGTCGCGGCATTACGCCACCAGCGAGGCCGATGGCCACATCACGCTGGACGTGGCCCGCGCCGCCCTGGACATGGCCGAGGTGGATCGCGATGGATTGGACAAACAGGATCGCCGCTATCTCGAATTGCTGGTCGGCGTTCACAACGGCGGGCCGGCCGGCGTCGAATCGCTGGCCGCCAGCATGACCCTGCCGGTCGATACCCTGAGCGATGAAATCGAGCCGTATCTGCTTCGCGAGCAATTCATCGTGCGGACGCCGCGCGGCCGGATGGCGACGGCGCGAGCCTATCAGGTCCTCGGCCGGTCGATGAAGCCCGCCCCGCCGGAAGACCGCCAGCCCGGCCTGTTTGATTAGCCAGCCCGCAGCGCAAGCAAGGGATGATTCGCCCTTGCTTGCGCCGCGGGCTGGCAAGGAAAGACTCACGCCGCCAATTGCAGCGGCTGAGCCTGACGCAGACACGCCTGGATGAAATACTCGAATAGTTGCAGATCAAGCGCCGAGGCGGTATCCGATTCGGGGTGCCATTGCACGCCGACGCAAAACCACTGGGAATCCGTGCTTTCGATCGACTCGATAACGCCGTCCGGCGCGCGGGCGCCGATGCGCAGGCCCGTACCGACCTGGCGAACCGCCTGATGATGGGCGCTGTTGATGCGGATTTCCCCTGCACCGTAAATCTCTTCCATTCGCGTGTTCGGCTCAATCAGAACGAGATGGCGGTGCGGCGCGCCCGTCGGATCGCGGTGCGGCATGGCACGCGGCATGTCTTGCGGCAAATGCACGTACAAACTGCCGCCGCAAGCGACGTTCAATTGCTGCATGCCCAGTCCGATGGCCAAGAGCGGCAGGCGGCGCTCCAGCAAGCGGCGGACCAGCATACGGTCGCTCTCTTCGCGGCGTTCGGGCAACGGCTGCACGGACGTATGCGCCGGCATGCCCAGGCGGCGTGGATCCAGGTCGAGCGGACTGCCGGTCAGAATGAAGCCATCGAGACGATCGAGCCAGGCATCGAGATCGATTTCCTTGCCCAGAGGCGGCACGACCACGGGCAGTCCGCCGGCGGCGACCACGTTATCGAGATAGCCGGCGTTGAGACGAATGAATGGAGCGTTGACCTTGCTGGCCGGCACGAAATCGGCGTTGATGCCGATGAAAGGCCGGGTCTGATGGGCCATCGGTTTCCCTCCTTGGAAGCTTGGCCGGCGCGCATCGCGCCTGGCCTGTCGCGAGACTCCTTCCCCGCGAGCGGCGGGAGTATACTCATCGTGCATCGGCGGGAACAAGACCGATTACAATAAGATAATCTCGCGGCCAACCGCTAAGAGCGACGGGTGCAGCGGCCAGACTTGCCAACATGACAACCAGCGCGGAACAATAATAAAAAGAAGAGGCCACGACTCGATACAGGAGAAAGAGTATGAATGCTCTCCGGGGCACGATAAAGAACGGCCAAATCATTCTCGACGTTCCAGACGCGCTGCCGGAAGGCACACGGGTGGAGGTTCTGCCGATCAACGAGGCAAGGCCAAAGCTTGGCATGCGCGAGGAAGACTGGCCGACCACGCCAGAGGGAATTGATGCGTTGTTGGAGCGGATGGAGCAGGTAGAGTCGGGCTGGCTATCGCCGGAAGACGACGCCACCTGGCGAGCGGCCTTACGCGCGCAAAAAGAATCCGAGAAGACGCAATTCTTGGAAGAAGCTGAAAAACTACAAAGGACGGAACTGCCAAATAGAACACGGATAAACACGGATAAGACGGATTTACACGGACCGGAATAAAAAGAAAAAATGGTCTCTTTGTTCTGTTTATTTGTCTGATCCGTGTAAATCCGTCTCATCCGTGTTTATCCGTGTTCTATTTTGTTAGTGCTTCTTAACACCGCCCAATCACGTACCGATGCGGATCGACCTCCTCGCGCAGCAGGAGCAACTCCGCCGGCGTGGGCGGCTCGGTCACGGCCAACGGTTCGCGGACGCCCAGCTCGAAGCCGGTGGCAGCGCGGACCTGTGCCAGCTCGACTCCCGGATGCAGGCTGTGAATCTCCATGCGCTTCGTCTCGTCGTTGTAACCCAGGACGGCCAAATCGGTGATGACGCGATAGGGTCCGCTGCCCGGCGGCAATCCCGCCGCCTCGCGCGCGCCGGGTCCAGTCAGATAACCTGACGTCGTCACGAAATCGACTTTCTCGACAAATCGGCGGGGATGGTGCTGCATGATGACAAAGATGCGCCAGCAAAACGAGGCAAGATCGTTCGCACCGCCGCTGCCGGGTAGGCGCACCTTCGGTCGGGCATAATCGCCGCCGATGATTGTGGAATTGAGATTGCCATACGCATCAATTTGAGCGCCGCCCAGGAACGTGTAATCGATCAGGCCGCGCTGGCAGGTTTCCATGATGTCGGCCATGCTGGTGGCCATGACGGCGCGATGGAAGGAGCGCGAATCGCCGACGCTGATGGGCATGGTCGGCAGTTGCGGGGCGATGCCGCCGGCCTCGAAAAGAATCACCAGCCGCGGGGCGTGCGTCCGCTGGGCGAGCATGGCCGCCGCGCACGGCACCCCGGTGCCGACCGCCGCCGTCCGCCCATCTTCCAGAAGACGCGCGGCACTACAGATCATCAATTCCATCGCATTGAAGCCGGTAGACATGGCACCTCTCTCGTCGATTCGGACGCTGGGATTGACGAAACAATCTCTGTTGATTATGGAATGCCGAAATTATTCAGGTCCATTCTATCTCACTTCCGCGGCCCGGCAGGGTACGAAAACGGTAGGCGCGATGATCTCATGGCGAATGCCCTGGCTCTTTCCTGTCTTGCTGTTCTTCGCGCAGCCGGCGCGCTCCGCGCCGCCGGATGCGCCGGCGGAGAATTTGTCGATCGCCCCTCGACCCGTTCCCGAGCAACCAAAGCCAGGGCAGGATAAGACTGCGGCCGGCGGCCTGAGTCTGGATGACGCCGTCAATCGCCTGGTCGCCTTCAATCTCGATCTACGCGCCAAATATCAGGACATTCCCAAAGCCCGAGCCGATGAGCTGACCGCCAGCCTTCGCAACGCACCTGCCATTTTCCTCAGCGGCAATCAATTGCCTTATGGCCGCTATTCGCCCCAGAGACCGGGGACTCCCAATTATGAAATCTCGCCGGTCGACAACGTGGATTACAGCGGCAAACGCCGAAGCCACATGCGCGAGGCCCGCTGGGCGACGCGCGAAATCGAGGCCCGCTATCAAAACGCCGTCCGCTTGGAGATCGACCACCTTTACGATGCCTACGTTGATGTCCTGGAATCCCGCGAAGCGGTTCAGGCGGCGCGGACCGATCTCCGCCAGTTCGCCAAGATGGCGGCGATGAGCCGCGAAGGATCGCGGACGGATGCGGATCGAATCGCCTTGCAGCGATTCAACGCGGAGGCTGCCGTGCGCGAAGCCGAGGTGGAATTGGCGCAGCGGAAGCGGAACCTTGCCGTCCTGTTGGCCATTCCTCCCGATAAGGCCGGCGAACTGGAAATTAACGGCTCGCTGGACGAGCATTCGGGGCCGCCTCCGCCCGTCGAGGAACTAATCCACCTGGCCTTGGAATCGAGGCCCGACCTGGCAGCCCAGCGTTTGGGGAGCGAGCGCGATCGAGCGCTCGTGCAAGTGACACAAGCCGAGCGCTTCGATGATGCCGCCGTGTTTGTCTCGCCGTATGAGGTTCAGAATAATTCGCCGCAGGGCAAGAAGTCGTCCAGCGGCTGGGGCGGCGGAGCGCTGTTCGCCGTACCCATCCTCGATCGCAATCAGGGAGTCATTGCCCGCGCGCGGATCAACCTGAGACAAGGGCAGATCGAGGTCGAGGGAATGGAGCGCGTGGCCGTCAATGAAGTCCGTCATGCCTGGACCGAATACTCGGCCTCACGCGAAGTCGTGCAGCAATACGAGCACGAAGGTCTTCCCGCGGCCCGCCATGTACTCAAGGAAGAGGAACGACAGTACCTCGAAGGCAAGCAGGGCATCGACGCACTTCTGGAGGCGCGGAAGGAATACAGCGAGATGGTCCGTCTTTATCGTGAGGCGCAGGTACATCATCGGCGGAGCATGCTCAAGCTCAATACCGCCGTTGGAAAGCGGATTCTACCGTGAAGCGAGCGGCGCTTGTCCGAGCCGCGCACGCAGCGCAGCGGAGTAAGCGGCTGCTAGGCTCGGCCGGTTACTCTCGTTCCCAAACTCCGTTTGGGAACGCCCTCCGCGAAACTCTGTTTCGCCCGAAGCATCCGACGCTGGCATGGGCAGGCGAAACAGAGTTTCGCGAAGAGGGTTCCCAAACTGAGTTTGGGAACCAGAAAAAAAATGCGCAGCTCGAAGGAGAGTCGATGAGAATCTCGCTCTGGATCAAGCTCCTGGTGTTGGCAATCCCGCTGGCGCTCCAGACGAATCGCTGCCGCGCTCAAATCATTGTCATCGACGATGTGATCTTCCTGAGCCGATCGGCGAGTGAGAAAGAGCAGGTCCGGACAAATCAGTATCTGAAGGCTCCCGGCATGGAAAGTCCGCTGCCTTCCCCGCCCGGTGCCGACGAGCCCCTGCTGAAAGAGCCGGTTCGCATCGGACCCCGGCTGACCACGCTCCGAATGCCCCAACGTCCCGGACCACGGTCGGAGACGGGCGGGCGGCGTCCGGGCACGGCGCCCCAGCGTCCACCCGGCGGTCGTGCGCCGCTGCCCATCGGTCCGCTGGAATTGCCCACCGGAGAAGACGAAGGGCCGGCGGACGGGCTTCCCCTGGATCGAGCCATCGATCTGCTTGTGGAAAACAATTACGATCTTCGCGTTCGCTACCAGGAACTCCCGAAGGCCCAGACCGACATCCTCTCGGCCGGCTTGCGCAACAATCCATTTCTTTTCCTGAGCGTCGATTCCGTCCCCTACGGACGCTATACTCCGCAGCGGCCGGGAGCTACCGTCTACGATATCACGATCGTTCAGCCCATCGATATCAGCGGCCGGCGCCGCAATCGTATTCTGGTGGCTCAGCAGGCCAAGCGCGTTCTGGAAGCGGCATATCAAGAATCCGTTCGCCAGGAAATCGATCGTCTCTACACGGCCTACGTGGATGTGCTGGAGGCTCGCGAGAACGCTCGCGCCCTCCGCGCCAGTGCTGCCCGCGCCAGCCAGCTCGTCGAAAGCGTGCGCGACCTGGTACGCCAGGAAAAGCGGCCGGAAATCGAAGCCTCTCGGCTCTTGATCCAAAAGTTCAACGCCGAAGCGGCCGTCCGCGAGGCGGAAACGGCGCTGGTGCAGGCCAACCGCCTGGTGGCCGCCTTGCTCGCTATCCCTCCCGAACAGGCCGACTCTCTGACCGTGCGCGATGCCCTCCGCGATCGTTCGCCCCCTCCGCCCGGCGTCGAGGCACTGGTTCGCCTCGCCTTGATGGTGCGCCCGGATGTAGCCGCGTATCGGCTGAGCGTGGAACGAGCTAAAGCAGAGCTAAAATTGGAGAAATCCGAGGGACTCGAAGATGTGTTCCTGTTCTACACGCCCTACACCGCTCAAGACTTCACGCCGTTGGGCCAGCAAGTGGCCGGCGGTTGGGGTCTGGGCGTTCTTCTGCCCATCCCTGTCTTCAACCGTAACCAGGGCAACATCCAACGCGCCCGCATCAATGTGACGCAAATGCGGATCAACCTGGAAGGATTGGAGCAACAGGCGTCCAACGAAGTACGGCAGGCGTTCACCGAATATACGGTCTCGGCCCAGGCCGTGCGACAGCTCGAGCAGGAAGGGCTTCCCCTCGTTGACCGCATCCGCGTTGAAAGACTGCGCGGATATAGCGAAGGCAAAGAAAACCTCAACGCTTACCTGGAATCGCAGAAGGACTACAGCGAGATGGTCCGCCGTTATTTGGACGCGCTGGTTCGCCATCGCCGCGCCATGCTCAAAATCAATACCGCCGTCGGGCAGCGCGTCCTGCCCTGAAGGGATCACCGGCCAGCGTGTAACAAAAACTCCTGACGACGCAATTCCTGCATCCGCGGCAAACCGCCACAGAGCTGCCAATACTCCGTGAAGTGGTTCACTCCATAAATGTACTTCTGGAGAAACGCGCGGAAGCCATCGAGATCCTTCTCGGCCTTCAACCACTGGCGAATGTGCTCCTCATCGGAGAAATACGCATACGGCATGTTGCCGGGATAACTGCCGTAGGGCACCTCGCACACGGCATCGACACAGAAGAACGGGATGACGGTGCGGTTCGGGTCTTGGCGGAAGTCGTCGCTGGGAATGAGGCGCTCGCAGGTGATGATAAGGCGCTTGGCCGCTCGCGCCAGATCGAGGTCGGCGACGGTTGTGCCATGAATGCGACAGTTGCCATAGCAGTCGGCCTCATGGACATGGATGGCGGCCACGTCGGGATAGACGGCTGGTATCAGCGCCAGTTTTTCACCGGTGAACGGGCAGGCGATGACGCGGGCGGCGCTGTGGCGGAGCGTATCGGTGCCGAGCATCGAACGCACCGGCAGAAACGGCACCCCCATCGCCGCGGCCTTGAAGCGCAAGGCCAGCGTGTAATTGGTCCACTCGGTGCAGACGACCTCGCCGGATTCCATCACGCGCCGCGCATGCGGCGACAACCCCCGCGCCTCCAGGCCCACGATGTAGGCGACATCCACCGCGGCCAACGTCCGTCCCCGGCCCAGGCCGTTTCCCGCACACAGAAGCTGAAAATCGTGCGTCGCCGTGTGGCCGGCGAACCGCAGGTCCTGCCGGCCCTGCCGCAGAATTTCATGCAGCACGGCCGTGGGGATGCGCACGCAGCCGAAACCGCCGCTGGCGAAGTAGTCGCCGTCCTGAACGAAGCGGCGGACGGCTTCCGCCACGGTCATGACCTTGTCCGTTAACGCTCGCGGTTTGCCGGCGAAGAATTGACGGGCGCCATCCGAAGAGGGATCACCCAATAGGGCGCCGTCACCCTGGGAGAGGATGTCCATGTGAGCATCTATAAGTCACGGGCGAGCGGGGTCGCGTAAGCGCCCCGAGAGAGACATACTCGGAGCATCTATAAGTCACGGGCGAGCGGGGTCGCGTAAGCGCCCCGAGAGAGACATACTCGGAGCGCTTACGCGACCCCGCTCGCCGGTTAGCGATTTTCATATTCCCGGATCAGTTGCCGGAAACGGGGGTCGTGGCGAATCGAGTCGAGATCGTGGTCTTCCTTCATGTAGCGGAAGTCGCGGTAGCCAAGCTCGATGGCGCGGCGCAGCGTTTTGAGCGATTGCTCCGGCCGTTTGAGCAGGGCGAAGCTGCACGCCAGGTTGTAGTGCGCCAGGGCATCGTTGGGCCGAAGCTGCACCAGCCGCTTATCGATCTGGAGACCGTCGGCAAAGCGCCCCTTGAGGGTCAACAGGTTGCCCATGATGCGCAGGACATCGACATAATCGGGACAGCGGCGAAGGACGCCTTCGAAGAAATCCAGCTCGAAATCCAATTGCTGCTGATCGTGTACGCGAGCCGGCGGTTGACCGGCAGCGGAGGATTCGGGCTTGTTATTGAAATGCTTGCCTGATTGCGCCATTGACTTCCCCCTGCTTGGTCCGGATGGGCGAGGTCGCGCCCCCCTCGCATGAGAGGACGTCCCCCCGTACGAATCCGTCCCTGATTATAACCGACGCCGGAGGAAGTGCAAAGGATGATGAGGCGAGCGGGGTCGCGTAAGCGCCCCGAGTACTTCTCTCGGGGCACTTTCGCGACCCCGTTCGCCTTTTGGTTCTCGTTCCCACGCTCCGCGTGGGAACGCGCGTGGGCGACGCTCTGCGTCGCGGCCGGCCACCATGCGGCAACAAGCCGGGCCGCGGAGCGGCCGGACGTGCGTTCCCACGCAGGAGCGTGGGAACGAGAGAAGCCACGCACGCCCCGCGCGTTTTGGTTCTCGTTCCCACGCTCCGCGTGGGAACGCGCGTGGGCGACGCTCTGCGTCGCGGCCGGCCACCATGCGGCAACAAGCCGGGCCGCGGAGCGGCCGGACGTGCGTTCCCACGCAGGAGCGTGGGAACGAGAG
>DASRBG010000106.1:0-58789 GCA_035653735.1 Gemmataceae bacterium
GTCTTCGTGGACATCAAGGGAGCAACCAGGGTGTAACCTTGAAAGGCCCCAGGCTCATTGATGGACAAGCCGACCTTGGCTTGGGGCGCTCCTCCTTTGTCCTGCGGCTTTTGGGCCGTTCCGTTGGGCGTCGCCAGGACAAGCGTCCCGAGCGCCGCGGCGAGAGCAATCGCCGGCCAGGCAGGGGTGGAGATGCCTAGCGGTCGCTCCATGTGCAGCCTCATGAGACCATTCCTCCTCGGAGTAGGATGTCTGTGCTGGGAGATTACCTCGGCGGATCAAGAATCGTTTCAACGGCATCGTTCCAAGTGCCGCTCACGGATGAGGCCATGTGGGTGCTTCTTGTAAATGCTAGCAGGAAAATCACCGGCGGCTAGAAGCCCCACGGATCACTGGCCTGGGTATGGATCCAATATCTCGCTTAATAGTAACGAAAATAATTCGCATCGTGCCGGAAATCGGGAAAAAACTTCAGTTGTTTGCCGCGCGTCGTCCGAGCCGCCCACGCAGCACTGTAGAGCCGCGACCGTAAGCGAGCGGGGGCAAAGCCCGCTCGCTTACGGTCGCGGCTCTTCGCGTTGCGCTGCGTGCGTGGATTATTTAATACAGATGCTCCGCGAGAAATGCCGATTTCATTCACATCCATTACTTTTCCTCATCCAGACAGGGCCGGGAATCTCTGACAAGGAAGGCAAAATGAGCGCGAGCGTACGCTGTTCCAACGGGGAGGGAGTTGTCCATTGTTTGACTTTAGGGCAAAAGGCTCCCGAAACTACCAGCGCGAAGCTAATAAAAGGGGGCGTGGCCGTCGATGACCGCGGCGAGGTCGGCTTCGTCAACGATTTCGACTTCACCGGCGTCAAACGCTTCTACACCGTCTGCAATCATCAGGCCAAGTTCATCCGTGCCTGGCACGGCCACCGCCACGAGGCCAAGTATGCCACGGTCGTATCCGGCTCCATGCTCGTTTGCTGCGTGCGCATCGACGACTGGGACGATCCGTCGCCGAATCTGCCGATCCAGCGGTTCGTCCTCAGCGCCAAAACGCCGGCGGTGCTGTACATCCCGGCCGGCTACGCCAACGGCTTCATGTCGCTGAGCGACGACGCCAAGATCGTCTTCTTCTCAACCTCGACCTTGCAAGAATCGCTGAACGACGACATTCGCTTTCCGGCCCGGAAATGGGACCCCTGGACCATCGAGGAGCGTTAAACCATGCCCGAGCTATCGATCCTCATTCCGACGTTCAACGATGAGACCGTCCTGCGCGGCACGGTTGGAAAACTGCACGACACGGTCACGCATTCGTCTCTGAACGTCGAGACGCTGATCGTGGACGATGAGAGCACGGACGGCACATTAAACGTGGCTCAACAGCTGATGGCGGACTACCCGGCGCTGCACATCCGGGTCTTTGCCCGCAAGCGGCGGCATCGCGGCTTCGGCGGCCTCGTCCGTTTCGGCATGGCCTATGCCACCAGCCCTTACTGCGTCATCGTCTCTTCCGACGGCCATGATCCAGTAGAGTTGCTGCCGACCTTTTTGGCCAAGCTGCGCTCGGGCTGTCATTTGGTGCAATGCTCGCGCTATTCGCGCAAGGAGGATGCCGAGTCGGTGCCCTTCTTCTACCGGGTTTATCAGGCCATTTATCGCCGCGCCATCAGGCTGCTTCTGGGCATGAAAATCAAGGACAGCACCTACGGCTTCCGCGCCTTCAATCGCAATTACGTTCATGCCCTGGGCGTCTCGGCCAATCGTTTCAACATTTGTCCGGAGATGACATTCAAGATTCTGCTCAGCGGCGGAATGGTCGAATACATTCCCGGTAAACAGGGCAGCTTGAAGCGCGGCGGCTCGCAGAAATTTCGGCTGCCCTTCGAGATCTTCGGCTACGCCAACGTGCTGCGCCAGGCGTGGTTCTATCGATTGGGCGTACCGTGGTTCTGAAATTGAAATGGGCGAGCGGGGTCGCGTTAGCGCCCCGAGAACGCTCATCTCGGGGCGCTAACGCGATCCCGCTCGCCGAGTTGATACCAGAGGAGTACAGGGCATGGCGAACGTGTTGGTGGTCGGCGGAGCCGGCTACATCGGCGGGCACGTCACGGATCGGCTCACTGAGGCCGGTCATAGCGTGCGCGTTTACGATAACCTCCTTTACGAGGAGAAATATCTCAAGCCGGTGGACTTCGTTCGTGGCGACATTCTCGACACCGCACGGCTCCGGCCGCACCTGAATTGGGCCGACGCCGTGGTCTGGCTCGCCGCTCTCGTCGGCGACGGCGCCTGTGCGCTCGATCCCTCCCTGACCGAGCAGGTCAATCTCGAATCGCTCAAGTGGCTCGTCCGCCACTTCGATCGCCGGCTCGTCTTCATGTCCACTTGCTCGGTCTACGGAGCGCAAGACGGCATCCTAGACGAGGACTCGCCGGTCAATCCGCTGTCGGTGTACGCCAAAACCAAGGTCGAAGCGGAAAAGGTCGTGGCGCCGGCCAATTGCATCACGTTCCGATTGGGGACCATCTTCGGCGTCGGCGATCGGTTCTCGCGGCTGCGTCTCGATCTGGTCATCAACTTGCTCACGGTCAAGGCCTGCCTGTATCGACGCATGAGCGTTTACGGCGGGGCGCAGTATCGGCCGATGCTGCATGTGCGCGATGTGGCCGAGGCGATTGTGCCCAACATCGCCACTCCGCACCGCGGCGTATACAACCTCGTGGCAGACAACATGACCATCCTGCAAGCCGCCGAGAAGATTGCCGAAGTCGTGCCCGGCGTCACCGTTGAACGCACGGAGCTGAAGTTTCAGGACGCGCGCAACTATCAAGTCTCTGGCGCCCGTGCCGAACAAACGTTCGGATTCAAACCGAATTTGACCGTTTATGACGGCATCCGCGAGATCAAGGAACTGACTGAACAAGGTCGGATTGGCGACGTCTACAACACGCGCTATTCCAACGCGGAGTTCCTGCGCCCGCTCATCAAACGCGATAAATCGCCCTTGGGCTACGAGGTCGGGCCGAACCTGCGGGCCGTGCGCGCGGCGTGATTTCAAGGAAACATCTCGGCTATCGACCGTCGGCTATCGGCCAGAAAGGATGGCCGATAGCCGATTGTTGTTGAAAGGGTGGTCATGTCGAGGCGACGAGGGCGCTGGATCGCGGCGGGTTTGCTGTTTCTCCTCCCGCTCTGCTTGATGTACGCGCCCGGCTTGCCGCATGGGAAGTACGAGCTGGTCGTTGACATACAAGTCGGCGATGCGGCGACCGTCGCTTCCGGAAATGTGGAAGTGTGGATCGATTCGCCTCTTGGCGAACCGCTCCGCCAGACAATTATTTCGGGCCAACGCCGCAGCTATCGATTCAGCCTGGAGGGACACAAGACCGTCGATTTCTTGCGGATCGACCCCGTTAATGACCCCAACGTTCCCATTTGGCTTTTCGGCATCCACATCGAGAACCAAGGCGAAATAATCCACGCTTTCACGCCGCGGGATCTCGCTGGCTGGTACACGAACGTCGAGCAATCGACGCTTGAGGAAGACGCGCTTGTCCTGCGCGCCGGACACGACGATTCCCGGCTGGCCGGTGCTTTTCCAACCGTCAGCCTGCCGGGGGCGCACCGAAGTTTTCTGGGTCGATTGGCTCTGTACCTGGTTTCTCGAGAACATTACCGCGAGAACGCCCTCGTGTTGTTGACCGTGTCGGTGCTACTGGTTGTTCTCCTTGGCCTCCGGCGCGGCGGTGCTCTCGATGCAGCGGTGTTGGCGATTGCTCTGCCGCTGACCCATCAGGTATTGCTGTGGACAAGCCGGCTCGGCGGCCATCCTCCGGAAGGGAGCAGTGCTCTCGGCTATGCTCTGTACGCCGGCTATCCCAAATCGACGGAGATGTACCTGGGACCGCTACTGATCGGTGTTCCCATTTTGACGGCCCTCGTCGCGGTGTACTTTTCGCGGCGTCTGTTGAAAGCGCCTGCTCTCGACACGGTAGCTTCCCTTCCAACAAGCGGAGAATGGAAAAAGACGCGAATCCTCATCCTGGGAATCGCCATCGCTGCCCTCGCGTGCTCTTTCTGGCCCGACCTGGCGGCAGCTCGTCCCTCGGCGGCCTCTCCCATCGCTCTAAATTGGGATGGGAATAATTTCTTGGTTTGGCGCTACCTATTTCAGAATGACGCCCGGCCCTATACAGATTTCTGGTTCCCCTATAGCGGCCAAATTTTCTTTGAAGCTCCCTATCCCTTCGGCGAAGTTTGCATAGCTGTTCATCGGTTGATTTTGTTCGCGATTTTTCTTGTCGCCGTTTATCTCAGCACGGGTCGAACGCTCACGGCAACCCTGGCCATCTTCGGGACCATTTTCGGTCTCTATCTCTATGGCTGTTTCGAGTGGCCGGAACGTTATGGCGTGGTCGTGAACGTCGTACTCGCTTATGCGGCCATCGACCGGAGCAAGCCGCGCTTGCAAGCGGTCCATTTCCTTTTCTGGGCGGCGCTCGTTCAGGCGGCCTTGATCGAACCGAGCAGCGCCCTCTATGCGGGCGCCCCGCTCTTCGTCGCGTTCCTCCTCGATGCTCTGCGATCGCCGCGGACATTTTTCGCGCAATTGCCCGGCCGGATGGTGCGGGAATTCGCTCTCCCGGCCGCCGTCCTCGCCGGCGTGGGCATCTATCTCGCCATCCAGGGAGAATTAACCGGATTTTTCGCCTTCATGTCCAGTCTCGGCACACAGGCAGCCTATGGAGCGTATCCCATCGATTTACCTGCCTGGTTGCAGTTGAAAGCGCCACCGGAAGCGTTCCTGCTCGGCTCCATCGTCGTCTTGATCGGCTTGGGCGCGGCGCGCGAATTTACGGGCTGGCAACAAAAAGACAACGACGGCCGGGTCTTGCTGTTGCTCGGTATCGCCGCCGCCATGCTGATGGTCAAGCAATTTCTGCGGCCGCACATCGCCGATCAACTGCTGGTTGTCAGCGTGGTCGGCCTCCTCTTCTATCTGTTCGGCAACCGCAAGAACAATGCTTGGCAGTGGGGCGGTTCCGTCTTCGCCGCCGGATTACTGTTCGCGCATCTGGCGACCTCAAATGCCCCGATGCAGGTGGTGAACCAGGTCCGCGGCGTCGTCGCTCGTGTTCGCACGTCGTTGCCGTGTCTGGCCCTCGATGCCCATGAACGCAAGGCGCTTACGGCCCTTCTTTACAATCCAAATCGTTTCCTGCTTTCCCAGACACAGCGGCAGACGGTGCAGGAACTGGCCGGCCTCGTCGGTCCCAATGGTGCACGGCGGTTGTTCGTGCTCAGCGATGATCCGATCCTCTACCTTATGACCGGCACACGCCCGTACTTTCATACCAACGGCTACAATGCCGCCCCGATTCAGGAGCAAAAGCACATGCTCCAACTGCTCCGGTCGGAACCACCGCGGATCGTCGTCTGGAGAGCCACGGATCAAGGGGTGGACGCGGTCCCTCCCGTGCTGCGCGACACGCTGTTGTATGAATACGTGATCCTTCATTATGTACCGATGGCGACGGTCTCTCACGATCCCTTCGTGTTCTTGCGGCCGCGCCGTCCCGAGGAACCCGTCGCCGTCGATTTTTGGTACAAGCGGCTGGGTAATATCCTGAACCTCGGCCACATCGCGCGTTTTTCGAGCATGGCGAGGTTTCCGAAGCCGGCGGGGCGCGAGGGAGAGGAAGCCGCCGACTTTCTGACGGTCAAGATCACGAATTTCGAGGCTGCGAATGCTTTGCCGCCTCCACCGATCGCTAATGTCCCTCAAATTGGTGGCTATCTCCCGGAGGGACGATCCATCATCGTCCCCATCGAGTGCGCCGGCCGCTACTTCGCTCTTGCGCTCTCGATTGTGCCGGGACAATCGGAATATCATGTGTTGCTCAACCGCGTCTGGTTCTGGGGCGCTTTGAAAAAGGCCGGCTTTTCACCGGCGATCGGCGATCCGGGACCGGGCATCGAAGTCCACCTCGAACGGCGGGCCATGAACGATGACATTCTGTACTGAGACGCGGCAAACTCGGCTTGCAAAGAAATCGGCCGAAGATTATCGTCCGGCAACATCGAATTCCAATCCGGCGCAGTTGCGCGCTTGGTCCGTATCCCTCCCGGTCAAGGAGGTCTGGGGAATACCATGTCGAACAAGTCGTGCCGTGGGTGCGGGGCGGATCGGCTCGCCCTTTGTGTGGATCTGGGCGAGATGCCCCTGGCCGGCGGCTTCCTGCCCAACCAGGCAGCGATCGCGAACGAACAAAAGTATCCCCTTGTAGTCCACGTTTGCGAGGACTGCGGGCTGATTCAAATCGTCGATCCCGTCGATCCCGACATTCTCTTTCAGGATTACTCCTTCTCCTCCAGCACCATCGGGCCGTTGGTGGCGCACTTTGAGCAATATGCCGCCTGGCTGCACAAGCGCTTCACGCCGCGGAAAGTCCTGGAATTCGGCTGTAACGACGGCGTTCTCCTGGCGCCCTTGGCCAAGCTCGGCGTCAATGCCGTCGGCATCGACATCTCTTCCAACATCACCGAGATAGCGCGCGGCAAAGGCTTGTCTGTCGTTACCGGCTTTTTCGATCGCGAGTCAGCCAAGCAGATCCACAGCCAGTACGGTGGCATGGACATCGTCACCGGCAGCAATTGCTTCGCCCACAACGCTGACCCCGGCGCTATCCTCGACGCCGTGCGTGCGGTGCTGAATCCCAAGGGGCATCTGTGCCTGGAATTCATGTACGCCGGCGACCTGCTCGAACAACTTCAGTGGGACACGCTCTATCATGAGCACTTGACGTTCTATTCGCTGGGCACGTTATCGCGGCTCTTCGGACGGCATGGCTTCCACGTCGTCCACGCCGAGCGCATCCCGATGCACGGCGGCTCGCTCCGAATCGTCGCTGCTCAAATGCCGGCAGCCGAGAGCGAGGAGCTGAAGGCCATCCGCGCCTACGAGGAAAAAATCGGCCTGAACCGTGCGGAAACCTGGAAGGATTTCGGCGTCAATGTCCAGCGCAAGATCGATGTGGTGCGCGAGACGCTCGGCGCGCTGGGCCGCAATCATCGCATCTGGGCCTACGGCGCGGCCGGCAAAGCGACTTTGTGGGTGAACGCTTGCAAGATGGATTATCTCGAAGCGGTGGTCGATGCCTCGCCCTTGCGCGCCAACAAACTGATGCCCGGCACGCACACGCCCATCGTTTTCCCCGACGCTCTCCGCCAGCAGCCGCCCGATTATATCTTCGTCAGCGCCTGGAACTACGCCGACGTTATCCGCGCCAAGGAAAAATGGTTTTCGGGCATCTGGGTCACGCCGTTGCCGGAGTTGAAATTCGTTTAGAGCGCTCGCCAGCCCGCAGCGCAAGCAAGGGATGAATTCGCCCTTGCTTGCGCTGCGGGCTGGCAATCGCATCATAGGATCGTTTATGTCCTCATTTCACCCCGCGCGTGTCTTGGTGCTCGGCGGCGCAGGCATGCTGGGCCACATGCTGGTTCGTCATCTCCGCGAATGCAGCTCGCTCGATGTTCGCTTCACAACGCGGCGCGGCGAAGATGAAGGCACCCCTTTTGACGTTCAGGGCGAGCCGGAAGGATTGCCCGACTTGCTGGCGCGGTTGGCTCCTCTCGATTTCATCATCAACTGTATCGCCGTGTTGCAAGGGCAGATCGACGAGGGGAACGATGCCTCCGTGGAGCTTGCCCATAAGATCAACAGCGAATTTCCGCACCGGCTCGCCGAGATTGCCGGCGCTCACGGCTGCCGCATCCTCCATGTCTCGACGGACGGCGTTTTCGCCGCGGATGCGGGTTTGTGCGTGGAAAGCACACCCGCCGCGCCGCCCAATGTCTACGGACGGACGAAGCTGCACGGCGAAGTGCGGGCCGCTCACGCCCTCAACATTCGGTGTTCGCTTATCGGTCCCGCGTCCGCCAACGGGCGGGGACTCTGGGAGTGGCTGCGCCGTCAACCTCCTGGCGCGCGTATCTCGGGCTTCACGGATCATTTATGGACCGGCTGCACGACCCGGCAATTCGCCGAGTTGTGTCGTTGCTTGATCGTCGATGATCTTTTCACGGCGGCGGCGCACGAGGGCAGTGTGCATCATTTTTGCCCCTGCGAACCGCTATCGAAATACGAATTGCTCTCGCGCCTGGCCGAACTGCTGCGGCCGGACATCGAGGTTTGCCCGACGGCGAGCGGCCGGCCGGTCAGCCGGCAACTCGATACCCAGAAGCAGGCGTTACACCGTGCCATTCCCAAATATGCTCCGCTCGACCCGGCGCTCCGGGATCTCGCCACGGAATTTAAACCGCCAAGGCGCCAAGAACGCCAAGAAAAAAGGAGAGAAGAAAAAAAGACCAACCACGGATTATACGGATTACACAGATAAAAATTTAAAAATGGTTATACTCTGTTTGCTATCCGTGCCCTCTGTGTTATCCGTGGCCCTCTTCTTCTTTTCTTGGCGTTCTTGGCGCCTTGGCGGTTCATTGTTTAGTCCCCCTAGCAAGGAGTAATCCGAACGATGAAAAAGCGATTGGCCATCATCCTGGGCATTCGTCCCGATGTCATTCGAGCCAGCCTGGTTCTCAATCAGATCCGCGCTCTCAACGAGTTCGACGTGAAGTTCATTTGGTCCGGGCAGCACTACTCAGACAATCTCAAGGACGTTTTCTTCCGCGAGTTGGAAGTCGCGCCGCCCGATATCGAGCTGGGCGCTCGGGGGACGACGGACGCCGAAGTTGTCGCCTCGGTGATCAGCAGGCTCTATCCGGTGCTCGACGACCTTCGGCCGGAAGCCGCCGTTTTCCTCGGCGATACCAATACGGTCATGGGCTGCCTGGCCGCCGCTCAGCTCAACATCCCGATTGTCCATATCGAAGGCTGCATGCGCTCCTACGATTGGCGCATGCCCGAAGAAAAGTACCGCGGCACCATCGACCACCTGGCCGATGTCATTTATACCTATTTCCCCGAATACTACGACCAAGGTGTTGCCGAGGGGCTGAATCCGCGCAGCATCGTCGTCGTGCAGAACCTTATCGTGGACGTGCTCAATAAATACTATTACGACCGCAAAAAGTATTATGATGCTCTGGCAAGCGATCAGTTCTTCCACGAGCGCAAGATCGAGCGCGATCAGTATTACTTGATGACCTGCCATCGCCGCGAGAACGTGGAAAGCCGCGAGCCGTTGGCTGCCATCCTTGAGTTGCTGCGGCATACCGATCGCACGGTTTACTTCACGGCCAGCTATCGCACACAGGGCAATCTCAATCGCTTCGGGCTGAAGCTGCCGCCGAACGTCGTCATGGTGGACCCGATTGGCTACATGGAGATGTTGGTGCTGATGACCAATGCGCGCGGTGTCGTCACCGATTCGGGCACCGTGGTCGAGGAGACCGCGGTTCTTCAAGTGCCGTCCTTGCAGATGCGCAAGGCCACCGAGAGGCCGCAAGTTTACGATTGCGGTTCCAGTGTCAAATTCGATCCGGATAAACCGGCCCGCTACGCGGCCGACAAGGTATGGCACAAATTGGAAAGCCTGCATGGCCGCGCCTGGGAACATAGGCTCGGCGACGGCAAGGCATCAGGCCGCATTGTCGCCGATTTGGTGCAGCGCCTGCGCACGGATGGGTTCCGCGTTCACAAGCCGGAGCATTACCATCTGCCCATCGCGCGTTCGTATCGCGAAGACGGCCTGGATGGATCCTCTTCCCCGAAACAAACCGAGGCGGCATGAACCCGCACAACCATCCGAAAGCCGGCGCTTCCCTCACTCCGCCTTCTCCTGTCGCAAAGGGAGAGGGGCAGGGTGAGGGAAGCATGGCCGTGGTCATCCCCATGTTCAACGAGGAGCAGGGTGCTGCTCGCTGCGTCGCGGAAGTGACGGCCGTTTTGCCGAAACTCGGTCGGCGTTGCCGTCTCATTATCGTCGAGGACGGCAGCCGCGATCGCACTTTTGAAGTGCTGGAGCAATCGCGCAGGGATGCCGATTTCACGCTCGTTCGTCACGACGGCAACCGCGGCTACGCCACGGCCCTGCGCACCGGGGCGGCCGAGGCGCGGCGGCTAGGGTATGACTATGTGCTGTTCATGGACAGCGATTTGACGAACCCACCGGCGCACATCGCTGCCTTCCTGCCGGCGATCGACAGCGGCGCCGATGTCATCAAGGGCTGCCGGTATTGTTCGGGAGGCCGCGTCGAGGGCGTGCTGTGGTGGCGCTACCTCATTTCACGAATCGGCAATCTGCTGGTGACGCCGCTGTTCGGCATCGGCGTCCGCGACGCCACCAACGGTTTCCGCTGCATCCGCACGGAGGTGTTCCTGTCGCTTCCCTACACCGAACGCGGCTTCGCCAGCATCATGGAGGAACTATACTGGGCGAAGCGGCGCGGCTGCACGTTCGCTAATGTGCCGACCACGTTGTACAATCGCTCGGAAAGTTTGCGGCGTTCCTCATTCAGTTACAAACCCGCGACGTTTTACAAATATCTCCGCTATGCTTTTATGGCCGCGTTTGTTTTGGCACCATCCTCCAAGCAGCGAGAGAAACACGATCGGCCGCTTGCGGCTTAGCGAGGCGAGGGAGATCGGCGAATGACTACCGCGACATATGATGTCGCCGTCATCGGCGGCGGCATCGTCGGCATGGCGACCGCACGAGAAATGCTGGCACGCGATCCGGGTTTGTCTCTGCTCGTCCTCGAAGCCGAGGACCGCCTGGCGGCGCACCAGACCGGCAACAATAGCGGTGTTATTCACTCCGGATTGTACTATAAACCCGGCTCGCTTAAGGCGCGCTACTGCGTTGAAGGCCGGGAAGCGATGTATCAATTCTGCCGTGCCCACGGCATCGCGCACGATCGCTGCGGCAAGATCGTCGTGGCCACGCGCGAGGAGCACCTGCCGGCGTTGCAGGAACTGGAACGTCGCGGACGGGCCAACGGCTTGCAGGGGCTACGCTCGCTGAGAGCTGAGGAATTGCGCGAATATGAGCCGCACGTCGCCGGCATCGCCGGACTGCACGTGCCGGAGACGGGCATCGTCGATTATTCGCAGGTCACGCGAACGCTGGGCGACCTCGTTACCGCGGCCGGCGGCGTCGTAAAGCTAAATAGCCGATTGCTGGCCTGCCGGCGACTCAGTGCCGAACTGATTCTCGAGACAACGCAGGGTGCAATTTCGTGTCGCTTCCTCGTTAATTGCGGCGGACTTCAATCTGATCGCGTCGCCGCTCTTAGCGGGGTCCAGCCCGGCGTCCGGATTGTCCCGTTCCGCGGCGAATATTATGAGCTGGCTCCGGAGCGGCGGCATCTTGTTCGCAATCTCATTTATCCGGTGCCCGATCCGCGTTTTCCGTTCCTCGGCGTTCACTTCACACGCATGATCCACGGCGGCATCGAGGCGGGACCGAACGCCGTGCTCGCGCTCAAGCGCGAGGGCTACGGCTGGACGAGCTTCTCGCTTCGCGACGTGATGAACATGGCCGGCTACGGCGGCTTCTGGCGAATGGTCTCGCGCTACTGGAAGACCGGGCTGGGAGAGCTGCATCGTTCGCTGAGCAAGCCGGCATTCCTCCGCGCGTTGCAGGAGTTGCTACCGGAGTTGCGGGCGTCGGACATTCATCCGGCTGGGGCTGGGGTCCGCGCTCAAGCGTTGACGCCGGCCGGCGCTCTTGTCGATGATTTCCACATCGTCGCCGGCGAACGCATGGTGCATGTGCTCAATGCCCCGTCGCCGGCCGCGACGGCATCGCTGCGCATCGCGCGCGGCATCGTGGATGAGGCGGCCGCGCAGCCGACGTGTCCTTCGCCACGCTTGCGGTGCCCCGTGGCGAGCGGCGTCGCATAAACGATTCGATACTCCAAGCCACGTGAATTTTGCCTGTCTTCGCCAGCTTCATGCGCTGAACGAGAAGCGGCGCGACAGTTGAAGGCCGCGCTATTGACTCAGTGAGACAGCTTGATACACTCCGCACGCATCAAAAGCATCTCTGCAAGGGAAAAACGAGAAGCTCCGTAATCTGCAAAATTAGGGCAAAGTTTCTCCGTCCAGCATCCGATTGGGTAGTTCGTGGCTCAGGAGTCCTTCATGAACCTCTTTGGCAAGCAACCGTGCCCTTCAGGGTATGGGGAAGCCGATGCTTCTTCGGCGGACCCTGCTTCCCGCGCGCCTTCCTACCCATCGCAGCAATCTCTGCATGCCTTGCTCATCCAAAAAGAGCAAGAGTTCATGCGGCTTTACCGCGAAGCGGTCGGAATCCAAAAAATGCTGGAGGCTCGCTACGACCTTCTGGCCGAGAAGGAGTATCTGCTGCGGGAAGAGTTCGAATCGATCCAGGGCGACCTGGCCTGGCGGGTCGCGCTGCTGATCCGGCGCTTTCGTCGTTCCCTCGCTCCTTCCGGCAGCTTCCGAGATCGCCTCTTCGACTTTTTCAAACAAATTATCAAGATAGGGCGACGGGAGAGACCAGAGGAACTGCTGCCGCGCGATAGCCAAGAAAAACCGAAGAGATCGCAACGTTTAAAAGCGTCGCCGCGGCGCGGGCAAACCGCGCTCAAAGTCCCACCCGCGAAGGACAGGCCGGCGAAGGAGTTGTTGAACAAACCCACGATCGCGCGGCATACAGCCAACGATGGCTGTCTCCTCGATGAAATCTTGACGCTAACGCCGCATCCCCGCCCTTGCGACAGGTTGCCCATCGACGTGGTGGTGCCGGTTTACAAGGGGCTGGATGAAACGCTTCGCTGTCTCCGCAGCGTTCTGGTTTCCTGTCCGGCGGCAGCCTATGAGTTGATCGCTATCAATGACGCCAGCCCCGAGCCGACGTTGAGCACCTGCCTGCGCGACATCGCCCACCGCGGCCTGATAACGCTCTTGGAAAACCCCGTGAACTTGGGCTTCGTCAAGACAGCGAATCGCGGCCTGTCCCTTCATCCCGACCGCGATGTGGTCCTGCTCAATTCCGACACCGAGGTCAGCCGCGATTGGCTCGATCGTCTGCACAAGGCCGCGTACTCGGCCGAGGACATCGCTTCGGTAACGCCGCTGTCCAATAACGCCACCATTTGCAGCTATCCCCACTTTTGCGAGGACAACGCGCTGCCTGAGGAGAGAACGCCGGCCCAGATGGATGAACTGTGTGCGGCCTGCAACGAGGGCGGCTATGTCGAGGTGCCGACCGGGGTCGGCTTCTGCATGTACTTCCGCCGCGATTGTCTGGACGAGGTGGGCCTGCTCAACGAGAAGCTGTTCGGCAAGGGCTACGGCGAGGAGAACGATTTCTGTATCCGCGCTCTCCAGCACGGCTGGCGTCATCTGCTGGCCACCGATACCTTCGTCTATCACTCCGGCGGGGCTTCCTTCGGCTCGTCCAAGAACCCGGCGGTCGAGCGTGCGATGAAAGTGCTGGAGAAACACCACCCCGGCTACCACGCGCTCATTGCCGGGCACATCGCCGCCAATCCGGCGCTGCCCTATCGTCGCCGCCTGGACCTGGCCCGCCTGGGCGGCGCGCGGCCAACGCTCTTATACGTCCTGCACAATCTCGGCGGGGGGACGGAGAAACACGTATTTGACCTGGCCCGCCGTCTGGAGCAAGAGGGACGCCGCACTTTCGTGCTCCGCCCGTTCGAAACCGGCCGCGTCAGCCTGACTTCGCCCACGGTCAAGGACGCGACAAACCTGATCTTCGCCATTCCGCAAGAACGCTGGACGCTCCTGGCGACACTGCGCGAGTTGGGAGTAGATCACCTGCACTTTCATCACACCATCGATGTTCCCCGCGATGTGCTCAGCCTGCTCCGCGAGTTGGGCGTGCCTTACGATTGGACCATCCATGATTATTACACCATTTGCCCTCGTATAAATCTCATTGACGGCTCCAATACCTATTGCGGCGAGCCGGATGCGGAACGCTGTCAGCATTGTGTGAATATGGATCGCGGCGCGCGCGACGAAAGGGTGAACATTCTGCGCTGGCGCGCGGAGTATGGAGAGTGGCTGGCGGGGGCACGCAAGGTGTTTGTGCCGCATCACGACGTGGCAGTGCGAATGAAACGCTATTTTCCGCATGTGGAATTCATCGAACGCCGGCATTTTGAGACGCACACGCACCCGCGCCGCGTCGCCGCACCCTTGTCCGCCGGCGAGCCGCTGCGCGTCGCCATAATTGGCGCCGTGGGTGTGCACAAGGGGAGCGAAATCCTGGTCGCCTGCGCGCGGGATGCATTGGCGCGGAAATTACCCATCCTTTTCCACATCGTCGGCCATGCCGACGGCGATGATCTGCACGAGCTGCCCAACGTCGTCGTGACGGGGCGTTACCGAGAAGAAGAGATTTTTGACGTCCTCGAAAAGCTTCGTTGCCATTGTGCCTTTTTCCCCAGCATCTGGCCGGAGACGTACACCTATACGCTCTCAATCGCATTCCTGGGCAGTCTGTTCCCCATCGTTTTCGACCTGGGCGCTCCCGCCGCGCGCATCCGCGAGTGCGGCTTCGGTCACGTGATGCCGCTGAGCTACGATGGCGCCGTGATCAACGATGAACTGTTGGCTCAATCGCGCCGCTTGGCGGCGATTCCTTCGGACTGGAACTGGATGCCCGCCGATTACCGGAATCTGTTGGGTGAGTATTACGGTCTGAGCAGCTGTTCGTGCGACGGCCGCAATGTCGCTTAGAGGCGTTTCGAAGTTCGTGACGTGTTCTTGCTTGTGGGACGGCTTTCCTAAGCCGTCCTACGGATCCGCCTCACGCCGCGCTGCGTTCGGAGCGATGATGTCGTAGGATTTGCCGGTACACCTCGACGGCTTCGGCGGCCGTTGCTCGCGGGGCATAATATCGTAACACGTGCGCAAAGGCATTTTCCCCCATCCGCGCTCGCCGCTCCTCGTCGCCCATGAGGTCTTTGAGACAGTCGTTCCATTCCTCGGTCGTCCTGGCCAAGAGTCCGTTGTGGCCGTGTGTTATGCTCTCGCGATTGATTCGGGTCGGCGAAGCGATCGACGGTACCTTGAGTAAGCCCGCTTCGTAGTACTTCAGGTTGCTCTTGCCCTCGTTGAACGGCGTCAAGTCCAGCGGAATGAGATTCACATCGATCTGGGCCATCGCGGTCGGCAGTTCCGTCCATTTGAGGAGCGGTATTGTCTCAATTTGATCGAGGTAAGGCGTCAAGCCGGGGAATTCGCCGAGATCGAGATCGCCGACGATCCGGAGCCGCGCTTCCGGCCTTTCGCGCAAGAGAAGCATCAGGGACGGATAAACGACGCGGAAGTCGGCCTGATGCGTCCGCGTGCCGCTGAAATAGCCGATGCGGACGATGCTGTCGCGCGGGCCGCGCTGCTCCCGTCCCTGCCTTGCGAGTTCGAGTTGTATCGCATTAAGTCCATTGTGGATAACGAAACTCTTTTTTCCAAGCGCCGCGGCTTTTTCGGCTAGATACGAAGTCGATCCCGTGAAATATTCGCATTCGTGCAGGCAGGCGCCGATTTCGTCGAGGATGTGCAAGCCATCGGACTGCCGCAAAGCCCGGAAGGCCTCAACATATGGCATGACCCAGGGATCGAAGAGATAGTCATCGATATCGTAAACGATCGGCAGCCCGAGCCGGCGGGCCGATTCGATCACCATCTTCGTGACGTGGTTGTGCATCAAGCGGACGAGAATGATCAGGTCGTGGGACAGGATGACGGGGAGATTGGACTCCACTTCTTCGAGGCTAAAGAATGTGCCTTCCAGACCCACGAGAGCCAGTGCCTGGATGATATTGTGGGCGCGGTAGCGCATGGACTGCGCCTCACAGGCGGCGGACGAACCGATGAACGCAACACGGAATTCACACTTCTCGGACCCCGGCGAGGTGCGGACGCCGGCCCCAAGCGCTGGCGAGGCGAGGCGGACCTCCTGGCTAGCGCTTTGGACGGGCGTATCGTTGAAACGGCCCAGCAATTTGCTGGCTGTCTTCTTTAAGACGGCAGCGGTTCCCTCTCGCCGCCACAGACGCAGGCCGCGTATGCCGAGGCGGAAACACCGTTGTCGCAGACTTCCTTCTGGACAGAGACGCCGGCGCAGCTGGGAGAGGCGGCGGGCAACAGCCCAAGCGGTGCTGGACTCGATCGCGGCCAATTTTTCACTCAGATGGCGCTGTTCCGCCCAGGAGACGGCAAGCCGCGCCGCCAGCCGTTGGTTGTGCTCTCTGTCCGCGCTCGACTGCTCCATGAGACTCATGCGCACCTCAGGCCGCGTCGCCATACGCCTTGATTGAGCTGCTGCACAATTTCCCGGTCGCTTGTCAGCAGACAATCGTAATAATCCCGACGCTGGGTCAGGAAGTGAGACAAGCTATCGAGGTTGCCTCCCGGCATCAGCTCCACATCCGGGGGGAGAGCAGGCTCATCTCGGCCTACACCGGCACCCTCCGCGTCGATCGGATAAACGGTGACGAAGCAATTCAGCGAGCGCAGCCGGCGGACCACTCGATCAATCCACGCGACATTTCCAAGCGCGCGGAGATCGGAATTTCTCCTTGGCAGGTAGAGAACGCGGAAGCGATCATCATGTGAGCCGCGCGCCCACAGCCGCGGTGTAGTGGAGGAAGAGCATTGCCAGGCCAGCCAGTCCGCGTGTTTTTGCATGAAATACAGGTGATTTCGCTGATACAGGTGATGGAGCTCGGTTCGAGAAATCGAACTGGCATTTTCGTAGTGAATGATGGCCACATCCGGCAAATAGACGATGCGCCAGCCGGCTCGCCACAATCGGACGCAGTAATCGAGGTCCTCAAAATAGCCCGGCGAGAATGCGGTATCCAGTCCACCCATTTTGCGGAACACGTCGCGGCGCGTCATCAGAAACGCGGCGGAGCAATAATCGACATCGCGCTGAAACAGGTACTCCGGCGCGTTGGGATTGTCGCCGCGTCCGTACTGAAACACGTGTCCCTCGCGCCAAAGGGTGCAGCCGGCTTCTTGCAGGGTGCCGTCGAGAAGAACGATGCGCCCGCCGACGGCACCGACATCGCGGTTGGCTGCCAGGCAGCGCATGGCGGTCCCCAGACTGTCGCCCAGCACTTCGGTATCGTTGTTGAGCAACAACAGAAACTCACCGGAGGCGGCCTCCGCGGCCTGATTGACGGCTACCGGAAAGCCGAGGTTCTGGCGGTTTCGGATCACTTTCACGCCGCGGAAGCGATCCAGCAATGTCCCGGTTTCATCACTGCTGGCGTTGTCCACCAGGACGATCTCGGCTTCTGCCTCGTTCAGACGCGGCAGCATCGATTGTAGGCAAGCAAGTGTCAGCTCCGCCCGATTGTACAGGACCAAAAGGATGCTCAAGCGCGGTGCCGCCGGATACGGAAGCTCAAAGAGACTATTCGACTCCAAGAAGTGGCGTAAACGCTCCTTAGCCTGGCGGGTTGCCGTCGCTTTTACGTCCACGGTTGCACTCGACATAAGTCCCATACCTATTGCTTGGGCAAGGAGGAACATCATGTAGGATGGCCTTCCCAGGCCGTCCAGACGGGCTAGGAAGGCCGTCCTACGTGAGCAATCAAATCCTCCTTCTGCCGAGCCATCCCGATACGATCTTCCGCCACCGGCTGCACTTCTCCACCAGTTTCCAGCCGCGCGACGCCCGCATCTGTTCGAGCGTGGCGTCGAGGAATTGCACATGCTTTTCCAACACTTCCACGCGATAGCGCGACTGATTCAACTGCTTTTCCAGATCGTAAATATGCAGGCGAGCGCTGACGTACTCGCAGCGAATGGCGTGAAGGCGATGCTTGTAAGCGTTCACGGAGGCGAGCGGATTGTGGTAGCTGTGGACCTCCGATGGGTCGGCAAGCGTTTCCGCTAGCCCCAGGTTGCGCGAAAGCAAATCTACCAACAACGCCGTTTCGACCTTGGGTCCACAACCCGTTTCGATCACCTGGAGCTGCTCCAGGCACGGCTCGCCGCTCTCCTCTGCTCTTGGCGTTTGACTCTCTACCCGTCGCGGCAGGGCGAGCAAAACCGGATCATTCTCGGTTGGGGAAACGAGCTGGCCGGTCTCTGTCGCATTCCCAGGAATCGTCGCGGGTTTTTCCAAGGCAGCCTCCTTCCGCCGTCAACGCATTGTCCACGGCGCGGACGTGAAAAATAGAACGAGATGGTCCGCTCCGGGAACACCGTCAAAATCGGCAGAATCGGTGTGATTTCTGCAAAAATTCCCAGCTCTTCGAGGGAAGATTGCATTATTGAAAAGCTCCCCGAGCGCGAGCGTCCCGCCCGCCGATTTGCCGAAACAAAAGCGGGCGGGACGCCCGCGCTCCGAGAGCTTTTCAATAGATCAGTCCGCGTTCAACGTGAACCGGCTTCACCCAAGCGCCAGCGGATCAGGAACTCGTTCACGGCTCGGCGGTCGCGCTCATCGGGCAAACCGGATTCTTGGTACGCCTTATCGAGCCGGTCCTCTAGCTCGCGCAACTGGGCATCGTGGAAACTCCAATCCAGGTGCGGAGACTGTCCCTTTTCTTCCCGCTTCTGGGCGATCAGGTCGGTCAGGAACGGACGCTGATACTCGTGGGCCAGCCGCGGTAGGTTGGACTCCACTTCGACGGTCCGTAATAGGTGAATTCCCGTCAGCAGCACCCGGTAGGCGTAGAGGATCGTCTTGGTGATCTTTGCCTCTTGTTTATCGAGCAGCTTGCGTTGGGTGGCCAGGAAACCTCGGTAATGGTGGTAATGGTGCCGGGTGATACAGCGCCGCGCCAGGGGCCGCAGCTCGTCCAGGAAGCCCTGCCCCATCACGACCAGTGGCGAGAAGATCTGCTCCAGGACGTAGCCGTTGTTTTTGACCAACAGGCCCAGGTATTTGCCCAGGTCGTGGCTGACCAGCTCCACTTCGGTGCCGGACAGGTCGAGCTTGCGCTCCACAGTCTGGTTGGGCAGATCCAGGCCGATGACATCGCGCAGCGGCAACAGATGCGTTCCGCGCAGGTCCACATCGCTGTCGGGCGAGGGAAAACCATAGAGATGCGCGCCGCTCACCGTCACGAACAGCGGGCGATACGTCAGTTTCTCGATGAGCTGCCGTAGTGCGGCCATGTCAAGCATCGACCATTCTCCTCCGCGCCCAGATCAGGAACTCGTCCACTTGCCGATAGTCGGGCTGTTCCGGCAGTATCGTTTGGCGATACGCCTCTTGGAACTGCCGGTCCAGTTCCAAGGCCCGATCTCGGGCTTGCTCGAACGATAACGCCCCGGATTTGATCGCCAGCAGTTCGTCGCGGTGCTCGGCCACATCGATGCGGATTTGACCCGAGCGCAGCGCCTCGATTCCCGAATAGAGTAGGCGGATCAGGTGCATGGCGTGCTTGGCCTTGTACTTGCCCGTCTTGGCGTAGGCATTGGCCATGCGTCGAAACTGGCTCAGGACGTAGCCGGAGTACGTCTTGTACAAGTAGCGCGTCAGAAACACCTCCCGCATCGCTCGCAGCCGTTGGGCCGACTCGTCGGCGTGCAGCACCAGGGGCGTCCAGAGCGTCTCCAGCACGTTCGGGTTGGCCTTGAGCGCCAGCTTGAGGAACTTCTCCAGCTCCCAGTAGACCTCGTCCTTGTCCGCGTCGGCGAACTCGAGCTGTTCGGGCAGCTTGAATAGCGACCAGTGCAGCCGGGCGGACGGCAAGTAGATACCCCGGATGTCATCGTCGGAGTCTTCGCCGGCCAGACCGAAGGCGTGCGAACCGACCTGGCAGCGATAAATGATCCACGGACGCAGATCCTCCTCGGTTCCCGCGAGCTGGTCTTCGATCTCCTTGCGGCGGATGGCCAGCTCGCGGAAGTACGCGTGAACCGTTTGCCCGTCCGCGAAGCGCAGCGTATAGGGGTACTGGTTATCGGCCGGACTTTCGGCGATGACAGCCACGCTGCCCCGCTGGCGAATTGTGCCGTCCGGCAACGGCTTGTCCACCTTGAGCACGACCTGGGTGCCCGGCGAGATAATGAACGTCGGCAGCAAATGGCGAAAAGAATGCTCTTCCAGGGCCATGATGCCATCCCCGCGATGATTTCCTTACGTCTATCCTTGCAAGAGACAGACTGCGAGAGCAGGAACTTGGTTCAGGGACCAGCCGACGCCAGCGATGACGTGGAGCCGAGAACGGATTAACATAAATGAGAGATCATGAGGGGAGGTACGGCAATTGCGAGGAAGAGAAGAAGAGAGGAGGGGCATCATGCCGGCATCGATGGGAACGAGGGCGACCTCACGCGAGCTTATGCTTCGGTCCAAATCTTGCACGGGTTTATCCCTGCGGAGGGTAGGGCTTTTCCTCTTCTTTGTCTTCTTCCCCATCTTGGGCCTCGGCTGCAAGAAAGGGGGAGAAGAGACTCAATTAGGAGACATCGCCGTGAAGATCGAATTGAGCAGTACTGCCTTTGGTGAGGGAGCGACCATCCCCAAAGAGTACACCGAGGACGGAAAGAACGTTTCGCCCCCCTTGCGGTGGGCGGACCCGCCGAAGGAGACTAAAAGCCTCGCCCTCATCTGCGATGATCCCGATGCGCCGCGCGGCACCTGGGTTCATTGGGTGATCTTCAACATTCCTGCCAACCAGCGCGAATTGGAGGAGGGCGTGCCGGCCCAAGAGGAACTCTCAAGCGGCACCCGCCAGGGCAAGAACGACTTCAAAAAGATCGGCTACGGAGGACCGGCCCCTCCGCGGGGCAAGCCGCATCGCTACTTCTTTAAGCTCTATGCTCTGGATACGATGCTTGAGCTGGCTCCTGGATCGACCAAGGACCAATTGATTGCGGCCATGAAAGGGCATGCTCTGGCCGAGGGGCAGCTCATGGGGCAGTACGGGCGCTAAGCTCCGAGGCGCGCAGGTAGCGCTGTGGGTGTAGAGCCGCGACCGTAAGGGAGCGGAAGGCAACACCGCTCCCTTACGGTCGCGGCTCTTCGCGCCGCTGGTTGCGCCGCTCAGAGTACTTACGGAAACACCGCCACCAGAGTTAGGATGGTGCCGACCTCGGCGACGAAACCCGTGGGGCTAAGCTGGATCGGATAGAGCAGGAAAGGCACGGGATCGCCGGGCAAGCACCAGCCCGTGTTGTACTCGATGCGGCGGCACGGCTCCTTGGCAGCCTTATAGGGCCAAGCCACGAAATCGAAGAGAAACATGCCCGCCGAGGCCAGCGGCGAAAAAGGACCCAGGTCCCAGCCATAGCGTTCGAAATTGATCTGCTGGAAGGCGAGCCGGCCATGACAGAGATAGTACGGCGCGACTTCCAGCCTCATGGGATACCATTTTCGGCCCTGGTACGTATCGGTGGAGATGATCGGGTCATTGGGGAATACGAGCCGCTCGGGCATCTTGCCGCCGGGCATCTTGCGCTCACGGTTCTCCTGGCGAATGCGTTCATGCAACTGAGCGTCGGATTCGACGGAAATGGCGACGCGATAGATGGAGGGCGGCTCCAGCTGGATGGTATAGGGTGCGGGCGTCTCAAATTCTTCTCGGCCGCCGAGGGGAACGGCCTGGCCCAACTTCGGCTGCTGATCGCGCTGTCGCGCGTTGGAGGTCAGTGTGGGTGATACCGACGGCCAAAGAGTGTAGCGCGAGCCTGTTGCCGGCGGAGTTTGCTGCGCGCGGGCCACACCGGCCAGCAGCAACACCGCCAGCGTGCAGCCCAGGCAAGGCAAAGCGCAACGGAACTTACCTGCTATCCGAATCACTCTGCTCCCAACGCGAGCTGTAATTCGGCGCTTCCTGCGTAATAGCGATGTCATGGGGATGACTCTCCTGCACCGTCGCCGCGCTCACCATGATGAAGCGGCTGCGCGTGCGCAGTTCCTCGATGTTCCGTGTGCCGCAGTAGCCCATGCCGGCCCGCAGCCCACCAACCAACTGGTAGATGAACGACGCCAGCGGTCCCTTATAGGGCACCCGTCCTTCGACGCCTTCGGGCACCAACTTATCGCGCGTCCCCTCGACCTGGCGATAACGGTCCTTCGAGCCGGCGACCATAGCGCCGAGCGAACCCATGCCGCGATAGATCTTGAAGCTGCGTCCCTTGTAGATGATCGTCTGCCCCGGACTCTCGGCCAATCCCGCCAATAAGCTGCCGAGCATGACGCTGTGTGCCCCGGCGGCCAGCGCCTTGGTGATGTCGCCTGAGTAGCGAATGCCGCCGTCGGCGATGATCGGCACCGCTCCGCCAACGCCCTTGGCCGCCTGCGATACCGCCGTGATCTGCGGCACGCCCACACCGGAAATCACGCGAGTTGTGCAAATGCTGCCCGGCCCGATGCCGGCCTTCACGGCATCCGCTCCCGCTTCTACAAGCGCTCGCGCTCCGTCCGCCGTGGCAATGTTGCCGGCAATTACGTCAATCGCGAAGCGCCGTTTGAGTTCGCTCACCGTGTCCAGCACGTTGGCGGAATGCCCGTGTGCCGAATCGACGACCAACACATCCACGCCCGCGCGAATCAGCGATTCGGCGCGCTCGTAATCGTGGACGCCGACGGCCGCGCCGACACGCAGCCGGCCGCGCGCATCCTTGCAGGCGTTGGGGAAATTGGCAAGCTTGTCGATGTCTTTGATGGTGATCAGACCCCGCAGTCTATAGTTATCGTCAACCAGCAGCAGTTTCTCGACTTTATTTTTCGTCAAAATCCGCTCGGCCTCTTCCAGCGTTGTATTTTCCGGGGCCGTTACCAGGTTGTCGCGCGTCATCACCTCGGAGATGCGCTGGTTATTGTCCGTGAGGAAACGCAAATCGCGGCGCGTCAGGATGCCCTTCAAATAGCCGTTGACGGTGATGGGCACGCCGCTGATCTTGTTCTGTTCCATGATGCGCCGGGCAACGCCGACCGATTCGTCCGGCGGCAGCGTGATGGGATCGGTGATGATGCCGTTCTCGCTGCGTTTGACCTTATCCACTTCGCGCGTCTGATCGGGGATGGACAGGTTCTTGTGGATGATGCCGATGCCGCCCTCCTGGGCCAGAGCGATGGCCAGATCGCTTTCCGTCACGGTGTCCATCGGCGAAGAGAGGATGGGCAGATTGAGACGAATGTTGCGAGTGAGCTGGGTGCGGACATCAACTTCGCGGGGCACAATGTCGCTGTAACCGGGTTCGAGGAGAACATCGTCAAAAGTGATGCCTTGATAGGCAATCCGATCCTGCATGGGGACGCTCCTTGTAGAGAAGGCTTTCCCGGCATTATAAGTGTTTCCTCGGAAAAGGTGGAATACCAACACTTCCGAAGCGTGCAAGCCCAAAATTGTTGGCAGCGGTCGCCTTCACGCTTTTTGATCGCTTTTTGGCATCGTAGTTATCGCTCCGCCCATTTTCGCCATTCATTTATTCCTTCTTGGGCACAGCCGCGGCTTGCAGGTACGCGATCAGATCGGCGACATCTTGTTTGCTCAGCTGCGTTTCCAATCCTTCCGGCATGAGCGACTTGCCCGTCGCCTGCACTTCCTCGATTTGATCGCGCAAGATGGTGTCCTCGGCTTTTTCGCCGCGGCGCAGCGTCACGCTTGAAGCCGTGTCGGCGGCGATCAGGCCGCTGAACACCTGCCCTTTCTTCGTGGAAATCTGATAATTAAGATAGCGTGCGTCCACTTCTCGGCTGGGATCGAGAATATCGTTGAGCAGTTGTTCGCCCGATTTGTTGCGCAATGCGGATAGCAAGTCGGGACCAACTTCAAACCCCTCGTTGTCCAAACGATGACAAACGGTGCAGTTTTTCTTGAAGACGGCCTTGCCGCGCATGTTGTCTGCTTTCATCTCCAGCACATCGCGATAGGCGGTGACGATTTTCTGCCGTTCCGGCGCCGACTGTCCCGCGAGAAGCCGCCTGGCACGTTCGCTGATGTTGGCCTTGGGGTGTTTGCGGAGCTGCTCAAGGCGAAACGGTTCGAGTTGAATGCTCAACACTTTCTTTTGCTCGATGGCGTCGAGCAGGCATTGCAGACGATCGGCGCGAGCGAAAATCGCCTCGACGACCTCACGGCGAACGGCGGGGCTGTAGCTGCTCCACGCGCCGAGCAGCAGGTCCGCGACTTCCGGCCGCGGATGCAGCGAGAGAGCGCGCACCATTGCCGACTGCACTTCCGGCGGCGTTTGCGGAGTGAGGAGATCTTTCGCTGCGGAGTCCGTCAGCTCATAGGGGCCACGGCCCAAAAGTCGAAGTGCGGCAATACGCTCGTCGGCCGAGCGTTTCGTGTCTCGACTCGTGTTCGCGGCCTGTTCAAACAGCGGTCGAACGCCGGCGATCACCTCTTTCAAGGGGAGCGGCGGCTTCTCCCACAGTTGCTCCAGCGACCGCGAGCTGTTCTGCAAACCTTGACCAAGCCCATCGAGCACGGCGAGTTGCCACGGCGCGATCTTTTTCGCCGTCGCCGTGAGCAGACGCAAAGCTCGCCCCAGATCCGCATCGCCGGCCTTGGCGCCGACGAGCGATGCAAGACGCGAAAGCAGTTGCAGACGGGATTCCGTAACGTTCTTGAGGAAGTCCTCATCTTTAACCAGCGTTTCGAGCAAAGCGACGCCGGAGCCGTGGATCGAGCTGAGTACCGCCGTCTGCGTCCAACGATCGCCGGCATCCCGACGCGCGATGCGGCCCAGCGCCCTCACGGTTTCCGGGCTGTCCGCCGCGCCCAGCGTGAATGCTAGTTGGAAGCGAACGCGCGGCGAGGGATCGTCCGCCAGCGCAGCCACGGCTGTTCGCAGCGTCGCCGATTCCGGCAGACGTTCCTCTGCCAAGCGTAGAGCCTGCTCGCGCACGCCCGGCGCTGAATCCTTCAACGCCTGTTCAACGTCTTCCTCTGTCAACGCCTTCAATCCATGCAGTGTCCACAAGGCATGCGCTCGGCCGGAGGACGAAGTCGCTGTATGGGCAGATTCACGCAGCCACCTCACGGCACTGTGATCTTGGCGCTCGATCAACAGCCGTTGCGCCGTCAGCCGCCACCACAAATTCGCATCGCTTAGATGCTCGACGAGGGCCTGAGTAGCCGCCTTCCGGAGCGACGGTTTGCGGTGTGCCTGCTCCGAAACGCGGATGCGCCAGATACGGCCGCGTCCGCGGCTCTCCAGGTTCACCATCTTCTTGATGTCGTCCGGCAGGGATAGCGGCGTCTCAATCGCTTCACGATAGAAATCGAGCACGTACAACGCGCCATCCGGGCCGAGCGTCAGATGCACGGGGCGAAACCAGTTGTCCGTCGAAGCCAGGAACTCGCAATCCTGCTCGTCGGCAGGGCGTTTGGCGGTGAAGGTGGCGCCATTCTCGACGAGCACGTCGCGATGGATGAGATTGTTGGCCGGATCGCAGACGAAGGTATTGCCGCGATACGCCGCGGGAAAATCGGCGGCGGCGTAGACAACGGGACTGCATGCCGAGGTGATGTATCCGCCCGGCACCAGTTCCGTGGCCGGGAAGCGCCGCGGATCGTAACCGCCCTTGCCTTCCTTGCGGCGCATGGTGCGTTCGACGCGCCACGCCTCGAATGGGCTGAGCCGATGTACCTTGCACGCGGCGCCGTGATCCGGAATATCCAGCGTGACGGCGCTGACCGCCAGCGCCGGATTGCGGCGAAGATAATGATCGGGCAGAACGATGTGTCGCAGATGTTGGCTGTTGGTCGCCGTGAACCAGTTCTCCCATTCGTCGGCGGCAAGTCCATACTGCCCGCCGCCGGAGGTCGCTTCCAGGCTGCCGGGTGTCTGGGGATGAAAGCGAACGCCGCGGCCGCGCAGCGTCAGCGGCTTCATGTCCGGCTTTTCCGGCGAGCGAATCGTGCCGCCCTCGCCGCCGGCACAGCCATATACCCAGTTATCCAATCCCCATTGGAGACTATTGATGACCTGCTCGACGTTGGACACGCTAAAACCGGTATACAACACGCGCCGCCGATCCGCCTTGCCCGTACCCTTGGTGTCTTCCAGATAAAAGATGTTCGGCGCGTCCGCCACCAGCAAACCGCCGCGCCACGGCTGCACTCCCGAAGGGAAACGCAACCCATCGGCATAGACGCGGCTCGTCTCATACACGCCGTCGCCGTCGCGGTCCTCCAGCACCTTGATCTGCCCCGACGTGATATGCCCCGTGGCCACACCGCCGTTGGGATAGCCGCGCATCTCCGCGACGAAAATGCGGCCCTCTTCGTCGAAAGCCATCGACACCGGATCGACCACGTCCGGCTCGGCGGCGACGAGGTCGATTTCAAACCCTTTGTGTAGACGAAATGTCGCTTGTTCGCCGCGCGGCGACAACGGGCCTTTCGGCGAAGCGCCAGGCTTCGGATCTGCTGCTTCGGAAGTCCGGAGAACTAGGAGAGTGCATACGAGGATCAAGTACAGCTGGCGCAGTATCGTTCGTGCGTGCATCGTATCTGTCCTATTTCGTGGAAGGCTTCGCGGAGTTTTAATCTAATCACCGTGGCGTCTCCCGTCGAGCGATGCACGCCGATTGCAACTTACTTAGTTTCTCCTCGTTTCTCGTTCCCACGCTCCTGCGTAGGAACGAGCGTCCGGACGCTCTGCATCGCGTCTCGCGCAAGGACTGGCCGCGACGCGGAGCGTCGCCACCGTGCGTTCCCACGCGGAGCGTGGGAACGAGGGAATGCATTCGTCTGATTAGCTACTGCCGTCTTTGACTCCGATCGTTTTGGCAACGTCACCAAGTCGGGTTGAGATCGTTTCACGAAGATTAGATCCTCAGAAAAACCTCGCTCATTATCGCCGATGCCAATGACAAAGTCTCTCCCTGTTTTGGCATGTAACTGCCCCAGGAAGATTGCGATACGTTCTACGTCGGAGAACCAGCCAAATGGTTCATCTCCAGGATCGGGCAAGTGCATATTCAGGCCAAGTTCCCAATCCGGTAGATCGTCCGGGCCAAGGCTCGGATCATCTTCACGTATCTGGTTTACTACCCACGGCTTACCCCAGACCCACTTAGCCTCAGAGAGGAAACGTACAAATTCGGATTCCAAACTCTCTGCAATGCCATGAAGATCGGAGCCGTCCACATATGCGTAAAGAGTGTGTTGTGGCATCTACGCTCATTAGCTAGTCAGGGATCATTGTTCGGTTTCAGCCTATAATCTTCGATTGCCGACCAGACCCTGTCAAGTTCGCCGCCCGCACACCAGTTGAGAGGGGGAACTCGCTGGCCTGCTCGAAATCATCGAGCAGCGCATTTGTCCCAAGAAACCCGATCTCCTATCAAGTCAGCATGCTATCACCAAATCTGCTCATCATCGGAGCCAGCGCTCGCGCCGCCGCCTGCTCGGCGCTGCGAGCGGGGCTGCATCCCTGGTGCGTCGATCTCTTCGCCGATGTCGATTTGCAAGAGCGCTGTACCGTCACGCGGCTGACCGGACGCTATCCGGAGGATTTCCAGCGCTTTATTGAAAGCGACATTCCCGGCCCGTGGATGTACACGGGCGGACTGGAAAATCGGCCGCGCTTCGTGCAGCGGATGGCGCGGCGGCGGGAATTGTGGGGCAATGCCGGACCTGCTCTGTCGCGCTGCCGTGATCCCAAGTTTGTCGCCGCGCTTTTGCAATCGGCCGGGATGCCGGCACCGACGGTGGCTGAGGACATTGAGAAAGCGTCTCGAACGCGGCGCTGGTTGCTCAAGTCGCGCAAGAGCGCGGGCGGAGCCGGGATTCGCTTTTGGACGCCGGGGGATCACGAACAGCAGGGCCGTGATAACTATTTTCAGGAGTACATCGAAGGCGAACCGCTGGCGTTGCTTTTCCTCGGTGACGGAGGGATGGCGCATCCCCTGGGCGTGTCGCGGCAACTCATCGGAGAATCGTGGCTGCATGCCGCGCCGTTTCACTACTGCGGCAGTATCGGCCCCCTCGATTCGCGCACGATCCAGCGCCCTTCGCCGGCGGCGCTCGGCCGGTTGCTCGCTTCGGAATGTCACTTGATGGGATTGTTCGGTGTGGATGGCGTGCTGTGGGATGGGACGTTTTGGCCGGTGGAGATCAACCCGCGTTACACTGCCTCGATCGAAGTATTGGAATATGCGACGGGATCAGCGATGCTGACATCGCATTCTCACGTGTTCACGCATCGCCAACTTCCGCCTCTTCCTCCGCCTATCGTCTCCACCAATCGCATCATCGGTAAGGCAATTCTCTTCGCGCGCGACGACCTGCACTTCCCCGCCGAGGGACCGTGGATGGCGGGATTGCGTTCGCCCAGGCCCGTGCATGAATTGCCCTCCTTTGCCGACATTCCCGCGGCCGGCGAACACATCGAAGCGAGCAAGCCCATCCTGACTTTCTTCGCCGCGGCCGATTCTCCTTCGGCCTGCGAAGACGCGCTGCGGCAAATGGCCGTGGATCTCGACCGGTGGCTGTTCGAGCGATAAATTAACCACATGTTGCTGAACGAAAAAGCCCTGCGATTGGCCGATCACATGGCCGCCACGGCTGCCGCGCTGCGGATCGCCGTCCACACGACGCCCAACGGCGCCCGTGTTCTCGATTGCGGCGTCGCCGCCGAGGGCGGCTTGCACGCGGGCCTGGCGATGGCGCGCGTTTGTCTGGCGGGACAGGCCGAGGTTGCGCTCGCGCCGGGATCGTGGGACGATATTCCTGGACCGCTAATACAGGTACACAGCGATCATCCCGTATTGGCGTGCATGGCGTCGCAGTACGCCGGCTGGCAAGTGTCAGTCGGCAAGTTCTTCGGCATGGGTTCCGGTCCCATGCGGGCGGCCTACGGCAAAGAGGAGCTATTCGAGCATATCCCCGGCCGCGAACAAACCACTGCCGCTGTCGGCGTGCTGGAAACCTCCAAGCTGCCCGGCGACGAAGTGACGGCGTATCTCGCCGAGAAGCTGAATCTGCCGCCGAACAAGCTAACCCTTTTGGCCGCTCCGGCATCGAGCCAGGCCGGCAATGTGCAAGTGGTGGCGCGCTCGTTGGAGACGGCCCTCCACAAGCTGTATGAGCTGAAGTTTGATCTCGGACAAATCGTATCCGGTTATGGCACGGCCCCGCTGCCGCCGGTGGCCGGCGATTTTCTCGGCGCCATCGGCCGCACCAACGATGCCATCCTCTACGGCGGCCAAGTAGTCCTGTGGGTCCGGGCCGACGACGAGCAATTGGCCGAGATCGGTCCCAAAGTGCCGTCCTCCTCTTCGCCCGATCACGGCGCTCCCTTCGCCGATATTTTCGAGCGCTACGAGCGCGATTTCTATCGCATCGATCCGTTGCTCTTTTCGCCGGCGGTGATTGTCTTGCAGAACCTGCGCAGCGGCCGCTGCCATGTCTTTGGCCGAATCGAACGCGAGATCTTGCGGCGATCTTTTGGTTTGGACTGACCCCCGTTTCTTTCGATCGCGTGAAAAGTCTGTACGCGGGAGCATCCGAGCGGGCACTATAGAGATAGATACCGCGGTGCCCGCGAGGACGATCATCATGGCTCGCGCTGCTCTTGGTTCTCTGTTGCGTTATTTACATCGCTTCCACGATCACGCCGCCGCTGAGGCGACGGATAGCGAGCTGCTGCGCCGCTATGCCGGCGGCGATGAGGCGGCGTTTGCGGCGCTGGTGCATCGTCATGCGCCGATGGTATGGAGCGTGTGCCGCCGGTTGCTCGACAACGAACAAGACGCCGAGGATGCGTTTCAGGCCGCGTTTCTGGTCCTGCTGCGAAAAGCCGAGTCGTTGCGCGTCCCGCAGTCTATGGCCGCGTTTCTGCATGGAGTCGCTTATCGCATCGCCCAGAAAGCGAGGGTGACAGCCCAGCGCCGGCGGCGCCACGAGGCGCGGGCCGAGACGCGAATGGCCAGTGATTCGAGCACGGCCATCGAGCTGCGGGAGCTGCGCGCGTTGCTCGATGAAGAGCTGGATCGATTGCCGGAGAAGTATCGCGCTCCCTTGGTGTTGTGTTATCTCGAAGGCAAGAGCTACGTTGAGGCAGCGCGGCTGTTGGGTTGGCGCGCCGGCACAGTCTGCGGCCGGCTGGCGCGAGCGCGAGAATTGCTGCGGCAACGATTGAGCCATCGCGGTATGACGCTGTCCGGCGCGGCGTTGAGTGCGGCGCTGTCGGAACCGTCGAGCGCTCCGGCGGCGATGGTGGCAGCCGTATCGAGGATGGCGGCGTTGTTCGCGCTGGGACAGACGACGGCCGGAACTGTATCCCCATCCGTCGCCACGCTGGCGCAGGGCGCTCTCCACGCGATGAGCATGGCCAAGCTGAAAATAATCGCGGTGTTGGTTATGGTGTTGGGCATGTTCACTGGCGGTGCGGGCTGGACGGCTTATTGGATGCTGGCCGAGAAGCCAGCAAAAAACCAACCGGCGGCACAAGCACCGAAAGCCGAGGCCGCTCCGCTTTCTCGGAAAGACTACTATGGCGATCCGCTTCCTCCGGGAGCGATTGCCCGGATGGGTACGGTGCAGTTGCGACATGAGATGGCACATCTCGCATTTTCCGCAGATGGTAAAACCTTGATCTCCGCCGGCTGGGACGGCACGGTTCGCTTCTGGGACTTAGCCACGGGCAGGCAAGCACGACTAACACGAATCCCCCTATCGGAAAACCCGCCATCGCAGCCGGATGTGGTGATAGCTGGGCTAGCGCCTAATGGGAAGGTTTTGGCCGTGTTCGAGGGTGATTCGCTCGATCTCTATGACATCAGGACAAGAGAGAAGCTGCGCCGGCTTCCCGCCGCGGGGATCGGACATAAACGGCTTTCCTTCTCGGCCGATGGCAAGCTGCTGGCCGCACTGATCGGCAGTGCGGACAACTATGCTCTCCGCCTGTGGGACTTATCCACGGGCAAGGAGCGCTTCCGGCTGGAGAAATTGAATCAGGCCCTCAACTCCCTCGTCTTGTCTCCCGACGGCAGCCGGCTGGCCTATCAGACCGACGAGAACGAGAGAGTGCTGCATGTGCATGATACGACCACGGGCCGGGAGTTGGCAAAAGGCGCCGTGGAGGGATGGTGCTTCGCGTTCTCGCCGGACGGCGAGATGCTGGCTGCGGCGAATAACTTCGAGAACAACACCACGGTAACGCTGTGGGAGACAGGCGGATTGAAGAAGCGGGCGACACTTCGCCCGTCGCGCGTCACGAAGAGAATTATCGAGACGCCCTGTTTGACGTTCTCCCCGGACGGCAAGCTCCTTGTCATGGGCGGATTGGAAGCGCTCGTTATCTGGGACGTTTCCACCGGCAAGGAACGTTTGCGGCTGGACGACCGCATTGCGAAAGAGGTCTTGTTTTCTCCCAACGGCAAAACACTGGCCAGTGCGGGGAAATTCGAAATCCGCCTGTGGGATATCGGTACGGGCGAACGGCTGCATGGCAGGGCCGGACACGATAGCCACGTCGGCTCCGTGGCGGTTTCGCCGGATGGCCGAATCGTGGCTTCGACGGCGTGGAGCGATTCCCTCGTTCGGCTTTGGGACGCGGACACAGGCAAACCGTTGCCCTTGGTGCCTCAACACGATTCCTGGATTCGATCGTGCGCTTTCGCTCCTGATGGCCGACTCGTGATTTCTGGCGGTTTCGGAGTGGTGCGTTTGCTGGATGCGGGAACCGGCGCGGAGCAGCGCCGATTCATCGTTACGGACCGCAAGACCGGCAAGCAGAACCACGAAATCCTTGTCTCGCATCTTTCCTCGGACGGTAAGCGACTGGCGGTTATCAGCACGGCACAGGAGCAGAGTCAGCTAACCATGTGGGATGCAGGCACGGGCGAACTACTGGTACGGCGGTCCTTTGACGGCTCCCTGGATTCGCGCTTCACGCCCGACGGCAAGGGCGTGACCCTGGACAGTCGCGAGCGACTGCTCATCGAGGATACCCAAACGGGTCAGCCGTTGGCGGTCATTTCCGGCGATTTGGGGCGTCCGGTGGCCTTCACTTCCGGCACTCAGCTCGCGACTGCGGGGATTCACAAGACGGAAGCCGGCCCCAGGCCGGGCTACCAGCCGCGTGGTGTTCGCGTAGTCGAAATGGCATCACGGGAAGAGCTTTTCCATGTCGATGGCTGGATCGATTACACTGCCTTCTCGCCGGATGGGCATGAACTGGCTACGGCCGGTGCCGATGCCCTGCGATTGTGGGATGTGGTGTCAGGCAAACTGCTGCTGCGCCGGTGGTGGCCCGCGAACTCTGTACGCAGACCCTTGCTAACCCCGATCCACTCTCTCGCTTTCTTGCCTAACGGCCGAGCGGTGGTGACGGGGATGAATGACGGCACCCTTCTTGTGTGGGACATGACGCCGTCGCTGCGAAAGTCCGAAAACATCAAGGCGTTCACCGGCAAAGAGCTGGAGGCGCTATGGTCCGACCTCGCCGGCGACGCTCGCAAGGCCCATCGGGCCATCTACACTCTGGCGGCGATTCCGAAGCAAGCGTTGCTTTTCTTGGCGGAGCATCTGCATCCGGCCGCCCCCATTGATGTGAAGCGCGTGGACAAGTTGTTGGCCGATCTCGACAACGAACAGTTCGCTGTGCGCGACGCGGCGGCAAGGGAACTCGAAGGCATAGGTCCACAAATCGAGCCGGCGTTGCAGCGCATCTTGGCAAGCAAGCCATCGCTGGAAGTGCGGAACCGCGTGCGTGCAATCCAGGAAAAACAGCGCGGGGTCCCTCCCGCCGCCACCCTGCGAACATTGCGCGCTATCCGCGTATTGGAAGCAATCGGTACGGCGGAAGCGCGAGAGCTCCTGCGCAAGCTCGCCGGCGGCGCGGCCGGAGCGCGGGAAACGCGAGAAGCGAAGGCGGCCTTGGAACGTCTTGCTCGGCGGGCATCGTGAGTCCAAACAATGCCCGTCAGACGACAAGCTGCACAACGACCACGACAAATAGACCGACGCTGATGATCCCGTTGACCTGGAAGAACGCCTGATTGACGCGGCTGAGGTCGTCCGGCCGCACCAGCCAATGCTCGTAGAGCAAGAGCAGCGCGGTCGCCGCCACGCCGGTCAGATAGATAATCCCCAAGTTTGGCGCCGCGGCCCAGTAGAGCGCGACGAGCAGAAGCAACATAAACAGATGACACAGCGCCGCCACGCGCAGACTGGCGCGGACGCCGAGCGTCGCCGGGATGCTGTGCAGCCGCGCCTTGCGGTCGAAGTCCACATCCTGACAGGCATAAAAGATGTCGAAGCCGGCCACCCAACAGAGGACGGCGCCTCCCAGCACCAACGGCGCGGCCAAATCGGTCATGCTGATGATGCCGCGAATGGCGATCCACGCCGCCAACGGCGACAATCCCAGCGATGCCCCCAACCAGACATGCGACAGCGACGTGAAACGCTTCGTGTACGAATACGCGCAGAGGAACAGAAGCACAGGGATAGACAGATACAAGGGATAGGGATTGTCAAAATAGAGAAAAATTGTCGTGGAGGCGATGAAGCCGGCGGCGCAGAGGAGCGTGAACAGCCAGACCGCGCCGGCCGAGAGCCGCCCCGCCGGCAGATGGCGCGCTGTCGTGCGCGGGTTCAAGGCGTCGAAACGGCGATCGGCGAGACGATTGAAGGCCATCGCGGCGCTGCGCGCGAACACCATGCAGAGGAGAATACCGGCAAGTTGCAGAGTATGGAAACCGGACAGCTTCCAGGCCAACACAGCGCTAGTCAGCGCAAACGGCAACGCGAACAGCGTGTGGCTGAAGCGAATCAATTCGAGCAGCGATCGCACGGTCGGCAACATGGCAACGCTCATCCGGCGCGGAACAACCCTTGCTTGTGATAGAAACCGCACGATGGGTCGAAAAGATAACTTCACCCCGCGGGTCGCTGACGCGGCCCCGCTCGCGTTGGCAATCGGCTTGAATCTGCGGCTGAGTCTGGTTAAGGTGTTTTGGTGCCCTTGGTGGGTCACTGGCGGTGCCCTTTAGGATAGTCGGGAAAGCGCCGGCATCATGCCGGGTTGTGGTTGGCTATCCCGTAACCGTTCAGGTCCATGGTCTACGACCCGCACCCGTGTGCCCACCAGGAGCATATATGTCTGGAAAAGTACCTCTGGTGGGTCACTGGCGGTGCCCTTTAGGATAATCGGGAATGCATCGGCATCATGCCGGGGGGTGCGCAATCCCGTAACCGTTCAGGTCCATGGCCTATCGCCCGCACCCGCGTTCCCACCAGAGGCACTCTACCATACCCCACGACACCGCTCGATTGGCTGCCGGCTGGCGTGCGCGGACGGTTTCTCTCTCTTCTCTGTATAATTCCACCATCACAATCGCTTTCCCGAACGTTCTTCGATAATATTCCCCACCGGGGAACGAATTACCCGGAGAATCAGGATTGTCCCTCTCTTTTAGTCGCGAGGTCCGTATGACCATGATGATCGAAAGCATGGAGGATCTGTTGGTTCTACTCAAAAAAATGGACATGAAAGTTACAAACGTAGACGAATTGCAACGATTGCTGGCGACGATCAACGCCAATTACAACCCCGACGCCGGCCGGCAAAAGATCGGAAAACTAATCGGTACGACCGTGCCCGGCTATATGGCCGGTGCCGGGGTGGCCGCCACTTTCTTCACGGCGGGAACCGGCGTTGGCGGTCTGGCCTTGATCTGGGGAGCGGTCGCCTTGGTGAGTACGGCAGCCGTGATCTCGGCTGCTATCATAACCAGCATTGGCCGCAGCCGCACCCTACCGGATTCGCCGCCCAATCGTTCAGTGTCTCGTGAAGGGCCAATCGTGACGCATATCACCAAGGATTTGTCCTTATAGTCTCTTTCCTTGCCAGCCCGCAGCGCAGGCAAGGGTATGAACAGCCCTTGCTTGCGCTGCGGGCTGGCAATTCTAGGACGGATTCTCGAAGCGTGTGATTTTCTCTACGCGCCTCGCATGGCGGCCGCCCTCGAACGGCGTCTCCAGCCAGATGCGCACCATACGTTCGATCAGTTCCTCGCCGAGCAGGTCGGCGGACAGGCACAGCACGTTGGCATCGTTGTGCCGGCGGCTCATCTCGGCGGTGATGCAGTCATGACAGGGAGCGGCGCGGATGTTGTGAACTTTATTGGCAGCGATGCACATGCCGATGCCGGTGCCGCAAATCAGAATGCCGCGCTCGGCGCGTCCTTCGCTGACGGCGCGGGCCACCTCGAAGGCGAAATCGGGATAGTCCACACTCTCCCGGCTGCTTGGGCCGGCGTCGAAAACTTCGTGGCCAAGTTGATGCAGTACCGAGATGATGCGAGACTTGGCTTCAAAACCGCGGTGATCGCTGCCGATCGCTATGTTCATGGCTGCTCGGCCCCTTCTTGCTGGCGCTGCGGGCTGGTCGGCGCGATCTCGCCCACGAAGGTTTCCAGGTGCCGCCAGATTTGCTGGCCGCACTCATCGTAGACTTGCTGGTCGCCGCCGATGGGGTCGGCTATGTCGCCGGCCGGATCGAGCAAGCGCGGCACCACTCCGAGATGGCCGAAATAGTCCATCAAAGCGCGCGCATGGCTGCGCGTCATGCCGAGGAGGTAATCGGCTCGCGCGGCCAATTCCATTGTCAACGGTTGACTTCGATGCGCCGAGAGATCGGCGCCGAAACCGCGCGCCACTTGCTCGGCTTCGGCGGCGGCCGGTCCTCCCTCTAAGGCCGACACGCCTGCCGATACCACATGATACCCGCGCGCCGGCAACTCCTCCACGGCGCAACCCAGACGATCCGCCAGGATCTTCTTGCACAACGCCTCGGCCAGCGGGCTGCGGCATGTGTTTCCCGTGCAGACAAACACGATCCAACATGCCATCTGCTGGTGAACCTGCTCGGCCGGCACCGCGCCCGGCTGAACGATCTCCCAGCCCTCGCCGTTGACCACGATCACCGTGGCCGGCTGCGCCGGCGCCGCCGATTCGTCGGCGATAATTAGGTCCGCTGTTACACCGGGGGCATTACTGCCCCCGCTCGCCGGGGGCGTCATGACGAGCGGTCCGGGCAGATGATGCAGCACTTCGCGCAGCGCTTCGTGCTGCGGCGTTGCCAGCCGCAGCCGGCCGGAAACACACAACGGCCCGCGGACCTCCTCCGGCAAGCGGCTGGCCAAGCCGCGCTCGATGCCGCCGCCGACGATCAGGGTCACGGGACCAGGCCATAGCCGCCGTGCCAATCGCTGGCTCAGCGGAGACATGGCCGGCGCCCAATCACGCGCCTCACCGGCTCCGCGCACAACCAGCATCAACTCTGGAACGACCTGTGCTTCGCTGTTCCCGCTGGGGCGATCAACCGGAAGCCGGCGGACCGCCTCGGGCACGAGACCGCTGGCCGTCACAGCGTAGCCTGTCTCCGAAGGAAAGGCCACGGTGCGTCCCTGGCGGAGCAACTGGACGGCGTAATGGATGATGGCGTGCGGATCGTCGATACGCTGCCAGTCGAGCATCTCAGCCATGAACAAACTCTCGCCCTCGCTTCACGGAAACAAACAATTTCGCCGTTTCGCCGAGCCATCGAGCGCGCTCGGCCCCAGGGCGCGGCTAGATTATTCTAGGAAAATATCCGGTCGCGAAGGATCCCGCTTTGTCGTGACAATAGGTTGTTAGATTCCACGGGTTGGAGGCGCGTTATGCAAGCCGGGGATCGCGTCGAGCGCGAACGGGAGCTGCGGCGCGCCGTGTTGGCCGGCGAGGAGTTCGCGTGGCGGACGCTGTACGACGATGCTTTCGCGGGGTTGTACGCGTATGTGCTCTGGCGCTGCGCCGGCCTGCGCGATTGCGCCGACGAAGTGACGCAAGAAACCTGGCTGATTGCGGTACGGCGGCTGCGTATGTTCGATCCATCGGCGGGAAGTTTCGCCGCGTGGCTGCGCGGCATCGCCGCGAACGTGATGCGCAATCACTTCCGCCGCGAGGAGCGACGGGCGCGCCGCACCCAGACGCTCGCAAACGAACCGCTCGCCGTCGAAGAATCGCGCGAACAAGCCGAACGCATCGCCCTGGCGCTCGGATCGTTGCCGGCGCATTACGAGGCCGTGCTGCGCTTGAAGTATCTTGAAAGCCGTAGCGTCGCCGGCATCGCCGCCGAGCGCGGCGAATCCCCCAAGGCGGTGGAATCGCTGCTGAGCCGCGCTCGCGAGACCTTTCGCCAAGCGTATCTGCGATTGGAGTGAACCCCATGCACGACATCTTTTCCGGTGAGCCGGACTCCCTCGATGCGATGTTGCGCCCGGCTTCACCGCTGACGAACGATGTGCTGCGTCAGGCGGTCTATGATCGGACACGGCTCGTGCTTCATCGCCGCCGCCGGTTGCGGCAGCTGGCCTATGCGGCGGCGCTGCTTGTATCGTTTGCCGCTGGTTTGCTGGTCACGCGCTTTTCGATGCCTTCGCCGGTTCCTCCCGTGACACCGGATGTGGCAGTAGCACCGCCGAAGCAGCCGATACCGCCCGATAAACCGCCCGCGCCGCCGGCTCCCCCGCAACCTCGATCGGCCTTCGCGCTGGAATGGCAGGCTTTCGACAGTCTCCAGGAGCGCGGCGCGTTGTATCGACAAGCCGGCGAGCGCTATTTGCAAGAGGAACACGATCTACAATCGGCGCTGCGCTGTCTGGGCAACTATCTCGATAATGGGACGGAGCAAGATCTGGCAATCTCGTCTGACGATAATTGGTTACTGATGGCGATCAAGGTCGCAAGACAAAAGGAGAAAAGACATGCGAAGCAAAGCGGTTAGAACGTTGGCGCTGGCTCTCGTGCTGGGCGGCGCCGGCCTGACGGCGGCACAACAAGTCCTTCAGGGTCCGGCGGGAGGGAAGGCGCCGCCTACCGGCTCTGGTGGGAAGGGCGACCTGCCTCGGGTCGTGCAACAAAAATCGGCCGCAGAGAAATCGAGGCTGGAGCAGATGCTGGCCGAGGCGCTCAAGAACAATCCGGAGATCCGCGTCGCCTCCGCACGGATGGCCGAGGCCGACGCCGAGCTGAATCGCGTGCGCTTGCAGATCCTCCAGCGTATCGTGGTTTTAAGTGAGGAGATTGACGCCGTGCGGAAGTCGGTTGAGGATGCGGAGCAAATGCTGGTGGAGATCGAAAAGCAATATCATGCCGGCAATGCCCCCTTCGCCTCGGTTGTCCAGGCTCGGTCCCAACTCGTCACCGCCAAGGCAAAATTGGCCGCGGATGAAGCCGAATTGCCGTATCTCTTGGGCAAGTCGCCGCAAGGGGCTGCCTATGGAATGTCGGTGAACGAAGCGAACACCGGATCGATCAACATTCAAGCGAAGCACGAAATCGCCAAGGTAGAGGGATCGCAGGCCGAGCGCATCCGCAAGGCGCTGCAAACGCCGATCAAAGTGGATTTCAAGGACATGACCTTCGACGCCATCCTCAAGGAACTGTCGAAGAAGGTTGAGGGACTGTCCTTCCGCAACCTTTTTGAGCGAGGCGCGGCTACGAATGCCAAAATGAACTTGCAGTTTGAGGAAGCCTTGCCTGTCTCCGCGATTTTGCAAGCGCTGGCGGATGAGACCGGATGCCACTTCTTTGTCCGCGACTACGGGATCGTGGCGGTCTCTAGGAATAACCAACCCCACGGAGCGATTTCGGTGCAGGAATTTCTGCGCCAGTAAGCGGTATCCGAGCCTGAAGCGTAAGCGAAGAATTGAATTGCTCTTCGCTTACCAGTAGTTTCAAGGTTGCTGGAACGGAGGACTACGGAAAACCCTATGAAAATCGCAGTGAATTGAGGCCAGGGCATGCCAGTTGCGCCGAAAAGCGCCGACGAAGGCTTCGGCGCTTTTCGGCGCATTTAACTCCCTGCCTACAAACCACTTGCGATGTCAGCTCCTCCCCAGAAACTTGAAACTACTGTTACGCTTCAGGCTCGGACCATTAGGCTCGGACCATTAGCGCACGCGCCGCGGCAACTCCAGGAGATAGCAAGCGGCGCGCTCGCTGCCGGCGCCGACCTGGCAGCCGTCCGGCGTGAAGGCGGCGCACAGCGTCTTGCCGGGAAAGCGATGGCGGTGGACGGGATGGCCGTTGCCGGCGTCCCAAACGATCACCTCGCCGTCGGTGCCGGCCGACACCAGCCGCCGACCATCGGCGCTGAATCCCACCTGATAAATCGATCCACGATGCCCGTCAAGACATGCCTCTTGCTTGCCCGTCGCCGTCTGCCAGGAGCGCACCGTTTGATCGACAGAGCCGGATGCCAGTCTGCTGTTGTCCGGTGAAAACGCCAGACTGTACACCGCATCGGCGTGTCCTTCGAGCGTGCAGCGCGGCCGGCCCGTGGCGAAGTCGTACAGACGAATGCGGCCATCCAGCCCGGAGAGCGCCAGCATCCGGCCATCCGGTGAGACTGCAGTGGCGTACAGCGGCATCCGCTCCGGCTCGACACCAATCGTCCGTTCCAGGATGCCTTCCTTCGTCCAGACTTCGGCGAGGCCGGCCTCGCCGCAGGCAATCAGTCGGCGTCCATCCGGTGTGAAGGCGATAGCCTGCACGCAGCGATTGCGGCTCGTCAGGCAGGCAATCGGCCGGCCGCTTGCCGCGTCCCACAATCGCACCGTGCCGTCGAGTCCCGCTGAGCCGAGGCGCCGGCCGTCTGCGCTGTAAGCGAGCGCCAACACCTTGTCCTCGTGGCCAAGGATGGTCCGCACTACACGCCCGGCGTCCACATCCCAGATCTTGATGGTGTGATCGAAGCTGGCCGAGGCCATGCGTTCACCGTCGGGCCGAAAGGCGACGGCGTAAACGGCGGCGCGATGGCCGCGCAATTCTTGGATGACCTGCCCGCGCGCCGTTGCGGCGCCCAGGCATGCCAGAATGATCGTGAACAAGAACGGTCGTCGCATCGCTTGTCCTCACCGAAAAGATGGAGAGACAAAGGTGCCGCGACAGGGCAGAGGGAGCGATGTTACCGAGAGGACGAACGGTGTCAACCGGAACCGCTGAGCCGTGAGGGTATCTCTCGATTTTGGGCGAGCGGCGCGGTGTCAGCCCGCCGGTAAGTGCGCCACCGGCGGGCTGACACCGCGCCGCTCGCCTACAATGAGCCGGAACCGATTCTTCCCTTCGGATAGTGGATGAAGGCGACACATGACCGACCATCGCAGCCAGCCAGCTACTCCGGTTTCCTCACCGGGACGGCGCCTTGCAAATGCTCTGCTCCTTGCGCGGCGCGAGTGGCCGCTGCCGGTCAGCCTGATCACGACCGGGCTATTTCTCGGCTTTGGCTCGCGCTGGCTGGCGGACCTCTCGTATCCTGCCTGGTTTGTTTTCATGCTCGGGTGGCTGTTCGGCGTCATCCTGCTGTCGGCCCTGGCGGTCGTCCGGCACGCCGAGAGCCTGGCGATCAAGCTCGGCGAGCCGTTGGGAACACTCGTCCTGACCCTGTCGGTGATCGGTATCGAGGGCATGATGATCGGGGCGGTGATGGCCGCCGGGCCCGACAACCTCACGCTGGCTCGCGATGCCATGTTCGCGGTCATCATGATCGTGATGAACGGCATGATCGGTTTATGCCTTTTGCTCGGCGGGCTGCGCTACCACGAGCAGACCTACAACCTCCAAGGGGCGAACGCCTACCTGGCCGTCATCGTGCCGCTCACGGTGATCGGCCTTGTTTTGCCGAATTTCACCGAGTCCTCGCCCGGACCAACATTCTCCCCCCTCCATTCTACCCTTCTCATCGTTATGTCGCTGGGATTGTACGGGGTGTTTCTGGCGATCCAGACCTCGCTTCACCGCGAGTACTTCGTCCCCCAGACTCCTGCCGGCGCGTCCGCGGACCAGAGCGCGGAGGAACACAACCACCACGAGGTTCACGCGATCAGCTATCATGCGCCGCTTCTGATGGCGTACCTGTTGCCCGTCGGTATCTTGGCCGAAAAAATCGCGATCCCCATCGACTACGGCATCCATGTGCTTCGTGCGCCGTCCGAGTTGGGAGGTCTTCTCGTGTCGGTGTTGGTCCTGTTTCCCGAATCTCTGGCGGCCGTTCGCGCCGCCTTGGGCAATCAACTCCAGCGCTCCGTGAACTTGCTCTTTGGGTCGGTGCTCGCGAGCATCAGCCTGACGGTACCAGCCGCGTTGACCATCGGGCTTCTTATGAGTCAAACCATCGTCCTCGGGGTTACTACTGTAAACATGGTTCTGCTGCTCTTGACCTTGGGAGTGACCATGTTGACCTTCGCCAGCGCGCGGACGAATATCCTGCTGGGAGCGGTGCATTTGTTATTGTTCGTGGCGTATCTGATGTTGATTTTCGAGAAGTGACAGAGGGGTGTAGAGCCGCGACCGTAAGGGAGCGGGAGGCAACACCCGCTCCCTTACGGTCGCGGCTCTACACTGGCGGCCTATTGCCGTCTGCTTTGGCCGGGGATATACTCAACCATTGCGAACCTACCCGCGCCCAATTTCCATGCGATGACAATACACAGATGTCCACGCCGGCAAACCTTGTCGGAGGGCGATGATGGGAAAGTGGTTGTTTGAGCGGACCTGGCAATGCGTCCGCCGTCCCGCCTGGCCAATCGTTGTGCTGGCGATCACATTTTCATTCTCTCCGACGATGGGGGCGGCTCCCGAGAGTGTGGCTAGCTACCGCAAGACCGTCGAGCCGATCCTCACGAAATACTGTATCGGCTGCCACGACAACGATTCGAAGAAGGGCAGCGTGTCCTTCGAGGCGGACGATCCTGCGTCGCTGATCGCCGATAAGGAGCTTTGGCTCAAGGCGCTCAAGATGCTCCGGGCCGAGATGATGCCGCCCAGGGGCAAGCGACGGCCATCCGCGGAGCAGATGGCGCAGGTCGTGGATTGGATCAAGTATTCCGCTTTCGGCATCGATCCTCACGATCCCGATCCCGGCCGGGTCACGCTTCGCCGGCTCAATCGCACTGAATATCGCAATACCATCCGCGACTTGATGGGCGTTGATTTCAATACTACCAACGAGTTTCCGCCCGACGACACGGGACATGGTTTCGATACGATCGGCGACGTTCTGACCATTTCGCCGCTCCTTTTGGAAAAATACATTGCCGCGGCCAAATCGATTGTCGCCCAGGCCGTACCGACTCAGCCGGGAGTGCCGCCCGAGACACGCATCCCTGGTCAACGCTTCTCTCCGGCCAACAGCAAGACCCCCGGCTCCGGCGATGGCCCGCTCGTCTTGTCCTACTACAAGACCGCCACGGTCATGTACCCGTTCACGGCCCCACATGCCGGGCGCTACCAGGTGGTCCTTGATCTCTCGGCCAATGAAAACTTCGTGGACGGTCAGTTCGACTACAACAAATGCCGGCTGATTTTCAAGTGCGGCGATCGAGTGCTGCTCTCCAAGGACTTCACCCGGCAGGGGAGGAAGCCGTATCATTTTGAGTTCGAGCAGGAGTGGAAGGCCGGCAAGCAGGATTTGATCGTGGAAATTCAGCCGCTCACGCCGAATGAGCGGCAGGTGCGTTCGCTTACTATTCAGCTCGCCAGCGTCACCGTTCGCGGGCCGATGGCCAAGGAATTTTGGGTCCGGTCGGCGAGCCACAAGCGGTTCTTTCCCGGAACCATTCCCACGAATCCGCAAGAACGGCGCGCGTATGCCCTCAAGTTGCTGAAACCATTCGTGACCCGTGCCTTCAGACGGCCCGTTGATCGAGAAACATTGGAGCGTCTAGTTAACCTGGTCGAATCCACGGCCGCCAAGCCGGGCCAGTCCTTCGAGGAAGGCATGGCCCAGGCGATAATCGTCGTCCTGGCTTCGCCTCGCTTCCTGTTCCGCGAGGAAGTAACGATGCCGAACTCGACCGATCATTACCCGCTGATCGATGAGTACGCTCTTGCCAGTCGATTGTCTTATTTTCTCTGGTCGTCGATGCCGGACGAGGAGTTGTTTCGCTTGGCGGACCAGAACAAGCTGCGGCAAAACCTTTCCGCCCAGGTGAGCCGAATGCTCGCGGATAAAAGGTCTGGCGAGTTCGTGCGGAATTTCGCGGGGCAGTGGCTCCAGTCCTACAACATCGACGGGGCGAACGTCAACGCGTTCGCTGTCTTGGCCCGGGAGCAACCGAGAGATCCCAAGGCTGAGCAGATGCGGGCGCGGTTCCGCGAGTTGGTCCGCAAGGCGCGCGAGGATCTGACGGACGCGGAGAAGAAGGAACTGGAGCAGGCCCGCGCTTCCTTTCGAAACGGATTTCGCCGCTTCCAGCGGTTCAATCTGACCGGCGAATTGCGCCGAGCCATGCGGCAGGAAACCGAAATGGCCTTCGAGCATGTTGTGCGCAACGACCGCAGCCTGCTCGAACTTCTCGATGCCAACTACGCTTTCTTGAATGAACCGCTTGCCAAGTTTTACGGCATCGAAGGTGTCACCGGGAAGCAGATGCGTCAAGTGACGCTGCCGGCCGACAGCCCGCGCGGTGGCATTCTCACCCAGGCGACTTTCCTGATTATCACTTCCAATCCGGATCGCACCTCGCCCGTCAAACGCGGGCTGTTCATTTTGGATAATGTCCTGGGCACGCCTCCGCCTCCGCCGCCGCCGGACATCCCGCCGCTCGAACAAGCCGCCCGCGGAGGGAAGGGCAAGCCGCCCACGCTCCGCGAGACACTCGCGATCCACCGCAAGGCCGCTCTGTGCAGTTCATGTCATAACCGCATGGACCCGCTCGGCCTGGCTTTTGAAAACTTCAACGCGCTGGGCCGTTGGCGCGACAAGGAGCTGAATCAGCCGATCGAAGCGGGCGGACAACTGCTCACCGGCGAGTCGTTCAAGGACGTGCGCGAGCTGAAACGCATCCTGACAACGACGCGGCGATTGGATTTTTATCGCTGTGCGACCGAAAAGATGCTTATCTACGCCCTTGGCCGGGGGTTGGAACCCTACGATACGCACACGATAGACGAGCTGGTTGACAAACTGGAAGCCGCGAAGGGGAATCCCTCGGTCCTGATTCGCGGCATCGTCGAATCGCCCGCCTTCCAGCGCCGGCGCCCCCTGGCGCGAGCGGAAGCAACGACAGAATGACTTTAGGTGGTTGGGTGGTTAGGTGGTTGGGTGGTTAACAGGCCAACCACCTAACCACCCAACCACCTAACTACCCAACGAACCGGAGTATCCTTATGTCCGTGGAATTCGCGCATGCGGCCCTGAATCGTCGAGCCTTCCTTCGCGGAACTGGGGCGTGCGTCGCCCTGCCGCTGTTTGAGTCGTTGCGCATCGGTGGGCTGTTGGCCGCCGATCCGGCCGTGAAACTGGCCAGTAGCGCCACGGGAGCGCCGTTGCGAGCGGCGTTTCTCTTCTTCCCCAATGGCGCGATTCCCTCGGCTTGGTGGCCGGCGCGGGAGGGAACGGATTTTCCCTGGAGCCGAACGCTCAAGCCGCTGGAGAAACACAAGGCACATGTGCAAATCCTCGGCGGATTGGGGCACAAGACCGCGGAGGCTGGACCCGATGGACCCGGCGATCACGCGCGCGGTGGTAGCACGTTCTTGACCGGAGTGCGGCTGCGCAAGAGCGCCACCGACATTCGGGCGGGCACCTCCATCGATCAGGTTTTGGCTAAGGCTTACGGGCACCTGACGCGATTCTCGTCTTTGGAGTTCACTTGCGACAAGGGGCCGAGCAGCGGGGTATGCGATTCCGGCTATTCGTGCGCGTATCAGTTCAACTTTTCCTGGAGTTCACCCACCACGCCGAAAACACCCGAAGTCAACCCCCGGCGCGCATTCGAGCGATTGTTCGGCGAAGGCAAGCCGGGCGAGCGCCAGGCCAACCTCCAACGCCGTCAGCAAGAAGACAAGTCGGTGCTGGATTTCGTGCTCGACGATGCGCGGGCCATGAAAAAACGGCTCGATTCCGCCGACCGGCAGAAACTCGATCAATACCTGACGGGCGTCCGGGAGGTCGAGGCCCGCATTCAAAAAGTGGAACGATTGGGCCGCGTGAAGGATCCGCAAGTCGAAACGCCGCCGGGCATCCCCAGCGATTACGGCGAACACATGCAACTGATGTTCGATTTGATGGTCCTGGCGTTCCAGACCGACTCCACCCGGATCATCACGTTTCTGCTCGCCCACGACGGCAGCAACCGTTCGTTCGATCAAATCGGCATCAGCGAAGGACACCACGATCTGACCCATCACCAAAACCGCAAGGAGTGGATCGACAAAGTAGCCGATATCGATCTGTGGTACGTGCAACAGTTCGCCAAGCTCCTCGATAAGCTGAACCAGGTCAAGGACGTGGATGGCAAGTCGCTGCTACACAATTCGATGATCGTCTACGGCAGCGGCAACGCGGACGGCAACCGGCACACGCACGCCAACCTGCCGCTGCTGCTCGCCGGCGCCGGCGGCGGGGCGTTCCGAACGGGCCGCTACGTCAAGCACAGCTCCAAACCGATGTCGAACCTGTTCCTCAGCATGGCCCACACGCTCGGCATGCGGAAGCTGGAACGCTTCGGCGATTCCACCGGGCCGCTGACGGATGTCTAACACCTAACAATCAGCGGGCGGTTTCCCAACTAGCCCGGAGCGCTAGCGACGGGGCGAAGAAGCCCGTTGCTGGCGCTCCGGGCTAGTTGTGTATTATTAGCTGGTGGAGGAAACAGATATGAGCAACCAAGAGCGAAATAGTAGCGATGTGAGCGAATCCTCGTTATCCAAGTTGCCTAACTATCCTGTAAATCCTTTCCAGATTACCGATGCGATCTGTCAAGAGTGTGAACTACCACGACCGCGAACGAGAAGCTATCCGGTCCTTCACATGGTTTTCCTGATTGCCGGTTCTTATGCCCGAATCGATCATGTCGTGAAATGCCCGGCTTGCATGCGCTCCTACTTGTGCCAGCGTCTCCCGCTAAGCTTGTTACTCGCGAACATTCTTTCTCCAATCGTCTTGGTCTGGTGGATCGTTCAATTCTTCAGAACCTTTTCTCGCTGGTCGGATTGACATCGCCCCCGACGGTGTCCGCAGGGCTTTGCCGTGAGCGGCTGAATAATTTGAAAAATCGGCGTGCGGTTAGGCTCCGTCACGCGCAATATAGGGTAGGTGCGAAGCGTCCCTCTGTGCGTCGCCCGCGAGGACCGTCCCCATGCCGACTCCCGCCGACCGCCTCATCCGCTGCGTTCGCCGCATCGCTTCCCGAACGGGTCCAGAGTGCGAGGACGCCGAGCTGCTGACCCGTTTCATCACCAGCCGCGACTCGGCAGCATTCGAGGCGCTGGTTGCCCGCCACGGGCCGATGGTACTGCGCGTTTGCCAGCACGTACTCGGCAACCAGCACGATGCTGAGGATGCTTTTCAAGCGACGTTCCTTGTCCTGGCGCGCAAGGCTGCAAGTGTCTGCCCCCCCGGTGCGCTGTCCGGATGGTTGCACGGCGTGGCGTGCCGGATCGCCCTGGGGGCTCGCACGGCCGCACGCCGCCGGATCCGCGAAGGCCATGCGAGCGAACTTTCCCCGCCCGACCCGCGCCCCGATCCGCTCACGGAACTGACCGCGCGCGAGGGGCTGCGGATCATCGAGGAGGAGGTGCAGCGCCTGCCGGAGTCGTATCGCCTGCCCGTGATCCTCTGCTGCCTGCATGGGGTGTCGCAGGAAGAGGCAGCGCGCCAACTCGGTTGGACTCCGGGTTCTATAAAAGGACGTTTGGAGCGAGGCCGGCAGCGCTTGCATCGACGGCTGCTCAGGCGCGGATTGGGGTTGGGGGCCGCGCTGGCGCTTGCTGAGCTTTCGCGCGGCACGGCGGCTGGTGTCACGGGAGCATCGGTGGAAGCGACCGCGAAGGCCGCGCTGGCGTTCTCGGCGCAGGGTCCGGCCGAGGCTGGTTTTGCTTCGGGCGAGGTCGTGGCACTCGCCCAGGCAGGTCTGAAACCCGTGGCGTGGGCCAGGGCGAAGCTCGGACTCTTGTTGCTTCTCGCGACAGCCGTTACCTCCGGAGTGGCTGTGTCGGTGCATCACAAGCCGGATACGGACCCAGGCCAGGCGGCTCCTAATGGGCAGTGGCCAAAGTCATCGAGCGATAAGGAGCAGGCACGCACCGATCGTTACGGCGACCCATTGCCGAAAGGAGCCGTCGGCCGGTTGGGGACGATTCGCTTTCGACTAGCCGGCTGGGGTGAGTCGGTCCTCTTCACGCTCGATGGTCAGCGTCTGATTTCACACGACGGCGGCGACCTTCACATCTGGGAAGTGAGCACCGGTCGACCGCTCAGAGAATTCTCCCTTCCCGAGAACCAACGAGCGTGGGCAATCGCTCTTTCCCCCGACGGCCAGACCCTGGCTGCGGGGAGTACCGACGGCGCCATCTACCTGTTTGACCTTCGATCCGGCAAGACTGTGCAGCGCCTTCTCGGACCAGCCGAGGAGGCCAGAGCTCTCGCCTTCTCCCCCGATGGCAAACTGCTTGCCTCCGGAAGGCACTTCGACTTTCCTCGGAAGCAGGGACAGGACAATCCCATTCAGCTCTGGGACGTTGCCACCGGGAAGGAGCTGCGCCGCCTCATCGGCCACAAGGACACGGTGCTGAGCGTCGCTTTCTCACCCGATGGCAAGACATTGGCTTCCGGCGCCCATCGGTATGATGCCACGCTCCGCCTGTGGAACGTGGCCACAGGGGACGAATTGTTCGCGCTCAAGGGCCACGGCGGGGAGCTGTGGTCGGTGGCCTTCTCTCCAGATAGCAAGACGGTCGCCACCGGCAGCATGGACAAAACGATTCGCCTCTGGGATCCAGCGACTGGCAAAGAGAAACGCCGCCTCACGGGCCACACAGCGGACGTAATGGCCGTGGCCTTCTCCCCCGACGGCAAAACGTTGGCCTCGGGTGGCTTTGATCGGACACTGCGGCTGTGGAATTCGGCCACGGGCAAGCAACTCAAGCGGATCGAGTTGGATGAAGCCGGCAACGCCCGCACGTTCGCCAGTTCCTCCAAATTCCGAATCAACCGAGGTTTCGCCGCGGTGGCGTTTTCCCCAGACGGCAAGACGGTGGCGGCTGGCGGCCGGGACCATACACTCCGGCTCTTTGAAGCGACAACGGGAAACGAGATCCGGTCGATCCAGGGCCAGTTTGATGCTCTGGACGCAGTGGTTTTCAGTTCCGACGAGGGCCGCGTCTGGACCCTCGGCGGCGACCGAAATCTGCGATCCTGGGAGTCGACCACAGGGAAAGAAGTTCGTGTGCTAGCGACGAGTGCCGGGCTGCCGTTGTGCGTGGCCTTCTCGGCCGATGGCCGGCTGGCGGCCACGGGCTGCGAAGATAAAGCGGCCCGCATATGGGACTTGGTAACGGGCCAGCAGGTGCAGCGCGTGAATACGACGGACGTGATCGGGGCGCTGGCCTTCGCTCCCGACGGCCGGACACTGGCCACGGCTAACCGCTGGCAGCAGCGGTCTGAGGTCAGTGTGTGGGACATAACGACGGGGAGGTTGCACCACCGGCTGCCGGGACCCGCGGAGGGAGGCAACAATACGGTGGTGGCGCTGGCGTTCACGCCGGATGGCCGGACGCTGGCCGGGCCGACTCATGACGGCATTGTCCATTTCTGGGACCTGGCGGCAGGCACCGAATCTCTGCCACCGCTGAAACTCCCCCAGCACTGCGACCTTGCCGCATTCTCGCCCGATGGCCGGACGTTGGCCGCGGGAAACATGAACGGGACCATCTGCCTGTACGAGATGGCGACGGGCAAGGAGCGCCTGCGCTGCCGCGGGTGGCCCTTCTGCTTCTCGCCGGACGGTCGGCTACTGGCTTCGGGGATGGGGGGCACGGTGGCGGTGTGGGATCTCACCTTGGGGAAGGAGGTCGGTCGCTTTGCCGGGCACCGCGGCGACATCGCGGCGCTGGCCTTCTCCGCCGAGGGCACCCGGCTGGTATCAGGCAGCCAAGACACGACGGCCCTCATCTGGGACCTGAATATCCTGCCTCGGCGACTCCAGCCGCCGCTGACACGGGGGCAACTGGGGCAGCTCTGGCAAGAGCTGGCTAGTCCCGACGCGGCCGTCGCCTACCGAGCCATCGGTAGCCTGGCGGTACAGCAGGCAGTGCCGTTTCTCGCCAAAAAGCTGCGGCCTGTACCGCCGGCAGACTCGAAGCAAGTGGCGCGGCTGGTGGCGAACCTGGACAGCGAGCAATTCGCCGTGCGCGAGCGGGCCAGCATGGATCTGGAGCGGCTGGGCGAGGCCGCGGAACCGGCTCTGCGGCAGGCACTAGCAGGCGACGTCAGCGCCGAAGTGCGGCGCCGATTGAGGGATGTATTGGACCGGATGCAGGTATGGTCATCCGAACGGCTGCGGACGAAGCGGGCGCTGGAGGCGCTGGAGCGAGTCGGCTCGCCCGAAGCCCGGCAGATGTTAGCGAAGCTGGCCAGGGATTCGTCCGGCACCCGCACCGGCATGGCGGCGCTCGACACGCTGCGCCGGCTGGAGCGCCGGAAGCGGTAGTCGGCGCAAGCTCACTGCTAGTCCTGCAACACCGCCGCCCCAAATCCATGTAGCGGGATGTTGTAATAGCACACTTCCAGCAGCAGCAGCGCCAGGGACGTGAACATCAAATGGCCGCCCTGGGCGGCATATTCATCGCCGCGCGGCGACCAACCTCCCTTCTGATGCTCTTTACCCGCCTCTCTCTGCGTCGATTGGCGGGTAATGCCAGACTGCGCAGAGGCATCCCGCCTTACTTCACCGGCTTCGTCGCCTCCCGCACTTGTCCGTATACCTGGCGAAAATTCTTCATAGCTTCCTCCAGGCGGCCCGTGTCCTTGTCACGGCTGGCCTTCTGCGCTTCCACCAGGTGTTCCTGAGCGGACTTCAGCCACGCCCGCAACTCGTCCACCGTCGGCTTCCCCTGTCGCGCCGGCGTGGGGAGCGCCCCGGCCACCGCCGATAGACGGTCCACCGCGCTCGCTGCTCGTTCCGCGTTGTCTCCGACCGCCGCCCAGTCCTTCTTCGCCATTGCCTGCTCAATCGCGCGGGCCGAGGTATCGATGGCCTCCATCTGCTCGCTCACAAACGGTTTGGCAATCTGAACCATCGCCGGCATGCCTAGCTCGAACGGTATCACCAGCGCCCCCGTGATGAGAAAAACTCCTACCATCATCCCCAGCGCCGACGTCCCCAGCACCGCTAGCCGAATGAACGGCTTGTTCTCACTTCGCACGCGCCACTCAAACAATCCCCATGTTCCTACTGCAATCAGCAAACATCCCGTTGCGTGGTTCCCCACCCATTCCAGGCCGCGCAGCAGGGAATCCAGCCACGCCATCACCGGCTCGTTAAGGTTATCCATCCTGAGCCATCCATCTCTCTGGATCTTCCGCAACTTGGGCACGTACATCATCTGGGCAAACGTGAAGAAAAACACCTGCATCGCGATCACGCCCACCACCACGAGATATGCCCACGTCGTCCACAGCCATTTCGCCCTCATCGTTCTCTCCTTCCATTGCATGGCCCTGTCGATCACCAGCGGCAAGAGCCGGTGTCCGTGCGTCGCCTCCAACTCCGATCTCACCTCCTCCGGCCCTCCGAAGTCCTCCAGCGCGCGGTCCAGCGCCGCCTCCTCCGGCAAACCGGCCGCCTTGTGTTCGGCCATTGCATCCAGTAGGTGCTCGCGCAATTCCTGGCGAATGTGCTGGCGCAGCGAACGTGGCCCGCCGATGCTTCGACAGACTCGGTCGAGGTAATGCTCAAGCTTGTTCATTGGATCTCTCCAGAATGCGGTTGACGGCATCGCATAAGGCATTCCAGGCTTTCATCTTCTCACGCAGCGCCTCCTGGCCCTTCTTCGTGATGTGGTAGTAGCGGCGCTTGCGTCCGCTCTCCTTCTCTTCCCAGGCGCCGACAATCAGCCCCTCGGCCTGCATCTTGTGCAGGCTCGGATACATCGACCCCTCACGCCAGGTGAACGCCCCGTCCGTGTCTCGATGCACCGTGGCGGCGATCTCGTAGCCGTACATCGGCTTGCGAGTCAGCAGAGACAGGATCAGCAGCGAAAGCGTGCCCTTGACAAGTTCGGTATCCATGCTCTCTCACAAGCAAAGGAATCCAATACATCGAACTCCTTTGTATTGTCTTGAAAATACTACCGGCGTCAAGAGAAATCGGAGCAAAAAGACGCTGACGGAGAATTCTCTCCCCAGAAGGAGGAGGAAGAAAGACTCCTTCCCAAGGGAAGGACGGCTGCTGCGCTACCCTGTAAGCAACGGAGCTTCTCGCTTACGCTTCCGGTCCCGTGTGGGCCTTGGTCGCGGCATCGACGCGGCGTCATTCGAGAATGATGCCGCCGAGTTCACTGATGGCTTGTCGCAATTGGCCCGGGGCGCAGAACCTCCTTCGCGTCTTGGAGGTTCAGTGAGATTTGGTGATCCTAATCTTGCAACACCGCCGCACCAAATCCATGCAGCGGGATGTTATAGTAATACACTTCCAGCAGCAGCAGCGCCAGGGACGTGAACATCAAGCGGCCGCCCTGGGCGGCGTATTCGTCGCCGCGCGGCGACCAACTACCCTTTTGATGCTCTTTGCCCGCCTCCTTGCCCGGGTCCTGCATTTCAATCAATAAGTCGCGCACCTTGGGGTTCCAGGTTTCCCAAGCTTCGCCGCCGGCATGGTGCATCACCTGTGTGGCATAAAAGAGATAGTAAATGCTAGGTTTCTCCTTGGTCACGAAATTCTCGGGCTTCAATAGCGGGTCCATCGCCTTGACCAGAGACGGGTGAGAGGGCCACCAGCCGAGATATTCGCGGCACAACAGGCCCGTGGCCGTCGTGGCCCGCGGCGCTCCGGGATCCTTGTAGCCGTAACCTAGACCGCCGGGGTCGGCGACATGATTGAGGAACGAGCCGACGCGGGCAAACGATGATGGCGGTACGATCAGGCCCGCGTAGTGACCGGCCTTGAGGGCCGAGAACTGCCAGCCGGTGACGGAAGTGTCTCCCTGGGTGCCCGGCGAATAGCCCCAGCTTCCTTCGGGGTGCTGGGCCTGGACGATGAATTGCACGGCGGCCAGCGCGGGGAGACGATAGCGATTGTCCCTGGTTATGCCGTAGGCTTCGCACACCGCGATGGTGGCCAGGGCGTTCTCGTACATGTTGTCGCTGAACTTGCCCTCCGACTTTTGCTGTTGCAACAAGTAGCCCAGCCCCTTGCGAACGAGCGGGGCGTAGCGGCCGCGGCTGGGCGTGTGGCCGGCGCCCAAAAACGGCAGCAGGCCGAAGGCGGTGCCGGCCACATCGAAATGCTGGCCCGGCTCGGTACAATTGCACTTTTTGATCTTGCGGAAGTCGTGGTTGGACCACAACCCCGAGGCGGTTTGGTGCAGCGCCAACCATTGCAGCCCGCGCTCGACGGCATCTTCGGACTGCATGGTGCCGCCACCCTCGCGCAAGAGGAGAATGCGATCCTCGGTCGAACGGCCGTAGAAACTGCCCGGCAGCAGCCGGGTAAGGACCGGTTGCTCCTTCATCGCTTCTTCCATCCTCTTCATCAGCCGAACTTTCTCGGTCTCTTCCGCCACCGGCTGGGCCAGCTCATACCAGGCCACCGCGCGCTCCTGCAGCGACCGTTTCTCGCGCCCCGTTTGCTTCTCGGCCCTCTGCCACCAACCATCGCCAACGGCGATCTGGGTCTTGATGTCCGGGGGCGGCGTCAGGTCCTGGCGCGCCATCTCGGCCTCCTCGTCCTTGCCGCCCTTGGCCAAGAGCGGCAACCCATCATCCCAGCGATTCTGGAATAAGCAGATGTGCCGGCCCACGATCCGATTGGCGTTCGGCTCGTCGGGCGTCTGCTTCAATCTCTCCCGGGCGGACGCGACCTGTTGGTAACCCTGCTGAAAGTCTTGCACCTCATGCCGTTTCGTTTCGATGGCGGCGAGCTGCTTGTCCAGCTTGCCCTTGCGAGCGGCGTTCATGGCGGTGTCGATCAGCCGCAGGGCGGCGTCATAATTATCGATGGCCACGGCTTCGTCGGCCTGGAAGAGAGCGGATTTGACCACGGCGCGGGCGACCTCCTCGCTGCCGTCGCGGATAAGGGCGTTCAACGTCTGGAGCTTCATGCCGAACGCATCGATGAGGAACCACTTGTCCATCTCCTGAATGGCCTCAACCGCCAAGCGCGGTCGTTCCGCTCGCAGAGCGGCGTCGTGCGCCTCGCGCAACAGCGCGAACCAGGCAGCAGGATTAGCGCGATTCTCTCGTCCGGGCTGGAGCAGCTTGGCGGCCAGGGCCAGTTGATCTTCCGGCTTTTTCTTGGCGTAGTCGTCCTTGTAAGTATTCCGGATCTCCTGGGCAGCTTTGTCGAGGTCGGTCTGACCGGGCGCCGGGAGTTTAACCACCTGGGGGCGTGGTTTCCGGACCTTGGGCCGGCTCAACGTGGGACGCGCCGATGCCGGCGCCGGGGCCGGCTCCTTCTTGGCGGCAGGCGGCGGAGGCGGAGCGGGTTCCGGCTGTCGAGGCGGTTCAGGTGGGGGTTGGGCGGGTTCGGGCTGAGTGGCGGCCGCCACCGGTTGCGACGGTGCGGGTTCATCGGTTGTTTTCGATCGCATCCGCCAAAGCACCACCGTCCCAACGACCAGAACGAGGGCCGCGACGCTGCCGGCGGCGAGACCGATCCAAAGCCAAGGCGAAGTGTGTCGAGAAGTGGGCTTCTTGGATGATTTATCTCTCTTTTTCTTCGACCTTTTCCCATCCGCGCGTCGTGCCGGCCCATTCGCCTCCTCCTCGGCCGGCTCGACTTCCACAACTTCCTCCACTTCTTCCAGTTCCTCGACTTTCGGTGCTGCGTTCGCCTTGATGGAAGCCTGTCGGCGGAGATGGGCTTCATAGGCCTTGCGTTTGTCCGGAGAGAGGAGAGTGATTTGCGCTCGTTGGATTGCCTTTAACAAATGGGCACACGCCTTGGCATGAGAACCATCTTTGTGACGGCTTACCAGGGCGATCCGCTTTTTAGCCGCGGCGCGAATCGTTTCCGCGTCTTTCTCTTTTGGGTCGATCCCGAGCAGCTGGAAATAGTCAAGCGGCCGTTGATCTTTGGGAATGCCCAGCCACTTTTCGTAGGGGTCGAACATGATATGTCTCCGGCAGCAGACTTTTTCGTATCATCAATTGTCCGGGCGTCTGTGCGTATCAGAATGGAGGAATGAATTGGAGTCTACTCCTGGAAAGCAACTCCCGCAACAAAAATTCCCACAGAAATGCCGCTGACGCCGCTGGAGTGCATGGATGGATTGTGGTTGTTTTTGTCGCTAACGAAAAAACAAGACCACACTCCACACGCACGCACTCATCACGAGGGACGTACAAAGAGAAGGCTAGGCATTATGTCCATGAGCCTGCTATGCTCATGGACAGCCCCGTGGGAAGATAAAGATCTGATGGCGCATCAGGTTAGACGCGCACCGAGGTTCCCCGTTGGTGACGCCCATGAGCGAAGTGACGCGCATTCTGTCCGGCATCGAAGCCGGCGACCCGCACGCGGCCGAGCAACTCTTGCCGCTGGTCTACGACGAACTGCGCAAACTCGCGGCGCAGAAACTGGCCCAGGAGAAACCCGGCCAAACACTGCAAGCCACGGCCCTGGTTCACGAAGCGGTTCTCCGCTTGATCGATACCGAGAACGCCCCGCACTGGACGAGTCGCGGCCACTTCTTCGGCGCCGCTGCCGAGGCGATGCGCCGCATCCTGATTGAACAGGCGCGGCGCAAAGCCAGCGCCAAAGCGGGCGGCGATTTCCACCGAGTCGAGCTATCCGAAATCGAGCCGACCATCCAGGGACCGCAGCTCGACCTGTTGGCCCTCGATGAAGCGCTTGAGCAACTGGAAACAAAAGATTCTCGTGCCGCGGCGGTGGTGAAGCTCCGATTTTTCGCCGGCTTGACGATGCCCCAGGCTGCCGAGGCTCTCGGTATCTCCCTCGCAACGGCCGAAAACGACTGGGCTTACGCGAAGTCTTATCTGCGGGTTCAGCTTTCGGATTCCGGCGATAGTGCCTCATCCCGCTGACTCCGCGCATTTTTTTTGCAAATCTTTTAGGGGATCCGCGCGCCGATTACGCACTGATTAGTAGAGCGTCATCGAGGCCGCTTTGCGAGACCTGGCCATGACTCGACAACCGATCGACGAAAAAGAAGTCTTCAACAGCGCTCGCCGACTCGCCGTCCTGGAAGAGCGGGTGGCCTACCTGCAACAGGTTTGCGGCCATGAACCGAAAACGCTCCATCGGATTCTGGAACTGTTGAACGCTCATTTCCAGGAGAGCAGCTTCCTGGAATCCCCAGCGGTCGCCCCGGGCGCGACCATCGACACGCCGGCCGAGGAACCCGGCACGCTCATCGGTCCCTACAAGCTCTTGGAACAGATCGGCGAAGGCGGCATGGGGCTGGTCTTCATGGCGGAGCAGACGCGCCCGCTGCGCCGCCGCGTCGCCTTGAAAGTCATCAAGCCGGGCATGGACACGCGGCAGGTCGTCGTCCGCTTCGAGGCCGAGCGCCAGGCCCTGGCCCTCATGGACCATCCCAACATCGCCAAGATTCACGACGCCGGCACCACCGCCTCCGGCCGGCCTTACTTTGTGATGGAACTGGTTCGCGGCGTGCCTATTACCGACTTCTGCGACCAGCGCCGGTTCACGACTCGACAGCGGTTAGAGTTGTTCGTCACCGTCTGCCAGGCGGTGCAACACGCCCATCAGAAAGGCATCATCCACCGCGACCTAAAACCCTCCAACGTGCTGGTCACGCTGCACGACGTCATCGCGGTGCCCAAGATCATCGATTTCGGCATCGCCAAGGCCACTACCCAGCCCTTGACCGAGCGGACGCTGTTCACGAACTTCGCGCAGATGATGGGCACGCCGTTGTACATGAGTCCCGAGCAGGCGGAGATGAACGGCCTGGACGTGGACACACGCAGCGATGTCTACAGCCTGGGCGTGCTGCTGTACGAGCTGCTCACGGGCACGACGCCGTTCGAGAGTCAGGCGATGAAGACGGTGGGTCTGGACGAACTACGGCGGATGATCCGCGAAGAAGAGCCGCCGACGCCCAGCCAGCGACTCAGCACACTGAACGCCCAGGTCTGCGAGACGGTGTCGGAGCGGCGCGGCGTGGATGTACGGCGGCTCCGGCAGATGTTTCGAGGAGAGCTGGACTGGATCGTGATGAAGGCGCTGGAGAAGGACCGCAACCGCCGTTACGAGTCGGCCAGCGCCCTGGCGGCCGACGTGCAGCGCTATCTGAATGATGATACGGTGTCGGCGTGCCCGCCGTCGGCCGGATACAAGCTTCGAAAGTTCGCCCGCAAGAACAAAAAGCTGCTGGTCACAGCGGCTACCTTTTGCCTGGTCCTGACAGCCGGGGTGGTGGTGAGTACCTGGCAGGCGATCCGTGCCCATCAGTCGGAGCTGAAAGCCAGTGAAGCTCAGTTCCTGGCGGAGGAGCGTTTTCAGTTAGCCAAAGAGGCAGTGGATAAGTATCTCAATGACGTAACCGAAACACCAGAGCTGAAAAACGCCAACTTTCACCAGTTGCGTAAGAAACTTCTGGAGACGGCGCTGCCGTTCTACCAGAAGCTGGCTGAGCGGACCCCCGGCGATTGGGAAGGCAAGGCAGCAAGCGGCGCGGCTTACCTTCGCCTGGGTCGGATCCGCAACGATCTGGGCGATCACGCGGCGGCGATTACGCATTTCGAGCAGGCACGCAGCTTGTTCGCCGAGTTGGCAGAACAGCACACCGATAACCCGACCTTTCGGCGGGAACTGGCCCGGAGCTACAACTATCTGGCCCTACGGATGCGTGAGACTGGCAGGCCGGAAGTTGCCGAAGCTAACTACCGTGCCGCGGTGATAGTCAATGAGAAGCTGGTTGACGACTTCCCCGCCGATGCGGAATACCGCCGCGGCCTGGCTTCGACTTACGACAATCTGGGATTGCACTTGTGGTTTGTCGGGCGAGCCGCGGACGCCGAGACAAGTGCCCGTGCCGCGCTGATAGTCCGGCAAAAGCTGGCGGACGACTTCCCGCTCAACGCGGACTACCAGAGCGAGCTGGCCGAAACGCTTTTATGCTTGTCATCACGCCGCCTGGAAGCCTTCCAAGATGCAGCGGGAGCCAAAGCTCTCCTCGATCAGGGATGCCGCCATCACGAGGCAGCGATTACATTGAACCCGCGCCAGCCGGCATACCGGGAGCTTTTTGCGGAGAATCGTAGGTGGCTGTCAAAAGCCCTGCTTAGCATGGGCGACTTTGAGGGACTCCATGGCTTTGTGCGCATGATCCAGTTCACAAAGCCCAATGCAATGATTTGCGTGGACGGCGGGGAAGGAGCCGTGTCGGCAGCGCAATCAGGGTTGGTGGTCCGTAGGAGGCTCGCCGAGGAGTTTCCCTCAGTCGTTCACTTCCGCTTGGGGTTGGCCATGTACTATGAACATCTGGGCGACGTGCTACTCGATGCTGGTCGAAACGCCGATGCCGCTTACGCTCATGCCCTGGCGAGCTATCGCCAGTTCGCCGAAACTTACCCAACCATACCGGATTACCGCAGCCACCTTGCCAGTTTCCTGTCCCATGCACGTGTGAACCAGTTGGTGAGAGCGAGGCGATTCCCTGAGGCGGAGGCGGCGTGCCGAGAGGCGGTCGCGATACAAGAAGCTCTGGTCGATGAGTTCCCTCAGGGGTCGGGTTTCCATGCGGAACTGGCCCTTTCCCTGAGCGCTTTGGCGCGCTTGCGCTTGTTAGACAACGCGCCGGCCGAAGCACGCAGGCTCGCGGAGCGATCGCGGACCCGAATGGAGGCGGCGTTTCGAAACGAACCGAACCATCCCTGGTACAAGCGCTATTACTCCGTATGCCTTGCAACCGTGGGCACTATCGCGGCTGCCACGGGCGACCGAAAGATTGTCATGGAACTGATTGATCGACTGAAGTCCGGCTTGTCTGAGCCGATTCTCGATCGCTACAACGCCGCCTGTCTGGCCGCGAGTTACGCGAAATACGTAGCCAGGAACGCCAAGATGTCCCAAGCTCAGCGGCAAAAGCTGGCTGGCGATTTTTGCGATCAGGCAATGGACCTACTCCGCCAGACGGTACAGGCGGGCTTCAAGAACGCGGCTTTTATCAAGACGGACGCTGACCTCGAGTTGCTGCATGATCGCGAGGACTTCCAGAAGCTGATCACAGAGCTGGAAGCGAGAAGGAAAACGAACAAGCCCTAGAGACAGCGAGGGATCCAGCACAGGAGGGCGAACTCATGAATAACGCAATCCGAGTTGTGCGCGATACCTCGTCGCTGGGCAAGCTGTCGGAAGCGGGAAGCAAGAAATAGCACTGTTCTGGCACGGTCTCCGGACCGTGCCAGTCCGTTGACCGCAGGTCTCCACGGAAAGCGGGAGACCTGCGGTCGGCGACGGGGGCACGGTCCGGAGACCGTGCCCCAACAGGGTGTGCCTGGATTGTGCCTCGTAGCCTAGAGGCATTCCTCGATACCCCTGCACGAAGAAAAAAGATCTTCGTGAGCCGTTTTGCCGTCGGATTACGCATTGTGATGTAGTAGGCGGTTACAGCAAAGAATGGGGGCCGGCGCGTTTCGCCGCCGAGCAGAAGCCGCACCGGCCCGGCATCGCTCCGGCGCTCGGTCTGCGCGCCGGGATTGATGTCTCTTCACTCTATCGCGGACCATAAAGGAAAGCCAACGATGATTCTCCTTTCTCGACCGTGGAAAACAGCCAAAGTGCGTCGCGTCTTCCTCCTTAGCGGCGTCGTGTGCCTCGTCCTGGCGGCCGGTGTCTCGCCGGCGGGTGACAAGCAACCGCGCCCCTTCCACGGCAGCGTCACCGCTGTCTGGGACGACATTTTCAATGGTCTGTACGCT